>PKYZ01000214.1 GCA_003132865.1 Bryobacterales bacterium
ACTGGAGTCCTGCCCCACGATTCATCGCAGGTGCTGCTCATTTTAGCTCTCCACTCTGGGCAGCAGCGCACGCAAAAACTTCACGAGCGTGCCACGCACCATCTCGCCGGTTTCCAGCACTTCCGCGTGGCTGATCTTCTGCGGCAGGATGCCGGCGGCCATGTTCGTCACGCAAGAGATGCCCAGCGCGCGCATCCCCATGTGATTGGCCACGATCGCTTCCGGCACTGTGGACATGCCTACCAGGTCCGCGCCGATGGCCCGCAGGTAGAGGATTTCGGCGGGGGTCTCGTAGCTCGGTCCCAAGACGGCCGCGTAAACGCCTTCCGCCAGGCGAATGCCGATCTCGCTTCCCACCTCGTGCGCCAGCGTGCGCAGTTCGCGCGAATACGCTTCCGACATATCCGGAAAACGTGGCCCGGTGGTATCGTCATTGGGGCCCACCAGCGGGTTCGATCCTTGCAAATTGATGTGATCGGAGATCAGCACTAAGCCGCCGCGCTCGAGCGACAGATTGATGCCACCCGCCGCATTCGTAAATACGATGGACCGCACGCCCAGCGAACCCAGCACGCGCACGCCGAAGGTGACTTGCGCCGGCGTGTAACCCTCGTACAGGTGCACGCGGCCCGCCATCACGGCCACGTCCAGCGCGCCCGGCTTTCCGAACACGAGCTGGCCGAACACGAGCTTGCCGGCATGTCCGATGGCAGTCGAACAGGGCCAGCCGGGGATCTCGGCGTAAGGGATCTCGGTCCGGTCCGCGAGTTCATCGGCAAAAGCGCCCAATCCGCTGCCCAGGACCACTGCTACGCGCGGCCGCAGCGCCGTGCGCGATTCCAGGAACTGAACGGCTTCGGCGATCATTGCATTGATCACAGGATTGATCACAGCAGCATCCCCGCAATGCAGGCCGACATGAAGTTGGCCATGCTGCCAGCGGCCACTGCCTTTAACCCCAACCGCGCCAAGTCGGATTTGCGGTTGGGCGCTAGCGCGCCGATGCCGCCGATCTGTATGGCGATCGAACTGAAATTGGCGAAGCCGCACAGCGCATAGGTGGCGATGGTGAACGATCGCGGATCGAGCTGCTCCTTGAGCGGCCCGAGCTGCAGAAATGCCACGAATTCGTTCAGCACCAGGCGCGTGCCGAGCAGGTTGCCGATAGTGGGCGCATCCTTCCACGACACGCCCATCAGCCAGGCCAGCGGCGCAAAAACCACCGCGAAGATTTGCTGCATGGTTCCAGGAAGCCATCCCATGCCGGGCAGCGTGTGCACCCAGCCCAGAATGCCGTTCAGCATGGCGATCAAGGCCAGAAATGCGATCAGCATGGCGCCGATGTTCAAGGCCAGATGCAGGCCGTCGCCGGCGCCTTGCGCGGCGGCGTCGATCACGTTGACCGCGGTCTTCTCAATCCGGACTTCCACGCGGCCAGCGGTGGCTGGCTTGTCCACTTCCGGGTAGAAGATCTTGGCGAGCATGATGGTGGCGGGCGCGGTCATGATGACCGCGGTGAGCAGATGCTCGATGCTCACGCCGGCGATTTTCACGTAGGCGGCCATCACCGCTCCCGAAACGTGCGCCATGCCGCTGGTCATGATGGTGAACAGCTCGGACTGCGTCATGCCGGCGATGAAAGGCTTGATGGTCAGGGGCGCTTCGGTCTGGCCCATGAAGACGCTGGCTGCGACATTGAGCGATTCGGCGCCGCTCGCCCCCATGACTTTTTGCATCACGATGGCCATGCCTTTTACGACCAATTGCATGACACCCAGATAATAGAGGATAGCGAAGAACGAGGCGATGAAGATCACGATGGGCAAGACCTGGAACGCGAACACGACGCCGAAGGGTCCGGACTTGATGCCCAAAGGTCCGAAGACGAAATTGCTGCCCGCCTCGGCGTAGTTCAGCATGGCGTTGACGCCCGCGCCAATAACCTGGAAGACCTTGCCGAAATCGGTCTTGAGCACCAGCAGGGCGAAGGCGATTTGGAGGCCCATCCCCCAGAGGATGATGCGCAGCTTGATGGCGCGCTTGTGGGCGGAGAAAAGCCAGGCTATGGCTAGAATCGTGGCGAGACCCAGCAGCCCGGTAAAGCGCTGCATCAGCGGGCCTCTTGTCCTTGTGGGGCAGGCGTCCACGNNAGCGGGTCTCCAGACCCGCGCGGAGTGGGCCGGTCAGGAGACCGGCCGCAGACCTGGAGGTCTGCCCGACATATGAGAGCATCGAGTCTCGATGGGCACTGTGTGTTTAGCATGGATTCTTCACAACGCCGTCTGCCCCACATCTATGCCATCGGACAGCCGCTCTTTGTAACCTTTCGGCCGTATGGCAGCCTGCCGGTTGGGCGCGAGTTTCCTAGAGAAAGCATGACTTCCGGGCAGGCGTTTGTCGCGATGGACCAGTTGCTGGATACCGCTCGTTTCGGACCGATCCATCTGCAGCAGCCGCGGGTTGCAGGGCTGGTCCGCAGTTCCATCCAGCACTGCGCCCGGGCCGACTGCGATGTGCATGCCT
The DNA here is from genome assembly GCA_003132865.1 of Bryobacterales bacterium. The sequence continues at coordinate 2,524 of PKYZ01000214.1, forward strand.
GGGTGATTATGCCGAATCATGTTCACCTGCTCCTCACTCCGCATCGCGACGTATCGTCTCTCCTGTGCAGCCTGAAGGGCTATAGGGCGCGGCAAGCACGAACTGTTGGGACGTAAAGGGCAGCCGTTTTGGCAGGATGAAAGTTACGATCATTTGGTGCGGAATGGGGAAGAGTTTCGTCGGATCGGGAACTACATTGTCGACAATCCGGTTCACGCTGGGTTGGCGGCGTCGATTGACGAATTCCCCTGGTCGAGTGCATGTGCGGCCGTGGATTAAGTTCGCAGGGGCGGGTCTGGAGACCCGCCGCAGGTGTGGACACCTGCCCCACATCCACATCAGCTTACGACTTCCAGGATCAGTTCCCGGTCATCGGGCCGCTGCGCCGAAATGCGGAAGGCGTCCTCGACCATCCCGGCCGCTTCTTCCACGCGATCTTCCTTCGTGTAGTAAAGGCGGCAAAGCACGGAACCCGCCTCCACTTTTTCGCCGACTTTCACTTCGAGGATCACACCAACCGCCGGATCGACCGCGTCTTCCTTGCGGTCGCGGCCGGCCCCAATCAGATTGGAAGCGAGGCCAATATCCCGCGCGTTGATGACACTTACATAACCGCCGCGGGGCGACACCACTTCGCGCATGCCGGTAGCGTTGGGCAGCAGCTCGAACTTGTCGAGCGCGTGCGCATTGCCTCCCTGCGCCTCGACCGCCTGCTTCAATTTCCGATAGCCGGAGCCATCCACCAGATTCTTCTCCGCGAGCCGGCGGGCTTCTTCGAGCGAGGGCGCTATCTTGGCGACGAAGATCATGCGCGCCGCCAGTTCGATGCACAGGCGAGTCAGATCCGCCGGGCCGGCGTTCTGCAACGTCTGCGACGCCTCCATCACTTCCAGGGCGTTGCCCACTGCGTAACCCAGCGGCTGGTTCATATCCGTGATCAGCGCTTGCACGCGCTTATCCATGCGGCGCCCGATACCCACCATCACCTGCGCCAGCCGGCGCGCATCCACCTGCTTCTTCATGAATGCGCCATTGCCCACCTTGACGTCGAGCACCAGCGCATCCACGCCCTCGGCAAGCTTCTTGGACATGATGGAAGAAGCGATCAACGGAATGGATTCCACCGTGGCGGTTACATCGCGCAACGAGTAGAGCCGGCCATCGGCGGGGGCCAGCTCGGAGGTCTGACTCAGGAAGCAGAGTCCCACGACGGCGAGTTGCTCTTTGAGCTCGTCGACGCTCAGATTGGTACGCATCCCGGGAATGGATTCGAGCTTATCGACAGTGCCGCCGGTATGGCCGAGACCGCGCCCTCCCATGGTGGGCACGATGACGCCCGCCGCCGCCGCCAGCGGCGCCACAATCAGCGTGGTCTTGTCGCCCACGCCGCCCGTGGAATGCTTGTCCACCTTGACGCCCGGAATCCCCGAGAGATCGAGCATTTCGCCCGAATGCATCATGGATTCGGTCAACCGGCTCACTTCCCGGTCTGTCATGTTGGCGAAGAAAACAGCCATGAGAAAGGCCGACATCTGGTAGTCGGGTATTTCTCCGCGCGTGTATCCGTCCACCAGGTACGAAATCTCTTCGGGGGATAGTTCGCCACCATCGCGCTTTCTCTGGATCAAGTCAACTGTACGCATTATGAAGCACTTAGCGTACCATCTTGGGGAATGCAAAGTAAAGGACGGATTGCGCCTGCGACAAGCCCCACAAACGAAAGAGAGCGCCCCCCGCGAAGGGGACGCTCTTCTCGTACGTCGACTGTCTTCAGCTCGCGATCAGAAGTAGAACTTGACCGCGAGTTGTACGATTCGGTGGCCCTGCTTGTCCGTGGTGAGGCCGAACAGCGGGGTGTTGACCGCGCCTGTGGTGGCATTGAAGCCGACCTGCAGGTTCTCCCCGTTATAGAAGGACCACAACGGATGGTTCAGGAAGTTGTATCCGTCGATGCGGAACTGCAGCTTCTTCGATTCGCTGATCTGGAAGTTCTTAAACAACCCCAGGTCGGAGTTGAAGAACCAGGGTCCGTAGACGGGCGGCAGCACCGTCGGCCCGTTCTGCCCGATTTGATTCGGGAAGCTGAAACAGTTCGCGTTGATGTACTGGTGCGCCGCCAGGTTCGCAGTGGGGTTGCAGGTCTCGATCGGGGTCAGCTCAATCGCGTTGGTTCCCAGCAACGCCACGTTGCTGATGTTGAAGGTCGTGCCCGGCATCTTGGTGCTATTCAGGTTCAAGTTGAAGTTGTTGCCGCTGCTGAACCCGGTCAGGTTGGCTCCACTTTCCACCTGGGTGATGCCGGAGAGCTGCCAGCCGTTGACGAATCCGCCCAATATCTTGTCATGGGCCGGGTTCCCCAACTCGATGGAGTAGGCCGCGTTGAAGAGGTGCGTGCGGTTGGTCGGCTGCACCCCATAATCGTTGGCCAAGTTAAACGGATCGGCCGCGGCATTGATGATCCCCATGGCCTTACCGAAGGTGTAGTTCAAATTCAGATTGTAGCGGCCCTTGGATCGCACCCAGGTCACCTGCATCGAGTTGTAGTTGGCATACAGGTTATTGACCGCCACGTTCACGTCGGCGAAGCCTAGTAGCGGACGGAAATTGTTCGCGTTGAGGCTGTTCGGGTCCACGCCGCCGTTCTTCGTGGACAGCATGGCCCCCACAGGCACTAGATTGATATCGCTGCCCGCTCCGGAGCTGTTTGCCAAGTCCCGGCTGCGGTTGCCGACGTAGGCCACCTCCAGCAAACTGGACCACGGCGTGCGCTGCGATACCGTGAAATTGTAGCTGTCCGTATACGGCTGCTTGTTGTCCGTGCTAGAAACCGCCCCCGGCGACAGCGCCGCGCTGGCAAAGCTGAGGGTGTCCAGTTCTTTGGCGAACAGCGGTACGCCGTTGCCCAGATAGTTGGTGCCGAGCGAGATGTTCTGCACGCCCGCCGACACATCCAGGCCGGTGGTGAACTGGCCGGAGTGGTAGTAGTAGCGGCCCCATCCGCCGCGCAGCACGGTCTTGCCGGAGCCCGTCAGATCATATGCGGCTCCGATGCGCGGCTGGTAGAAAAGGGCGCGCGTCGGGAATCCGCCCAGCGGAACACTCGGATCGCGCTTGTGCCATTCGAATCCGCAGTATTCAACGGGGGTGCAACTGGAATTGTACTGCGCGTAGTTGAAGATGGAAAAGCCGGCCTCGGTCCGGTCCACCCAAGGCTGGAAGTGCGTCAGGCGTATGCCGAAGTTCACCGTCAGCCGCTTGCTCACCTTCCAGTCGTCCTGCACGAAGCCTTCATACGTGCTGTAGGCCTCGTCGTGAAGGTTTCCGAAGGAAGTCTCGTTGTAGCCTTCCAGGTTGCCCGTCATCAAGTCCGCGTATTCGTTGCCGAAGGTGTTAGAGTTGCCCGGCGCCCACACTTGCAGATCGCCGTTGGTGTTGTTATTTGCCGGCTGCGCGTTGCGGATCCATTCCCAGAAGAAACCGCCCTTGACCGTGTGGGTTCCCACTACCTTGGTGACCGTATCGCTAAAACTGGGCATCCACTTGTCCGCATACAGACCCTGCGTAGTGCCGCCCACTTCGAATCCGCCCGGATTGAAAACCAACGCGGCTTCCTGGCTGGCCCATCCCAGCCCACCGAAGGAGGGGATTTGCGCTACTCCGTTTTTGTACAGTCCGGTGTAGCTGTAGCCCACGTCCGTGCGATTTACTTTCGAAGGATCGGAGAAGATATTCGGAAAACCGACAAACGTGTAGCCAAACACGAACTCGTTGGTCATCGAGGGGCTGAACACATGGGTCAGCGAGGCGGTCACTGAGTCGGATTTATTCTTACCCAGAACCGGGGTCGGATAGGGAACCTGATCGGTCTGGCGCCACCACAGGCCCACTGGGAACTGCTGCGTCTCGCGCTGCAGGTTGTAGCGAACGAACAGCTTGGTGTTGTCGCTGATGCTATAGTCCAGGCGCGACATCCACTGATCGTTGTTCTGGTTGAAGGTGGGCGCCTGCACGTAGTTGAAACCGCCAGTTTGGGTCGAACTGGCATTGGCCGCCGGATACAGCTTCATCAGCGCCACCATGTTCGGGTCGATCATGGCTGACGGAATCTGCCCGCCCGGAAACTGCGCCGCGGCCGCGGTGGTGAGCGCTCCGGGAGGTCCGCCGGAAGCCGTGATGGCGCCTTCCCCGGCAATCGACGCCGGGGAGAAATTGCCCGTCATCTCGCTGGCGGTGGGCACCGTGGCACGCAGCAGGGAGGTGTTCAGCACCTGGTAGAAGTACTCGAAACCGGTGAAGAAGAACAGCTTATTGCGGTTCTTGTTGAACCTGGTGCCGGGGATCAGCACCGGGCCGCCAATGGTGCCGCCCGGATAGTAGTATTTGTTCTGTGGAGCCGGCACGCCGTCCTTGTTGAAGACCCAGTCGTTGGCGTTCAGCACGTAGTTGCGGGCATAGAAAAACCCGGAACCGTGGAACTCGCTGCCGCCCGACTTGGCGATCGAGCTGATGACGATGGGCCCTTTCTGGTTCTCGGCGCTGAAATTCGAAGCCAGGATCTTGAATTCGGCAATCATATCGGAATTCGGGTTCACCGGCGTATCGCAGTTGCAGCCCGGATCGGAAACGTGCGCGCCATCCGCTGTGATGTCCAGGGAGTTGCTGGGCAATCCGTTGTAAGAATAGGCGTTGTTCAGCGGGCTCTGGCTGCCGGCGTCGCCGTTGGCGTTAATGCCGATCACTTCGCCGGTGTAGTTGGCCATGTTATTGGTGCCGTTCTGGATGCCGAATCCCGGCATGATCTTGATGTACTCGGCGGCGTTGCTGCCCACCTGTACGTAATTCTGCAACTCTTTGGTGGTCAGCGTTTCCGACTTCTCGCCGGAATCCACAGGCACGATCGAATCGGCCACGCCCAGGACTTCGACGGTTTCCGAAGTGTTGCCGACCTTTAACGATACGTTGACGTTGCGCTTCTCGCCGCCCAGCAGCGAGATGCCCGGCGCGTCGTAGGTCACGAAACCCTTGGCTTCGACCGTCAGCTTATAGGTTAAGTCGCCCACGGCCATACCGGAAAAGGTGTAGTAGCCGTCATTATTCGTGACGGTTTCGCGCGTATCGCCAGATTTTTCGTTAACGAGTTTGACCTTGGCCTGCGGCACAACGGCGCCGGACGGGTCCGATATGACTCCGGTCAGCGTAGCTGAGGTGAATTGCGCCGGCAAGTTCATGGCCGACAAAATCAACAGCGCCAATCCGACGAGGAATACGGTGCGGTTCTTCATAGGACCTCTTTGCTCCCTTTATCTGTTTGCCCACACACATGGAACTGGATAAGCTCCAATTCGAGACTCTTTCAAGCGTAGAAACGAGACTACCGTAATATAAATCCACTAGGCCCGCGCCGTAAAGGCTAATGCTGTTAACTCACACGAAAAGAGTGGTTACTCCGAAGAACCGCTTTCTTTTCAGGCGCGTTACTGCTAGTCTGGTATTCAGTTACAGTGGTTTATGGGGGGTTAACGCCTCGCGGCAAGTACCCGCAAGTCGTTCAAAATGCTTAGGGAAAGGCCCATGCCGCCTGTCCCGGATCGGGACCAGTGTAAGGCCGAACTGGAGGCGATGATCGCGTTGGGGATCTTCGCGAAGGCGCCCAGTTTGGCTCTGCTCCTGGATTATGTCTGCACCAAGTACTTCGAGGGCCAAGCCAACCAGATCAAGGAATACAACATCGCGGTGGAGGCTTTGGGCCGTCCACCAAGCTTCGATCCCAGACAGGATTCGATCGTTCGGGTGGAGGCCTTCCGGCTGCGGAAGCGGCTAAAGCAGTACTACGAAAACGAAGGTGCGGACCGCCATTTGCGCATCGTTATACCGTCCGGGCAATACGTGCCGCAGTTTCTGGAGAATGGCCCTGCAGTAAGCAACGGTGAGGCGCCCGATGCCGGCCCCGATCACATTGAGGATGAGGAAGTTGCGTTGGAGGTCGCGCCGCCCGCGGCGCCGAATCGCGAATTGGCGATAGCGCCAGCCCAACCCATTGTAGTGCCGTCCACCATCGTGCGGCCGGGGCTTCCCTCCTGGCTCAGGTTAGCCGCCTTTCTGAGACTGCCGTTGATAGTAGTGGCTTTGGTCATCGCCGTCTGGTATTTCTGGGTGCATTTGCCGGCCAAGGCGGTTAGCGTGCCGAAAACAGCATCCGTGCCGCTAGGCGCCGAGTCCGAGGAAATTAGGATACTGTGCGGCTCATCTGCAGTTCGGCATGTGGACCGGACCGGCAATATCTGGTCCGGCGACCGGTTCTTCCGCGGCGGATCCGTCTTCGCTACGCCCAACCATACCATCTCGGCGACGCCCGATCCGGAGTTGTTCCGCTCCAGACGCGAAGGCGATTTCAGTTATGACATCCCGTTGAAGCCCGGCGTTTATGAGCTGCATTTGTACTTTGCCGAGACGCTGTTCGGCGAGAACAACACGGCCGGAGGCGGCGAATCCAGCCGGGTCTTCCGGGTTTTGATGAACGATAAACCCGGGCTGTGGGTCTTTGACGTGATCGCCGACGCGGGCGGGAGCAACACGGCCGACGAGAGAGTCTTCAAAGACATCTCGCCGGCCAAGGATGGCATATTGCACCTGCATTTCGCCGCGTTGTTCAAAGAGGCGCCGTTCCTGAACGCGATTGAGATCGTGCCCGGCATCCCTGAAAGGATGCATCCGGTGCGCATCGTGGCAGGGAGCCGCGACTATTCGGATCGGCGGGGCGTGGTGTGGGGCGCCGACCGCTACTTCAGGCATGGTTCCACGGTGGCGCGCTCCGAGCCGGTTTCCAACACGCCGGATCCGGAGATCTTTGCGGCCGAGCGCTTCGGCAATTTCACTTACACGATCCCAGTGGCGGATGGCCGCTACACCGTGACCCTGCGATTTGCGGAGACCTGGTTCGGCCCGGGAAAGCCGGGCGCCGGCGGAGCGGGCAGCCGCACCTTCGATGTGTACTGTAACGGAATCGCGTTGCTGCGCAATTTCGATATTTTCCGCACGGCCGGCGGAGCGCAACGCGCCATAGAAAAAACCTTTCACGGAGTGACTCCCAACGCCCAAGGCAAGATCGAACTGTCGTTTGTGCCGGTCGTCAACTACGCCTGCGTCAACGCCATCGAGGTGGTGGACGAGAGCAACTGAACGACTGCCAACTGGGCAAGGCTTCGCCTCGATCCGGTGCGGATGGAAGCAAGAAGTCAGGAGTCTGAAGCCAGAATGGCAGCCGGAGCGCCCCAACAAGCGGGCCCAGGGGGATCCCCGCAGGCGTCCTCCGCAACGAAAACAGAATTCCCGTTTCGCCGGGCATAGGGGTCTAAAGCCGGCAGGCTGGGCTTGCGGCTGAAAGTCGCCTGAAGGACGCGCGCACTCTTGCGAGCCAAGGCGGGTCCTGGAGGACCCGCGCAGACCTGGAGGTCTGCCCCACTACTGCTATAACATCAGTAGAGGCGCATGATCGCTTTCGCCGCAGCTTTGCTGATGCAGGCGCAGATGCAGGCCCCGCCCGCGAACCCCGCGCCGGCCCGTGCGCATGCCGCGCCATCCTTCGAAGTCCTGTCACGGCAGGCCGCCGAGGCGCGCGACACCAAACGGCTGGCGGAGGCCCTGATTCTCTACAGGAAAGCGCTCAAGCTCAAGCCGGACTGGGCCGAAGGCCTGTGGGAGGCCGGTTCCATCGAATACGACCAGGACCAATACAAGGAGTGTTCCGCCGACTTCCGGCGGCTGGCCACGCTAAAGCCGGACCAACCCCCCGCCTGGATCATGGCCGGACTCTGTGAATACCATCTCCGGGATTACGCTGCGGCGCTGAAGAGCCTGCTCCAGGCGCAGCAGTTGGGATTCCAGCAAGGCACCGACCTTGCCCGCGCCGCGCGGCTCCACTTGGCCCTCGTCCTCATCAAGCTGAGCAGGTTCGAGAAAGCCATCACCACGCTGATCGAACTAACCCGAAGCGAGAAGAAGACGCCGGAGAGTATCGTGGCCTCCGGGATCGCTGGATTGCGGAAGCCCTGGACACCGCCCGAGGTGCCCGAATCGGAACGCGACAGGGTCTTCAAGCTGGGCGATGCGATGGCCGCGGTGATGGAGCAAGATCCGAAGGAAGCCCTCGAGAAGTTCGCCGTCGTGGTGCGGGACTACCCCAAAGATCCCAATGTCCACTTCCGGTACGGCGCCTTTCTCATGCAGCAGGACCCGGACCGCGGGATCCGGGAAATCGGCAAGACGCTCGAGTTGGAGCCGGACCATATTCCGGCGTTGGTCAGCCTGGCCAACATTTACCTCAAACGCGATCAGGCGCCGGCCGCGCGGCCATACGCCGAGAAAGCGGTGAAGTTGGCGCCGGGCGATTTCGCCACTCACGTGACCCTTGGTAGAGTGTTGCGGGAGGCCGACGACACCGCGGGCGCGGTCCGGGAGTTCGAAACCGCAGTGCGCCTCGCGCCGGCCAGCCCCGAGTCGCACTTCGACCTGGCCACCGCCTACGCCAAGCTCGGCCGTAAAGGCGACGCCGCGCGCGAGCGCGAGGAATTCAGACGGCTGCGCAAAGTCACCGACCCCAATCAGCCGTGAGGCGGGCGAGCTTAAGGTGAACTCGCTCACCGTGGCTGGTGGTTGGTGGTTAGTGGCTGGTGGTTGTGCTCATTGCGGAAGCGCATCGGGGGCACGCCCGCGCCAGATTGTTCCGCGCCTCCGCGTAATCCGGCTTCAACCGCAGCGCTGCCTGGAAGTGAGCGATGGCCTCCGGCATTCGCGCAGGTGTTTGCGCCAGCGCCACTCCCAAGCCATTGTGGGCTTGCGCGTCATCCGGCTTGATGCGCAGCGTCTTTTGGTATTCGATAATGGCTTCCCCCGGCCGGCCCGGCGTTTGCACCAGGGCATTTGCCAGGTTCTCGCGCGCGTCCACATAATCCGGATTGATGCGCAGCGCGGCTTGGAACTCGGCAATCGCGTCCGGCAATCGCCCAGGCATTTGCGCCAGGTCCACGCCCAAGTCATTGTGCGTTTCCGCGTCATCCGGCTTCAGTTGCAGCGCCGCCTGGAACTCGGCAATGGCATCCGGCAGCCGGCCGGGAATCTGCGATAGGGCGTTCGCCAGGTTGTTGTGCGCGTCCACGTAATCCGGCTTGATGCGCAACGCCGCCTGGAACTCGGCGACGGCATCCGGCAGCCGCCCCGGCATCTGCGCCAGGGCGAAGCCCAGGTTGTTGTGCGTTTCCGCATCATCGGCGTTGGCCCGGAGCGCCGCTTCGTACTCGGCGATGGCATCCGGCAGGCGGCCCGGTGTCTGCGCCAGGGCGCGCGCCAGGTTATTGCGGGCGTCCGCGTAATTCGGCTTCGTCCGCAGCGCCGCCTGGAACTCGGCAATGGCATCCGGCTGCCTGCCAGGGATCTGTGACAGCGCGACTCCCAGGTTGTCGTGCGCCTCGGCGTACTCCGGTTTCAGCCGCAGGGCCGCCTGGAACTCGGCCATGGCATCCGGCAGCCGGCCGGGGATCTGTGACAGCGCGACTCCCAAGTCATTGTGCGTTTGCAAGGAATTCGGTTTTAGCCGCAACGCCGTTCGGAACTCGGCAACCGCCTCCGGCAGCCGCCCAGGCATCTGCGCCAAGGCGTCTCCAAGGTTCATATGCGTCTGCGCATCATCGGGTTTCAGACGCAGCGCCGCTTGGTATTCGGCAATGGCTTCCGGCAGGCGGCTGGGTGTTTCCGCCAGCGCGACTCCCAGATTGGTGTGCGCCATCCAGCTTGCCGGATTGCGCGCCAGAGTGGCCCGGTAGAGCGTCTCCGCATCGCGATATGTACCGCTCTGGCGCCACGTAAGTGTTCCCAGGGCGGCCAGGAGCGCTCCTGGCAAGACCACCATGGCCGGCTTGCCCAGCCTGATTCTCTTGGCGCCCAACGCGAGGGCGGAGGTCATGGGAATGACGATCCCCAGGCTCGCCAGGTACTGGAAGTGGTCCGCCACGTAGGAGAAGATGAACGGGTAGACGCTCAGAAAGCCCAGCACCGGAAACAGGGTTCCAGTGAAGAACAGAAAGCCCGCCAGCGGACCTCGCTGTCTCCGCGCAAGCAGCCAGAGGCCCATTGCGGCCGCCAACACTCCCGCCGGAAACAGGTACTGCCACCAGACCCCCGCGTCTATCTTCCAACGCGGGTAGGTGAAGATCAGGTTCGCCGGCCATACCACTTTGCTCGCATAGAACCAGATCACACGGCCCCCCAGCAGAAAGCGTTCAGCCAACGTTAGCGCGAAATCCGCGCCCCTCGCGCCGATGTATGTGCGCTCTACCCAGGCCGTGAACAGCCCCGCGGCCGCGCTCAGCGCGAACCACGGCAGCAGCGGACGCAGGTCCCGCCGGAAGCCGAGGCGGCCCCGCTGCCACCAGAACACTACCAGCAGCGCCGCCGGCAGTGTCGCCGTCACAGTCTTGCTCAGCAGCGCCAGCACGAACAATCCCAACGCCCACAGGTAATGCGGCGTGCGCCGGGTCTGGTCGAAGCGCAGGTAAACCAACGCCGCCCCCAGATAGAACACCCCGGACAGCGTGCTCTTTTGCTCCGAGATCCAGGCCACCGCTTCCACGCACACCGGATGCAGCGCGAAGACGAGGCCCGCCAGCCAGGCGCCCGGCAACGAAAGCCGCCGTACGATCCGCACCACGAGACAGGCCGAGGCGGCATGCAGGACGACGTTGGTGAGATGATAGCCCAGCGCCGCGTCGCCCCAAATGCGGTGTTCCATCCAGAAAGCGCTGTGCAGAAGCGGATAGTACTGCTGAGTGGCGCCCAGGTCGAACCAGATGCGCCAGAGACCGTGGAGGGATTCGAGCGCCGGGCTGGTAACGTGGCTGGCATCGTCCCAAACCAGGCCCCCGCGGAGCGCCGGCCAGTAAGCCATCAGACTCGCGCAGAGGATCGAGGCCCAGATGGCCGCATCCGGCAGGCTAAAGAAGTGCGTCCGCTCTTTCCGGACCGGAGGCATCTTCCTCTCCGCGGGTTGCCTGCCAACGCTGGGACGCTTTCTGACCATATGGAAGAATCACATGATATCCCCATTCGCGGGCGAGCTTCGCTGAGCGTCCGCGGCGGACGTGCAGACCTGGAGGTCTGCCCCACGGACGCGTCAAGGTGCCGTAGACTTAGAAAGAGAGTTGGATTTCCGGATAATCAGTTATGAAGATTTGCATTTACTCACTCACCCTGGTGGCGATCGCCGTCATGGCCGCCTTGCCCGCGCCCGCCCAACAGCCCGCCGCTCCTGCCGCCTCGCAAACGCCCGTTGTCAAGACGACCGTCGATGAGGTCGTGCTGGACTTCATTGCCCGCGACAAGAAAGGCAAGCCTGTCACGGACCTCAAGCCGGACGAGCTGGCTGTCAGCGATAACGGCGCCAAGCAGCAACCAACCAGCTTCCGCCTGGTGCAGGGCGCCGAGGCGATCAGCCAAGGCGGCACCACCACCAAGCTCGATCCCCTGCGCCAACTGCGCCTGGTGACCCTGGTCTTCGAAGCCATGGGCGACGCCACCCAGCGAAAGACCGCCCGCACGGGTGCGATCGACCTCGTGAAGGGCGAGCAGGGCGGCAACGTCTTCTATTCAGTCGTCGTCATCGATACACGCCTGCTGGTTCTGCAGCAGTTTACGGCCGATAAGGATGCACTCGTCAAGGCCATCAACGACGCCACAAGCGGGTACTCGGCCACGAAGCTGCTTCCCGAATCGGATAGGATCAAGAGCGATCTGAAGAGGTACCTGGCCGGCCAGACCGTTAACGGGGCCGATCAGCCCGGCACGACGCTCGCCGCAGCCACCCAGACTGCGGGCCAGGCGCTCCCGAACGGCGCCGGAGCCGGCGGGGCGGCCGTGCAGGCCAGGCTCGTATCGGTGATGCTCGACATGCTGCGCATGGACGCGGCTATGGCCAGTCAAGACGCGCGCCTCTCCCTGAACGCCCTGGAGTCCCTGGTGCGGGGGCTGCAGTCCATGCCAGGACGCAAGTCCGTGCTCTACTTCACTGGGGGAATGATTTTGACGCCTGAGTTGGATGCGATTTTTCGCAATCTGACGAGTATGGCAAACCGCGCCAACGTCACTTTTTATTCGGTGGATACCCGCGGCGTGATGACCTTCGCGCAGAATTCGGGCGCCACCGACCAGTTGAACGGCGCCAACGCGGCTGCCACCACCAGCACGCTGCAGGAGGGGAACGCCACCAAGGACGAGATGAGGGCGTCGGATAATGCCGAAACCTCCTCGCGCGCCAATGTCCAGCTTCCGATCCGCAACCTGGCGGAAGCCACCGGCGGCTTTCTGCTCGGCGAGAGCAACGACTTGCGCACACCGCTGCGCCACGTGAACGAAGAGATTGCCAGCTACTACGAGCTGACCTATAATCCCCACATCGACAACTACGACGGCAGCTTTCACAAACTGAAATTGGAAAGCGACCGCAAGAATCTGGTTCTGCAAGCCCGTAACGGTTACTTCGCCTTGCCGCCGGAAGCTCGCGCCGCGGGCCTCGCATCTTTTGAATTGCCGCTGTTGAGAGCCATCTCAGATGCTCAGGTTTCGCATGACGTCGAATTCCGCGCGGGCGCATTCCTCGAGCAGCCGCGCAGCGACGGCACGGATCTTTCGGTGCTGGTGGAGCTCCCGCTGCACGGCCTGCAGGGCAAACCGGATGCGGCCCAGAAAGGGTTTGATGTGCACTTCTCGTTGGCCGCGCTGGTGAAGGACCACAATGGCGAGGTAGCCGGTCCCAAGCTGACCCGCGACCGTTCTGTCCACGTCACCGCCGATCAGTTGAAGATGGGCAATTTCGTGGAGAAGATGGCGCTCAATCTTCCGCCCGGAAAATATAGCCTGGAGACAGCGGTCATGGACCGCGAGAGCGGCAAGATGGGCATCGAACGCAGCGGATTCACGGTGGGGCCCAAAGGCAAAGGTGTAGGCATCTCCTCGCTCGCTTCAGTGCGCTCTTACACGCCCAATGTGAAGGGCCTCGATCCCAACGAACCATTCCAGTTTCAAGGGGGCAGCATCACGCCGACCTTGAATAACAGCGTGCCTCGAGTGCAGAATTCGAATCTGCGGCTGTTCTTCGTGGTCTATCAAGACCCCTCAATTTCCGCCAAGCCCACAGTGGAAATCGAATTCCTGCTGGATGGCAAAAGCCTGACGAAAGTGCCGATGCAGTTGCCCGGCGCCGATGCTCAGGGCAGAATTCCGTACGTCATGACCATTCCGGCAGCCGCCATTCCACCAGGCGTCTACCAAGTCCGCGCCGCGGCCAAGCAAGGCGACACCGAATCGGTCACTCAAACCGACGTCAAGATCGAAGCGAACTGAGGCGGCCCCATCAGCCTTTCAAATCAACCTTTCAGATCTTGGAAGGCTTCCTCAATCTCCCGCTTGGCTTCCGGCGTGGGGACCGATAAAGGCAAACGTGGCGGGCCGCCGTAGTAACCGTTGAGGTCCATGGCGTGCTTCAGGCCGGGGATGCCGTACTTAGTGGTGACCAGCGCGGCGGCGCGCGCGATACGATTCTGCCAGTCGCGGCCGGCATGCTCTTCGCGCATGCGGTAAGCTTCCCAGATGGCGATCGTGGCGTAGGGCGCGGCGTTGGCGAATGCCAGGATGGCGCCGGTGGCGCCCATCAGCAGCGACGGCCACAGCGTGGGCGCAGAACCCACGGTCACCTGGAAACCGGGCCGCGACTCGCGCATCATCTGCATCACCTTCTCCATGTTTCCGGAGCTTTCCTTGATGCCAATGATATTCGGGTGGTGCGAAAGCTCCACCACGGCGGCGGCCGGAATATCGAGCGCGGTAGCCTGCGGGAAATTATAGATGATCACGGGAATGCGGGCCTGGTCGGCCACCGCGCGGTAGTAAAGGGTCTGCGCATCGGCGCGGTTGAGCAGGTTCTTGTAATAGTGCGGCGTCTTGACGAGGGCGGCCTTGTAGCCCAGCTCCGCCGCGCGATTGGTGAGACACACGGTCTCGCGCACGCTTTCGACGCCGGTGCCCGCGATCAACAGCTTTTCGGGCGCCGCGTGACGCGCCACCAGCTCCCACAATTCGACCTTCTCTTCGGCCGTGAGCAGGACGCTTTCACCGGTCGAGCCGGTCACCACGTATCCGGCGAGCGTGGTGCGGTTCCACTTTTCGATGTTGTGCTGGAGCTTGGCGGCGTAGATGTTGCCGGCGTGGTCGAAGGGGGTGGTGATGGGAGGGAATATGCCTTGTAGTTTCATGGTTGATTCGGGTTTTGGTTAGGACACGCGATAGACGTAGCCGTCTTCTACCCAGCGATTGCCGAATTGTTGTCCGCCCAGCCGCATGCCCTCCACAGTTTTGGCTTTGCTGAAGATCCGGCGCAGTGTGCGAACTGTGGAATCCGCCATCGGCAGAATCAAAATAGTCGGAGTCTTTTCGACCGGAAAGTCCGCAGCAACCAGTGCATCAAAGACCAAGCCTGAGGCTTTGCCCGGGCCAGCCGCATCGAGCTGCCGGGATGATAGGAGGAGCCGCCAATCGCCATACTCATCGAATACAATCCATGCGGCGCCACTCACTTTTACTCCGGCCCTATCCATAATGCGAAGGATTTCGGCGCCTGCATCCAGGTCGACGTTTACCAATAAAGCTTGACCCATTTCATTACTCCGTGATTTCTGTCGCCAATAGCTTCAATCAGCGCTCGTGCGCTTTGCTCAGAATGCTTGTCATAGCGACTCTGCTCCGACCATTCTTGCACGTCATTCCAGTACTTTCGGAATAGCGGATCACCCTTCGCTGCCGCCAGAAGCTCGTCTTGCAATTCGGCGACCTTTACGAGTTCTCCGAGATCGTGAGTGTGGCTGGCGTTGACTCTTCTCTTTTCCGGGAACTCGTACCGCTGTGTCTCCTTGGCGATGCAGGCCTTGAGAGCGCATTCGACCGGGTAGCCGGCCAGATAATAAGCGCCATCCGGCAATCCCGCCTTCAGCAAAGCCCTGGCTTCCGACAGCCGCACGCGGGATAGCGCCCGCAGATCCTTCCGGTCCATCTGAAAACATGATACCGAACTTTATCTAAGATGGGACCCGTCCGTGCGAGAATGCCTTTGAGCGCCGATGTTCTCCATCGAGATAGAGTGCCCGCCGGAACAGAACGACATGCTGATCGCCGAGCTTTGGACGGAAGGCTCGGCCGGCATAGTGGAGATGGATGGCGGGTTGCGAGCCTTCTTCGAAGATGACGCCGACCGTGGCGCGCTTGCCGGGCGGTTTCACGCGTTGAGTTGGCGGCAGGAAGAACAGCGCGACTGGGTGGCGATGTCGCGGGCGAACTGGGAGCCGCTGCTGGTGGGCGAGCGATTCTTCCTGGTTCCGGAATGGCGGAGCGACCGGGCGCCGGAGGGACGCATCCGCATCGTGGTGAATCCTGGGATGGCGTTCGGCACGGGGATGCACGAGACCACGCAGTTATGCCTGGAGGCGCTGGAGACTTACGTGAGTCGGGGTGTGCGCGTGTTGGATGTAGGCACGGGATCCGGCATCCTGGCGCATGCGGCGGCGCTGCTGGGCGCGGGGTGCGTGTGGGCATGCGACATCGACCCGGAGGCGGTGGAGATCGCGCGCGGCAACGCCGGGTCTAACCTGTTCGTCGGATCGGTGGATGCGGTGCGCTCGGGGGCGGCCGGACTGATCGCCGCCAACATCAGTCCCGAGACGATCGCGCGGCTTGCGCCGGAGCTCCTGCGCTGTCTTCGTCCGGACGGAGTGGCGCTGGTGAGCGGCTTCGAGCGGGACGAGGCCGCGGCGGTCGAGGCCGAGCTGGAGCAGCGGGGCGGCGCGCTTTGCGAGGCTCGCTACAAGGGGAACTGGGCGCTGCTGGTGGTTAGAGGTAAACTCGTGGGGGGAGTTTAGGATGCCCACTACCAGACGCCAGTTTCTCAGTGCGGCCGGGGCCGCGCCTCTGGCCGGCGCGGCGGCGCAACGCACGGTCTCCGCCAACGACCGCGTCCAGCTTGGCGCAATCGGGCTGGGCGGGCGCGGCACGGCGGATGTGCACGCGGCGCTCGACGAGGTGGGCGGAGCCGCACTGGTGGCGGTTTCGGATCTTTACGCGGGCAGGCGCACGCGGGCGCGGGAGGTATTTGGAAAGGATCTCTTCTTGACGCCGGACTATCGCGAACTGCTGGCGCGCAAGGACATCGACGCCGTCATTGTGGCTACGCCGGACCATTGGCACGCGCTGACGATGATTGAAGCGGTCAAGGCCGGCGCCGACGTCTATTGCCAGAAGCCCATCAGTGTGGATGTAGCGGAAGGACAGGCCATGCTGGCCGCGGCGCGCAAGTACGGGAAGGTAGTGCAAATCGGGACGCAGCGTCGCAGCACTCCGCACCTGGTGGAAGCGCGGGACAACATCATAAAGGAAGGGCGGTTGGGCAAAGTAGGACTGGTGGAAATTTATTGCTACTACCATATGCGCGCGTCCGGCAATCCACCGGACACAAATCCGCCGGAGTATCTGGATTACGAAATGTGGACAGGCCCCGCGCCAATGCGGCCGTACAATGCGTGGGCGCATCCACGCGGCTGGCGCGCATTCATGGAATACGGGAACGGGATTGTGGGCGATATGTGCGTCCACATGCTCGACATGGTGCGCTGGATGCTGGGGCTGGGCTGGCCCGAGCGAATCGCGTCGAGTGGCGGCATTCTGGTGGACAAGGCCAGCAAGGCGAATATCTCGGACACGCAGACTGCCACGTTCGAGTTTCCTGATCTACGCGTGGTCTGGCAGCACCGTTCCTACGGCGATGCTGCCGACGAAAAATATCCCTGGGGCGCCACCTTCTACGGAGACAAGGGGACACTGAAGGCCAGCGTTTTTAGCTATGACTTTACCCCCGTCGAAGGAAACGGCCAGCCCGTACATAAGGACGTGACCTACGAGTTCGAACAGTATCCCGAAGATAAGACCGAGAAAGACCTGGAGCGGCATGTTGCTCCGGCGATCCGGCATCATATGCAGGATTTTCTGGCCGCGATCGATTCTCGCGGCAGGCCGGTTGCGGATATTGAGGAAGGCTACATTTCCACGGCGAGCTGCATTCTGGCGAATCTCGCGATGAAGACCGGGCGGACATTGTTGTGGGACGCGGGGAAGCAACAGGTGGTGGGTGACGACGAGGCGAGCCGGTTGCTGACTCGGCCGTATCGGCGTCCTTGGGTGCATCCGGCGTCATCGTAGGACAAGCCTCCGGCTTGTCCGGGCAAGTCGGAGACTTGCCCCACGGCGGACTTGCGAACTCCGGACCCAACGCCATTCGGAATCGCAGCAGGCAGTGGTGCCACGACGCGGAGCTTATGTAATGGCTTTGATACAATGCCGTCATGTTTGTTCCTCTGACACCTATCCGGTGTCTCCACCGCGCCGTGGACCTGTTTGGAAAAAGAGTTGGTATCGTTTCAGGCCACCGGCAGTTCACTTATGCCGAATTCGGCGCTCGATGCGAACGATTGGCGACGGCGCTGGCGAAAGAAGGCATCCAGCACGGCGATCGTGTCGCATANNATGCCGCTGAATGTCCGACTGTCCCCGTTGGAGCTCACTAATATCCTGAATCACTCCGGCGCTCGGATGCTGCTGTTTGAAAACGATTTTGCGCCGCTGGTTGAGATGTTGCGTCCGGCTTGCCGCGAGATTGAGCGCTTCGTCACCCTCGATGAGAAAGTGCCCATCGCGGATATGACGTACGAAGAGCTGCTGGATAAGGGCCATCCGGAACGCGCGGACATTTTCAGCATAGATGAGAACGCTATCGCCGAACTGTTCTACACCAGCGGCAGCACGGGCACCCCCAAAGGCGTGATGCTGGGGCATCGTACGCTCTATCTGCACGCGATGTCTGTGGCGACTCTGGCGAAGGATGTGGAGAGCATGGTGGATCTGCACACCATCCCTTTGTTCCACGCCAATGGCTGGGGCAAGCCCCAGACGTCGACCATGCTGGGGGTCAAGCAGATCATGGTGCGGCGCTTCGAGCCNNAATGCGCCGGACCTTGGAAGCTACGACGTTTCGAGCATGCGCAATATTACTTTGGGAGGCGCCGCAGCGTCGCCCGAGTTGGTCGAGCGCATGGAGAAAGCTTTTCATTGCGACGTGTACAGCGGCTACGGTCTCACTGAAACATCGCCGATGTTGACCTCCGGCCGCACTAAGCCGGGCGTGGAGTACACATCTGACGCCGACCGGTATCGCAGGCGGGCCATGGCCGGATTGACCGCGCCGGGAGTGCAAGTGCGGGTGGTGGATCTGAACATGCAAGA
>PKYZ01000089.1 GCA_003132865.1 Bryobacterales bacterium
GATTGCTTCAGCGCGCCGGCCAACGGCGCATCCGGCGGCAACAGCACGGTCTCAACGCCGTAGCGGCTGAGATATCGCTCCCAGCCTGCTTGCGCGCCCATGGCCTTGATGTACTTGCCGGCGAAGTCCGCGCCGTAAAAGTCGCTGCGGCCGTCGATGAAAACCCGGCCGCGCGGATACTCGCGATAGATGAGGTAACCGCCCCAAAGATCTTCGGTGAAGACACCGCCGTAGAGGCCCGCCTGTTCCAATTGCGATGCGGCGACTACCGGAAAAGCCTTGGGATCGTAAGCGGCCCGGCAGGCGGAGAGCGGTCTCGGTACATAAAGCAGCGCCGCCAACGCCAGCACGGCCGCAACGCTCGCGGCATGCCAGCGCGGGCCGTCGTCGGTGGCGTTCCATTCCCAGGTGAAGTCCGCCAGGCCATCGAAGCCCATGCGCAGCCACCCGGCCAAGCGCAGGCCGGGCGCGTTGCGCAAGGCTTCCGAGACAATTTCAGCCGCGGGAGCAGCCGCCAGCAGTACGAAGATTTCCACGTTGCGGGCGGAATAGAGCGCCCAATGCGCCCACACGCCAAACAGCAGCGGCCAGACGATCCATCCCCGGCGCAGGTGCACGAAGGCCGCCGCCGCGCCAAGCGCCAGCAGGATTTCGAAATAGCGCGCTTGCGGGCTCTGAAAGTTCAGAGACTGGAATTCCATGATGTTGCCGCGATAGAACCCGTCCGCCAGGTATGCGAAGATGTGCGCGTGCAGGCGGTAGCCGTATGGATTGACGAGTGTCGCTACGCCGCAAGCGGCGGCCGTGAACAGATAACGGCGGCCGCGCCGGAGCGCCCGGCGGCGCTCGTCAATGCCGGTCTCGCGCAGCAGCACGGCGAATTGCCCAGCCGCGTACGCGACGAGCAACAAGATGCCCACAAAGAAACCGCCATGCAGATTGGTCCACAGCACCATCAGCGGCGGCAGCAGCCACAACCGCCGCGGGACGCCGGACTCGCGGCTGGTACGCTCGCCGCAACGATCGAGGATGGAATAGAAGATCACCGTGAACAACATGGTGAACAGGTGGGGACGCGCCAGCCAGTGTCCGGCCGAGCCGGCGGCGGCTACCAGCGTCAGGGCCAGCGCCACCAGCGCGTCGCTCGACCGTCGCGCCACCCGGAACAGCAAGGCGAAAGTCAGCGCCAGGACCAGGCTGCTGGCCAACACCACGGCAGCCATACCGGCATGCAGATGCAGCCAGCCGAACAGCACATCCCACAGCCACTCCCAGGCAAACCACGGTTGCCCGGACCGGGTAAAGGAGAAGATATCGCGGTCCGGCACGCGCCCATGCGCCAGGATCCATTCTCCGGTGCGCAGGTGCCAGCCGGTATCGCCATCTCCCAACAGAGTCTGCGCGCCCTTCATGCCGCAAAACAGGAAGACCAGCGGCATCACGAAGGCGGCGTCCGTCATGGAGGGGAGCCACCGGAAAAGGCGAGAGGGCTTGGACGGCTGCATGCGACGCCAGACGGGCAAAGGCACGGCTAGGGCCAAAGAAGCGGTGCGAGCAAGCCCGTATCTTCCCCGTTTTCAATGCGCCTTCGGAAGCTCAGCGGCCGGGTGCCGGTATGTGTGTACTAATCGGAGAAGACTGTCTGAAATTGAGACATTCCCCGGGCCGAACCGGCGAGGCATTTCGGAGCGGCGTTTTCCTCGCACGGCAGTCAGGAAACCCCTGAGTCGATATTGCTAGGCCATAAGGTAGTAGTACGGATAGCTATGTGCTGCTAGGACTAAACCATCTTTCCGCAGTTGCAGAATTTGCCACATTATATTTGCAGCCGGGTGTATACCGACGCAGGGTATAAAATCGACAGCTTGAGGAAAAATACGGTTAGGGAGCGTGAGGGCGTTGGCCTTGGCTTCACGCCCCCTACAGAGGAGAGTGCCACAGTGACCATCCATAATCGCGACAATAAATGCATTTCGTATGTAAACAGGCTGCTGTTTGCCTGGCTGATTGCCGGTGCCGGCTTGGCCGGCCTTTATGCGCAAGCTCCGTTGGGGCACGCTGCCAAACAACCCGTGAGCGAACTCGGCCAAAAGGCCATCCGCCGCATGATCTCGGGAAATGGTTTCGTGGTGCATGCCTTTGGCTTCAAGCCATTTGCCCGGCCGCTGTTCACCAACGACAATTGGCAGGGGGGATCCGGCACTTGGAGCCCGGGCAACTGGTCGGCGGGCTTGCCGACTTCATCCAACGACGTTTTCATCACCACGTCGGCTTCCACAGTGCAACTGAACGTGACTGCGACGATCTCACGATCGGCAGCACCGACGTCCTGAATTTCAACAACGCGAACTCGCTGACCATCGACGGGACCACCATCACCAACTCGAACAGCACAGGAACTGGCGGCATCACCCTCGGCGCCACCAACAGCAATACGAATTTGATCATTGGCAGTTCGGCCGTCACGCTGACCGGCGGCGGCACCGTGACGCTCGGCAATAACGGCGTCAACCGGATATTCGGCGCCGTAGGCACCGATGTCCTGACGAACGCCAACAACATCGTCCAGGGCTCGGGCAACATCGGCGCCGGTCAAATGGGTCTGGTGAACCAGACCGCCGGAGTCATCGATGCCAATCAAGCAACGCCGCTTTATATCCAGACGAGTAACGGAACAACCAACACAGGGACGCTGGAAGCCACCGCCGGAGGGAACCTCATTCTGGATGGCGACACCTACACCAACACCAACGGGAAAATTCTGGCGTCGGGAACCGGTTCCGTGGTGACGCTATTGAATCCCACCATCAATGGCGGCACGCTGAACGCAGGCGCCGGCGCCTCGATTCAGGCCTCCGGCGACCCCACGCTGAACGGAGTCACCATCACCACCACGGGCACGGGCGCTTACCAGGTGCCTAACGCCACAAACACGACGATAGAGGGCACCATCACCAACAACGGCGCCATCCAACTGAACGCGACCAACAGCGACACAGGCCTTATCCTGGGCGGCGCGAGTGTAACGCTTACGGGCACGGGCACCGTGACGCTCGGCAATAACTCCAGCAACCTGATTTACGGTGCTGTAGCTACCGATGTCCTGACGAACGCCACTACGATTCAGGGATCCGGCGACATCGGATTCGCTCGAATGGGTCTAATCAACCAGGGGACCATCGACGCCAACCAGGCCACCACCCTTTACATTCAAACGAGCGCCGGCACGACTAACAGCGGAACGCTGGAGGCGACTGCCGGAGGCAACCTGAACCTGGATGGCGACACGTACACCAACAGCGGCACGATTCTGGCAACCGGCGCGAACTCCGTGGTGACGCTGCAAAACCCGACGATCAATGGCGGCACACTGAAGACGCTCCTCGGGGGCGTATTTTTGGCTTCCGGCAACCCCACGCTCAACGGCGTCACCAACACCGGCACCGGCAGCTATCAGTTGCCCAACGCCCAACAGACGACGCTGATGGGCACCATCACCAAGAGCGGCGCCATCCAACTGAACGCGACCAACAGCAGCACCATCCTTTGGGCCAGCGGAGCGGTCACGCTCACGGGCGGCGGCACCGTCACACTGTCCGACGACGGAAGCAACATCCTGGCGCCGGCCGTCGCCGGCAGTTCGTTGACTAATGTCAACAACACCATCTCCGGCTCGGGCGATATCGGCAATGGCAGTATGGCTTTCACGAACGACGCCGCGGGCATAGTGAATGCCACCTCTTCACACAACAATGCCCTGACCATTGCGCCAGGCGCCGCCGCAGTCACCAACCTGGGTCTGATGGAAGCCAGCAGCGGCGGCACCCTACAGTTGGAAGGCGCCATCGCCAACACGAACGGAACGACAAATGGAACGATCGAAGCTCTGAGCGGCGGAACCGTGTTGCTGAATGGCGCGACCGTTAGCGGTGGAACCGTTACCACCGCCGGCACTGGGGTGATATTGGCCGAAAACAGTTCGGAGCTCAACGGCTCCACGAACGCCGTCACCAACGCCGGGAACCTGCAAGTCCCCAATTCCCAGGCTCTCTATATGACGGGAACCCTGAACAACAATGGGACCTTGTCGTTGAACGCCACTAACTCTAACACCGAATTGCTAGTGAACAGCGCCACCGCCATCCTCAAGGGCAGCGGTACGGTCACCTTCTCGGATAACGACAGCAATTACATTTTCGCCGCCACCGGCGGAAATCAGCTCACCATCCAGCAGCCCATCTCGGGTCCCGGCGGCAACATCGGCAACGGCAACCTGATCATCGTGAATCAGAGTACTATCGACGCCACGGCATCGACGCTGGGGAGCGTGCTGACGATTGATCCGGACGGCACCCTGACCAACACCGGGGGGACCCTGGAAGCCACGGAATAGGCGTTAAAATAAGCTA
>PKYZ01000307.1 GCA_003132865.1 Bryobacterales bacterium
CACTAATCGGCAAGATTCACCAGTGGACTTGGAGAAACACCCGCCCGGCTTCCCCTCCTTACGCCCATTGTCCACCAGCATCAGGAGCGCTACCATTCGGACATGGGAGATAACGTCTTGTTCCAAGCCTACGCCCGGCTAAACTCGCTGAAGGTCAACCTGCCGGAACATTACGAGGTTCACGAGAAATGGGTGATGGAGTTTCACGCGATTCTCGATCTCCTGCAAGCTGAGACAGGCCACGACCTTCTCAGCTTTCGGGTTCCGGCGCCCGAAGTGCGCCCGCGGGTTGAGGCCGTCCAAATGGCCACGATGCGGCGGCCCGCCAAGGTGTACCACTCTAGCGACAACTACTGCGAACGCCCTTTCCTGGTGATGAAGATCGACGGGGTGTTGAACTACTTCTCCCATCAGAAACAGCCAGATCGGCGAATCGGGTTTCAGCCACCATCCGAGTAAGAAAACGGCTCCATGCGCCCTGGTTTCGCCCTGGTGACAAGCCGCGTCGGGAGGCTGCGGAGCCCCCCTACATCCGGGATTCGGCTTCCGTCAACTCGGGCGCATCACCCGGTGAAGCTCCCTGCTCGTCCTCCGCTGGGGCCATCGGGCGCTTGAGTATAAGCAGCGAACCGGTACTCTCGCTAACAGCGCCACATACCTCCCATCCGTCATATCCGGTTCTGTTGAGAATCTTCGCCAATTCTCCATAGCTGCCTCGTGAGGCATAGTCTTTTTGCGTAAGATCCCAGGGCATCTCTGAAATGTCGCCAGTCGGTGCCCCTTGGTTGATGACAAACACGCGATATTCCCATTTCTGCATCCTGTTCAGCGTAACACTGGGCTCCGGCGCCAACCGCCCCCATTCACACGTCGCCACAAGTTTACCTCGGGTTTTACTTCTCTCATCGCTGCCCTCCTGGAATGCCACACCATTTCGGGATTCACGCGAATCGTCCGCTCGCCCAGCAGGGTCCCGTCAAACTGCAGGGCGCGCTCCGCAGCCGCAGCCGAACCGAGGGTCACGAACGCGATGCCGGTGGGTGCCCCCTGCGCGTTCAAGTGCAAGCGGATTTCGTGCGTCGGCCCAACGCGCCCAAACAGCTCCCGTAGTTCGTCCTCGGTTGTCTCGTAAGTCAGATTTTTGACGCACACGGCCCGATAGCCAGCTTCCGGCCCTGGCAGGGGAAGGGGCCGTGAGTTGTCGGCCACATTCACCGTGAGCGTACTGCCGTCGATTTCGCAGCCGTGCAGCGCGTCGACCCACCGGGGCCGGTTTTAAGCCCCGCGGCCGTGTTTTTATCGACGGCCGCAGCGACTTTTACGGCGCGGAGTTCTCCGGCAAGTACATGAAGGCCATGGGCGTGCAGGCAGGCTGGGAGCAATATCTGAGCCGCTACGGCGTCGAGACCGTCCTGTTGCCGCCGGATGCGCCGTTGGCCGGCGCGCTGAAGCAATCCAGCGCGTGGCATTTGGTCTATGACGATGGCGTGGCCCTGATCTTCCGGTCGGTGCGGGCCGCACCATTGCCGTTGCAGCAAGCCTCCGCCGACCGGCCTAGCGCCTGCGCGGCTCCGGCGAAATCTCCGCGCTGAAACTTTGCGACGCCTTCTTCCAGTGCGGTGTTGTCGCGCGCGGCGGCTAGCGCCAAAGCGATGCCCATGCACAGGATTCCGGCCGTCGAACGCATCCAGATCATTCTAAACCGGCGCTTCGGCTGACACCCGTCATCAGGGCCGGGCTGATAGGAGAATGAGGCCTTGACATCGGCATCGTGCTCGTTACGGCGAGTGCAAGGTCCCTTCGTGTGCGGCAAAGGTCCAATGTTCGCAGAGCCAACCGCGACTGCGGTACGCGGGGCAGCGCAGCGACCCGGTCGGCGCGGGCGAGACCGAAGCAGACCGGCAACACGTCTTTGGATTCGTCCGGCGGCCCACCGGGACCACTGATCCTCGCCTGGAGGACCTGAAGTCACATCTGCGCGTCCACGAATTCGACGCGGGCGACATGACTGTGCTATGCGGCCTGGTCTGCGGTGGCATGGCAGGCCCTTCGCAGGGCAAGGTCCCTTTGGTGTGCGGCAACGGTCCAATGTTCGCAGAGCCAACCGCGACCGCGACTGCGGTACGCGGGCGCAGCGCAGCGAGCGAATCGCTGCACGCGCGGAAGCCCGTCCTGGACGCATTGCGAGCGCGTGAGGATGTCCGAGACTCCCCCGCCAGGTGCGGCCTAAAGCGGCCTAAAACAGCGAGCGAATCGCTGCACGCGCGGAAACAGTTCCGCGGTAAATGAGCACGGCGAACTGAAGCTCGCCGGGCCCAGAGGGCACCCCCGCTGAAGCGTGCGCCACAAGGGGCCCCCGGCCTTCATCAAAGTCTCGCCGGAATTTAGACATAATCGGGTGCGTTACGCTTAATGATGATGATACGAATCCGGCTGTGCGGCATGGCGCTCTCCGCGCTCCTGGCAACTGCGGCGGGGGCGCAGCCGCCGTACGAGTTCTTCGCCATGGACACTGCCATGGTGAAGAAACTGGGGACGCCGCTCGAACGCTCCGACGTGGAGATGCTTGCTGCGCTCGGCTATCGCGGCGTGGCGCCGATCGCGTCCGATCAGGCGGCCTGGGAACACCTGACTGAAAAGCTCATCCCGCTGCTTGACGAGAAGAACGGCCGCCTTCGGTGCGCACAAAATGCAACAGTTTTGGCCCCTCCAGCAAACCAGTCTCCGTCCCGCGCAAAGCCCATGAAAGCGGCCCTGGGCAGGGGTTCTAGAGAGCGCGTCTGTCCCAAAAGGGGGTGCGCGAGGCGTCCGCCCGCCTGACGGCTATCCACTTGACTCAGGTGAAAAGCCACGCCGGCGGAGCCCGCGGCGGGCCGCAGTCCGGAAAAAGTCCCGATTCAGTCCGGTTTTGGAGCTAACTCTTTCATTTTGCGGAGATATTGTTCAGCCAGCCGGCGCGCCCGCTTGCCCCCGCGTCCCGCCTTGAACCTCATGGAGGCGCGCGCCCAGATCTGGCGCCCCTGCCGGCAACCGCTCCCGCCAGGCGGCGGTTTCCTCGCGGAACAAGAAGGCGTTCTGCTCGCCGCGCCACACCCAATAGCGGCCCACCCGTTCGGGTGACCCAGAATGTTCCGGTCGGAGGCCAGTCATGTCCCAAAAGCGTATATTTTGGGGACAAGAATTTGTGCAGACGTCAGCTTACGGCCAACAGGCGAAGAACTGAAGAAAATCCTCCTGCTCGCCTGCTGCTACCAGGAGGCCTGCGCACGTAGCCGGCCACATCGAAGGCCTGCCGGAAGCCTGACCGGGTTTTTCGCCGCCCATCAAGTAAACTCCCGCTAGGCCGCAGGTGGTAAACCCGAACCGAAGCCGCCGTCCACCACCAGTGCGGCCCCTGTGACAAAAGATGCGTCGTCGCTTGCCAAGTATACCGCGGCGCGCGCGACTTCCTCGGCGCGGCCGATGCGCCACAACGCGTGCAGTTTCCCGGCCGAGGCACGCGCTGCCGCCGGGTCGGGCTGTGCTTGAAAATAGCCCTCCGCCAAACCGGCATCGATGTATCCAGGACAGATGCAATTCACGCGAATGCCATCCTTTCCGTGGTCAATCGCCATGGCCTTGGTCAGCCCGATGATCGCAGCTTTGGTAGCGCAATAGCCCGCGCAACCAGGCTCCACAAAGTAGGCGTTCACCGAAGACAGGCTCACGATGTTGCCACGCGTCTTGCGCAAGTGCGGCAGGAAGTACTTCGAACACAAAAAGACGCCGCCCAGGTTAATGGCGATCTCCCGGGTCCATTCCTCGACCGTGGTGTCTTCCACGGTTTTGTTGACCTGAATCGCGGCATCGTTTAACAGCACGTGAACCTCGGAGAAGCGCCGCAAAGTCTCGCTCACCAGCCGTCCTACAGCGGCCGGATCCGCCACGTCTGCTTCGACGGCGTGAGCCGTTCCGCCGGCCGCCTCGATCACTTGCGCAGTCTCCTGGGCCCCCGCCAGATTCACATCCGCGAGCACCACGCGGGCGCCCTCATTCGCGAACTCTATCGCACATGCCCGCCCAATACCCGAGGCCGCACCGGTGATGACCGCAACGCGATTCTTCAGTTTCATGACTCCTCCATCCTTCTCAAAGCCTGTTCCAACGTTTCGCCCGCGCCATAGATCGTGGCTCGGATCCGTACGGAGAACGCGCCGCCCGGCTCCAGGCGCCTGCTGGTCTTCTGACGAACAGCCTCGGAGAGTTGCACGGGGTAGCTGCTCCAAGGCTCCACAATTACGTGATGATAACCGCGCCAGCCTCCGTAAACCAGCCACATCCAGAGATACGGCAAATCGTCTTTTGGGAACTGCAGAAGGAAACCCTCGCCCGTTCCCTGGTGCTCTATGGCGTACCAGCCGGCTTGGAGGTCCGTCGCGCAATGGCCGCAAAATAGCTTGGCGTCCATACCACGTACGCGGCTCATGTCTGTCGGGCCACTCGGCGTATCCAGGACCGGCCATACGTAGCGCTGGCTGGGCTGGCCGAAGGTCGCGCCGGATGAGAGGCCCACGATTCCGGTGCGGGCAGGTATCCTCAGCACGGTGTCGGGCCCCGCCGCGAGCGCCGGGTGCGTCCCCCAGATGAAATCCAGCGGGAGCGTTCCGACATGTTCAACGCTGTAATCGATGGTGATTACCGGCGCGCTGGCTGCAAGCGTCACGGTTTTCTCCGCTCGCACCGGGCTGATCGGTCCGAATGAGGACAAGCGTGCCACCGCATCGCCATTTCGCGTGCCGGCCTCATCGACCTGCCACGCGAGGCTGCGCAGTTCGCCCAGGTTCGGGTAGTTTTCGCCCTGATGCTCGCAAGCGTCACAGGTTGGAAAACCGTCGTCCCAGCCCCCGCACCAGTAATTGTCGAAGTTCGCTTCGATCGGAAACGTTTGCGGCTTGATGCGCGGATTGTGCCAGAGAAAGCCGCGGCCTGACGGCTTCCAGATCAAATCGTACAGCTTCGCGCCGGGGTCCGGCAGAATGCTGACGAAGAGCCACTCGTTCTCCAAACTCAACGCCCGTTGCGAATGAACCGCTGTTTCATTCAGAGTTGCGGACATCACAGAGCCTTGACCGGCAACGGCGGATTATAAGGCATATGGAGCCTGTCGAGCAGGGCGAGCACGCGCTGGTTCAGAAAGTCCACATGCGCGCGGTCGATCTCGTCGGGGGTCATGGTCACGTCCCGCACGGTGGCTTCGCGCAAGATACCACGCATCGCCAGCAACCGCTTCTCGGCATGGTGGAAGAACTCCATATTCTGCAGGCTGAACACGATTTGTGGCAGAACATCGGCGAGGATTTCATAGGCGTCCTGCTTTGCGCCGGCAACTGCGCGTTGGTAGACCTGGGCCAGCAGATCCGAGATTGCCAGGCCGGGCATAACTCCGCAAATTCCGGCCTCGATGAGCTCCAGCATGTACATTCCACCCCATCCTTCCAGAACGCCCACGCCGCCGCCGGTGGCATCCAGAATGGCCTTAACTTTTGCCGCCATCAGGGGCTCTTCCAGCTTGATATAGCGGAAGTGAGGGTGAATCCGATGCAGGTCGGCCACAAACTGCGGGCTCACGGTGGGACCTCCCGGATTGTAATCCTGAATCAGCAACGGAATTTGAATGGCCGAAAGAATCGTATCGAAGTACCGGAACAAATCTCTTTCCGGCAGGCTAAACAGGCGCGGCACGGCTACCGCGATCGCATCCGCGCCAGCCGCCTCCACAGCGCGCGCGGATCTGGCCGCCAGACGGGCAGAAGCATGATTCGCCTGCCCAATTACCGGAATGCGGCCCTTTGCGGCCGTCACCGCGTGGCGCACCACTTCGAGCCGCTCCTCGTCGGAGAGCTTGTAGAACTCGCTCGCGTAAGCCGGCAGGCAGATCGCACTACACCGCCCCGCAACGGCGAAATCGACGAGCGGCGCGAAGGCCGCGGAGTCTATAGTCTCATCGTTTTGAAATGGCGTCGGAATGATGGGAACGACACCATCGATCCGGAAAAAGGACATATCTTTGCGCTCCCGTCAGCGCGTGATGCGGACGGTCGTTTCCTTCGCGTGGAGGGTCAGCACTTTCGTCTTAGGCTCCCACTCGATGTCGCCGCCGGTGACCGACTTCGGGCTCCAGGCGCCCAGCTTCAGCCGTTCGGTGGAGACGCTGTCGAATTTGGTATAGGCGATCGCGTCGCCTCCGTATTCGATGCGCTGGATCACCGAGGTCGTCCGCAGCAGATGATTCTGGTCGTCGGGCGCGAGTTCGGGGAATGACGCCATGGCGCGCAGGTAATGCCGGACGTAATCGCCGTAGCCATCGGTGAGCCAGTTGTCGTCGCGTGGATAACGGTTCTTGCCGTCCGTATCCACCATGTACGTGGCCCAGTTCAAGCGGCGTATGGCGGCATCCTTCAGTGTCGAATCCCCGGTTTTCTCGCAGTAGAGCAGCTCCACGGACGCATGGCGCGAAGTGTGACTGTTGCCGGGCACTTTGTATGCCGTTTGCTCGTTGATCGGGATCACGCCGAACTTTTCCCATTCGTGGTTGGCGAAGGATTGATAGCTCCAATCCAGGATGAAGGCCGCATCCTTCTTTCCCTGGGCGTCCCAGGCAGGATGTTCGAGGATGTATCGCGCCAGAGTGTCGGCGTTAATCTCGGTATCCGACCAGGCTTCGGTCGGAACGTCTTCGAAGAACGGGCCCCACTTGTTGGTCTTTATGGGGTAAGCCTTGAGCCAGGCGCTAACTATATCGCGGGCCTGGGCATATTTCGCGGCGTTGCCCCCATCGAGAGCGATCAGATCGTCGAACAGCAGCAGCGCTCCGGTATAGTTGCTGGTGTAAGTGGCGGCGAAAGTCTTGCCGTTCTTGACCACCTTGTGGACTTCGCCGGTTTGGGCGTGGACGCGGAATGGCCAGGGCGAGTTGTCGCCGTCGCCCGGCTTCACTCGGGCTGCCAGAGTGCCGGCGATGCCCAGGGCCGCATCGAGGTACTTGCGGTTGCCAGTCATCTTGTACAGCCCTACCAGCTCCGCTCCGAAACTGGCGGCCTTGTCGGGTTGCAGGAAGCCCTTGCCGGCGCGCATGTCTCCGTCGTAGACGCCCGAGTGGAGCACAGTGTTGTAAGGATACGGGAGGCTGCCCCACAGGTCGTTCTTCGCGGAGAAGCCGTGGGCCAGCCAGTAGTCGGCCATGTACGTCATGTTGTCGCGTACGCTGGTGTCGCCTAGGTAGCCGTACAGCAGGTTCCACGACGAAAGCGCCATGTTGATCTGGTCGCCTCCGAGACCGCGCGGATCTTCCTCGTTGGGTTTCCAGACCTGATGCTGCATGTACATGGGGACGCCGTTGGGGCACTGGCGCATGTCCTTCCAGAAGTTGAAGAGCAACCGGATCACATGGTCGTAGGCCTGCGAAGGACCGGTCCCATACCAGGGTACGATCTTTCCGGAAGCATCGGCCTGGATGTCGTGATAGCCGAGTTTTTCGGCGCGTGCCGCGACGCCCGGCGCCACCAGCAGCGCCACTGCGACAAAGAATTGGGAGTACGGTTTCATTGTTCAACCTTCAATGATGATCTCGCCGGAGCTCACGTGCCGGATCTGCAGTACCCAGTCGCCTCCGCCCAGGGGCCGGAGCGTGTAGCCCTCCGGTTTGGCGCTGCCATCCTCGGCAAGAGCCGCCCCGCCCGCGGTGATCATGGACGGCTTAAAGCTCAGCCGTAGAACTTCCGTGGCGGCGCCATCGAAGGTCCGGTACTCGACGCTGTGTTCGCCGTATCTTACCGTCTGCACCACGGAAGTGGAGCGCAAAATATGGTCCTGGCCGGCGGGGGCGAATTCCGGAATGGCTCCCATGGCCCATTGGAAGTGGCGCAGGTAATCGGAATAGCCGTCGCTGAACCAGTACGAATCGTTGTAGTCCAGGCCGCAGCAGGCGATCCGGCCGTCCGGCGCAGCGAAGTACGTGCCGTAATTCAGGCCGCGGAAGGCGTCTTCGCGGGCCTGCCCATCGCGCGTTTTTTCGAAGTACATGGAGCTGATGGCGGCCCAGCGGGCGGTGTGGTCTCCCTGACCGGCGCGCGAGCAGCAG
Source organism: Bryobacterales bacterium (assembly GCA_003132865.1). The sequence goes on from PKYZ01000307.1 coordinate 8,120, forward strand.
CCGAACGTGGCATCCGGCGTGGATTGTTCGTCGATGGCCTGCGCGCCGAAAAACGGTCCGCGGCCGAAGCGGAATTTCACCCAGTCGAGAAGCCGGCCGACGTGACTCACCCACTGCGGATCGACTTCGGCGGGGTCGTTGCGCGCCAGGATGTAGTACGCCGCCGCCATAGGGGTGAGTTGATTGACGTCGTCGGGGTGGCGGGGGACATCCTCGAAATAGCCGCTCCATTTGTTCCAGGCCGGGCTCTCCCGGTTCAGCGGGTGATCCACCATCCAGCGCCAAGCCGTGTGGCGGGCCTTGCGGAAGGCCTCTACGTCGCCGGCATTCAAGCGGATCAGCTCCTCAAAAAGGCGGAGCGAGCCGGCCACATCGCCTCCATATTCTTCGAGCGCCAGAGTCACGCCGCTGCGCGCATCTACGCGGAACGGCCAGGGGGTGTGTTGGGCGTCGCCGGGGCGAACATGGCTGGCAAGAGCGCGGGCGCAGCGGATCGCGGCATCCAGGTACTTGCGGTCGCCTGTCAGCTTATAGAAGAGCGCGTAGCCGGTGCCCAGTTCGCCGACCTTGTCGGTCTCGATTCCGCCGTAGAACTCGTGCGGCATGTCCTGAATGCAGTGGCCGTAGTCCGGCTGGTCGTCGCAGTTGGTGGCAAACGGAACGCCAGGCCAGTCCCAATCCGCCGGGGTGGTGCCGTGGGCGAGTTGGTGGTCCAGCATCTCCCGCACGGCCGCGACCGCCTCCTGGTCGCCCGAGTAGGGATACCAGCCCATCAACGAATCGACAAAGGAGGCGAACACCATCGCCGGGTTGTGCTGCCAGTTGGCTCCTTGCAGGGTCTTGCCGTCGAAAACCGAGTTGATGAGGTAGATCTTCAGGCCCGTGCCATGGCGCGTATCGCGAGGCACCTTGTGCTCAATAAAATCCCACCCGAGATGCAGCACTTTGTCATAACCGAGGTTCTTATCGGGCTGATACCAGGCCAGCAGGCGGCCCTGCGCGTCGAGGACGGCCGGATGCCACGGCACCTGGGCATTGACGTAGACGTCTTCGGCGGCGAGCGCCGCGGGCAGGACCAGGCTCAACAGAAAAAACACGCCAAAGGTGGAACGCAGCATACTGAAGATCATACCTTTTCATGGCCGGGTTTTCAATTTGCCGCATTTCGATGTAATGTGGGGACTGGGAAATGCACACGCGCACCTTCCGGAGCGGCCGATTGAGCGAACTGGCGCTCCACGAGATTGAACGCATGGTTGCCGAGGAATTCCGGGCGCCGGGTTCCAGGCTGCCCAAAGAAGCCGAACTGGCGGACCGGCTTCATGTCAGCCGCATCGTGATCCGTGAGGCGATGAAGATCCTGGAAGACCGCGGCTTGGTGGAAGTACGCGCCGGCCGGGGCAGCTTCACCGTGGCCCCCAAGCCGGATCGAGTCAAGGAGTCGTTGATGCGGCTGTTCCGCGATCAGCCCATGCCCACGGCCGAAGAAATGGAGCGCTTGCTCGAGTTGCGCCAGGTGCTGGAGGAGACCACCGCCAGTCTGGCGGCCGTGCGGGCCACCGAAGAGGATCTGACGGAGATGGAAGCCGCCTTGCGCCAAATGAAGGAAGACGGCCTGGGCCTGGATGAAACCATTGCCGCGGACCTGCGTTTCCACCGGGCCGTGATGCGCGCGGCGCACAACCGGTATTTCGAGATCGTCCTCGATCCGCTGACGGAGGTATTCCAGCAGCAGATCAAGCTCACCAACAGCTATGACACCGGTTGGGAGTTGCATCGCAGTATTTTCCAGGAGATCCGGGCGCGCAATCCAATCGGAGCGCGGCAGGCGGTGCGCCGCCTGATGAAGCAGACACTATCGGATTCGCGCAAGGCGCTGAAAGAGTTCAGCCAGGATTGAGCGCATCCCGAAGATGGGTATGTGCTTCACTCAGGTAATAGCTCCTGTAGATGATTGGTGGGGCGGACCCCCATAAGCGCTAACTTAAGGGCTGCAACATCCTTGAGGGCCGCAAGAGCTTGTGACGGCGGAAATCGAGTTTCCAACATTTTGTGGCCAAAATGTTTTAAGTTAGCGCCTATGGGGCGGACCCCCTGGTCCGAGGCGCCCGCCCCACGTCTCGCTCCTGGTAGTGGCGTCTACCTGAGCCAAGCACATACCCATCTCCCCGAATTCCCAATTCCCCCTTTTTTCCCCCGGGACTCCTTGACAGCCTCCCCAAACATATGATATTTACGAATGATCGGTTCAGGGAGGAGTTCAATGTCGCATCGTTCTATATCCGGCTTCTCGCGGACGGGCCTGACGAGGAGCTTTTTTCTCGCTCTGGCATGCGTTTGCCTGGCGAGCTTCGTCAACGCACAAATCAACACGGGCCGCATCGACGGCACGGTCCGGGACGCCAGCGGCGGGGTGGTTCCCGAAGCGCGGGTCTCGGCCACCAACGACGCCACCGGCGCCGTCACATCCACCGAGAGCTCCGCGGCGGGCGACTACGTGGTGAACTTTCTGGTGCCCGGAACATATCGCGTATCGATCGAAAAACAGGGTTTCCAGCGCAACGTGACGTCCGGCGTGGTCGTGAACGCCGGCGGGATCACGCGCGTGGACTCCAACTTGACGCTGGGCCAAATGCAGCAGGCCGTGCAGGTGGCGGCCAATCCGCTGGCCGTGGCCACGGAGACTTCCGAACTGTCCAAGACATTCGACTTCAAGCAGATCGATGATCTGCCCAACATCGATCGCAATCCGCTTTATCAGATGAACCTGCTGCCGGGCGCCAACAACGACGTGGGCAGCGGCAATTACGGCACAAACGGGGGCGAGAACGGCTCAGCCGTGGGATTGACCCGCTCGCAAACGGTCTCGCTGGGAGGCATAGACGCCAACGCCAATAGCGTCTTCATCGAAGGCATCTTCAACCGCGAACCGCAGAACGCTTACATCGGGCTGGTCCCGCCGATTGAAGCCATCCAGGAAGTGCAGGTCTACACCGGCAAATACAATGCGGAATTCGGGTTTTCGGGCAGCGCGGTCATCAACGTGGTGACCAAGAGCGGCACCAACGAACTTCACGGAGCGCTGTTCGAATACCTGCGGAACAACGCTGCCGATGCCAAGAATTTCTTTGCTCAACAGGCCACGCCTTTCCGCCGCAACCAGTTCGGCGGCGCTGTGGGCGGACCGATCGAAAAGAACAAGCTCTTCTTCTTCGGCGACTATCAGGGTACCCGGTTCGTCACCAGTTCGCCAGGCTTTACCACCGCTCCGACCGCCAAGATGTACAACGGCGATTTTTCCGAGTTGTACGATCTCACGCAGCCTCTGGACGCGGCTGGGAACACCTACGGCCAGATCTACGATCCGTTTTCGCGCGTAACCGACGCGAACGGAAACGTGACGTCGGCGACGCCCTTTCCGGGGAACATCATTCCAAAATCTCGCTGGGATGCGGTGGCGGCGAAGATGAACAACGACCAGGTCTTCGGCGTAGCGAATCTGCCCGGCATCAGCAACAATCTCTACTACCTATACAGCAACCAGCAGAACGTGAATCAGGGCGACGGGCGCGGGGATTATTACCTGACCGATCGCGACCGCTTTTTCTACCGTTACTCCCAAATGGATTCGACCAGCAACAACGCCACTTCGGTCAACCAGTTCTGGCAGGCCGGCCAAGCCGACTCGAACAGCGTGAACCGGAACATGCAGCTTACCTACCTGCGCACCATTGGAGCCAGCATGTCGAACGAACTGCGGCTGGGCTACAACCGGACGCACGTCAACACCAGCAACAAGACCATGAGCAAGGCCTGGAACAATTATTACGGGCTTCCGAACGGCAACCTGGGCGACCCCATCACGCAGGGTATCTTTGAAGTCGATCTCTCGCCAATTCACAACATCGGCGATCCGGACTGGGTGGCATTCATCGTGAGCAACACGCTGGCTCTCACGGAAAACTTCACATGGGTCAAGGGAAGGCACACCATCAAGTTCGGCACGAGCCTGAACCATGTGGAGGATACTTCCGCCGACACGATTGGCGGCGACGACCCGCGCGGCAGGATCAGCTTCGATCCGGCCATGACTTCGTACAGCGGAACCGCGGCGCCGTACGCCTATCCCAGCTTCCTGCTGGGCACGCCGACCTCCATTGCCCGAGCGCGTTTCGTGGGCGGCTGGCCTTATCAGACTTACTGGCAGAACGCCTGGTATGCGCAGGACGATTTCAAAGTCCTGCCGTCATTGACGCTGAACCTTGGCCTGCGCTACGACATGTTCACGCGGCCGATCGAACGCTACAACCGGCAGTCCAACTGGGACTCCCAAACGAACCAGCTCGTGGTAGCCACCAACAGCGATCGCAGCCCGGGACTCAACCTGGATAAGGGTGACTGGGGGCCGCGTCTGGGCTTCGCCTGGAGCCCGGACCGGGGCAAGACCAGCGTTCGCGGCGGATACGGAATCTCGTATTGGCAAGCTTACTGGTCCGGCCCGCTGACGATTCTCGGGTTGACTTATCCGAGCTATGTGAAGCAGCAGTTCTTGACGCCGAACAACCTGACACCGTCCTTGACCCTTGCTCAGAACGGACTTCCCCTCGCGAGCGCGCAGTACGACAGCTCGGGAAACCTGATCATCCCCGACAATGCGGTCATCCGCGGAACTGCCATCAACTGGAAGAATCAGCGAGTGGACCAGGGCACCATCAACTTGGCGCGCGAGCTCCGGCCCGGCATGATTCTCGACGTGGGATATGTGCACGTCCAGGGCATCCACAACAATCACACGGTAAACATCAACCAAGCGCCTCCGCAGCCGGCCGGAGCCGACTACAACCTGGCCCGGCCGCTGTACAGCCAGTATCCGCAGTTGGGAGACGTTCCCGTACAGTTCGCCACGGCCGGCAGTTGGTACGACGCTCTGACCGCCAGTTTCACGGCCAGCCTGACAAAGTACGTCAATGTGTACGCGACGTACGCGCATGCGCGCAGTTTTTCGAACGGGAACAACATCAACCCGGCCGACATTTGGCAGTATTACGGGCCCACGCCGGAGGATATTGCGCATACGCTCAACGCGCAGGTAGTTGTGCAGCTCCCGTTCGGGCGCGGCCGGGCCTATTTCTCCAACATGAGCCGCTTGCAGGATGCGGTTTTCGGCGGCTGGCAATACGCAGGACTGATTCACGTCCGCAGTGGCACGCGTTTCGACGTTTATTCCGGAGTGAGCCTGCTGAACAACGGTCAGGGCAACCGGCCGAACCGGATTTGCAGCGGAGCGATCTCCAACCCGACCCCGAACATGTGGTTCAACCCGAGTTGCTTCATCGATGACACCATCCCCCAAACTTACGGGAATGCGGGCATCAACCCGCTGTACGCGGATGGCTTGCAACAGCTCGATTCTTCGCTTTCGAAGACCTTCAATGTTACCGAGCGCGCCAACTTGCAGCTTCGGATTGACGTTTTCAATACTTTCAATCACACGAACTTCGCCGCGCCGGACTCGACGGTTGGCGATGCCACGGTCGGGCAGGTTTTCAGCACGTCGGTCGACCCGCGACGCATGCAGTTCGGCTTGCGGCTGCATTTTTGAGGTCGCCGGTGCCCGCGTGGGAAAGCGCCGCGCGCCGCCCCACCCCGCGCGCAATCGCCCTTTGTTGCTTTTCGCGCATGCGAATAGGTATGATCTTTTACGAGTAACCGGAGAGCCGAGTGCGCTTTTGGCTGACCCTAACCGTTGTTGGTCCCCTCTTTCTGGCAAGGCCCGCCCGGCTTGCCGCTGAAAACCCGGTAATCGGCAATCACCGCGCCGTCTACGATTCCAAGGGGATGTTGCTGCCATGGACGTCCTGGAGGGATGCCCTGGCGCGAGAAATGAATTGGTATCTGCAGTGTCCCGTGGAAAGCGGGTATCCCCGCTTCGTCTACGTGACGTTCATGCGCGGCGACTACCAGCCGGTGGTTTCACGGTCCGACATCATCCCCTCCATGCAGAACGGCATGGGGATCGTTTCTTACCTGAAATATTACGCCTGGAGCGGCAAGAAGAACCCGAAGGTCCTTGAATTTGCCCGGTACATGGGCGACTACCTGATCAAAGAGAGCCTGACGCCGGATGCCGGCAAATTTCCCCGGTTTACGCGTTCGACCGGCAAGCGCGCGCAATTTCCGCAGCCTCCGGATAGCGGCACACAAGCCGACAGGCCCTACGAAATCGAGCCTGACAAAGGCGGCATCGCCGGTTATGCGCTGGCCCTGCTCTATGAAGAGACGCAGGACCAACGGTACCTGGAACAAGCTCTGCAAAACGGCCGGGTTCTGGCCGCCAATATGGGTCCCGGCGATGATGAGCACTCGCCGTGGCCGTTCCGCGTGGATTACCGCACGGGCGAGTCCCGCGGTCCCGTTTCCGCCAACATGTCGTTCAACCTGCGGTTGTTCGACAAGCTCATCGAAAACGGGCACACGGAGTTCAACGATCCGCGGGCAAAGCTATGGGACTGGATCAAGAAACACCAGATACCAAACCTGGCCAAGAGCGGCTCGCTGTGGGTGCAGTTCTTCGAGGACCACCAGGAGCCGGACAACCGCAATGCCTGGTCGCCGCTGAACCTGGCCCGCTATCTGATCGAGAAGAAAGAAACGCTCGATCCCGAGTGGAAGCCGGATGCCCGCGCAATGATTGAGTTTGCCATTCACAACTTCACCAGCATCCGGTATGGCGTGCCGGTCTGCGGAGAACAGACCTACGACAAGGAACCGTGGGGAGGCGTGCTTTCCACTTATGGCGCAGTGCTCGCCATGTACTCGGCGGCCACCGGCGACGGCGAATACAAGGCGCTGGCCAACCAGGCCTTGAACTTTGTTCTGTACGCAGTCAACGAAGATGGCTGCCCTCGGGAAAGCGCGGTGCGCCCGGGACGCGGGGGCTGGCAGGAAGATGCGCACACTGATAAGATTCACAACTTCGTTGATGCCATGACGGCCTTTCCAGAGTGGGCAAATTGAGCAATCCACGATTATTGATCGTCGGCGCCAGCGGATTCCTGGGGCAGCACATCGGGCGGAAGGCCGCTTCCGCCTTCGATGTGTACGAAGCCGATATTGCAACTCCCCCAGGCAAGCGTGGTCTCGCCATGGATATTACGTCGGCCGCCAGCGTGAATGCCGGCTTCGAGTGGGCCGCGCCGGATGCGGCGATCCTGTTGGCCGCCATTTCCGACATCGACGAGTGCGAACGCCGCCCGGAACTCGCCCAGGCGGTCAATGTGCGCGGAGCCGAACATGTTGCCGAGGCCTGCGCGCGCAGCAGAGCCAGGCTCGTGTTCACGTCCTCGGCAGCGGTTTTCAACGGTACCCGGCACGGCTACAACGAGTCCGACCCACCCACTCCGATGAGCGTCTACGGGACTACCAAGGCGCTGGCTGAAGACACGATCTCGCGGAAGCTTCCGTCAGCCCTGATTCTCCGCCTGGCGCTGGCGATCGGTTTCGCGGAAGGGTCGGGCACCAATGCGATGTTGAATAAGTTCGCCGCCAGGCTGCGTGCCGGCGAGTCCGTTTCGCTCCCCGATTACGAATACCGCAATCCCATCGATGCGGAAACGCTGAGCTGTTTCCTGCTGGAGTTGTTGAACTGCGGCGGCGCGGCCGGCATCTTTCATGTGGGCGCAACAGAGTCCATCTCGCGGTTCGAACTGGGCGTGAGACTGGCTGAAAAAATGGGCCTCTCCCCACGTCTGGTCCATCCTCAAACCCAGCCGCTGCCCGGGCGAGCCCCCCGCGGTCCGGACCATTTCCTCCTTACCGGCAGGCTCCGCGCCACTTGCCGGACGCCTGTCCCCAGTTGCAGCGAAATCATAGAAAGAGCCATCCATGGATCTCCCCAAAGCAATTCATGAACTCGAATACGGCCAAGGCTCGGTATACGGGCCGGAAGAAGAGGCAGCCCTCGGCGAGGTGCTGCGAGCCAACGCGCCTTCCTGCGGGCCGCAGGTCAAGAAATTCGAAGAAACGTTCGCCAGCTATTGCGGTGTGCGATACGGGCTGGCGGTCACCTCCGGCACGGCTGGGCTGCAGCTTGCGGCCATCGCCGCCCGCCTGGAGCCGGGCGATGAAGTGATCACTACTCCGATCAGTTGGATCTCCACCGCCAACGCGGCGGCTGTGCTGGGTCCGAAGATTGTTTTCGCGGATGTCGATCCGCGGACGCTGAATCTCAATCCGGCCTCGGTGATCGAAAAGATCACCGAGAGGACTAAGGCGATTATCGTCGTCCACCTGTACGGCCAGTGCTGCGATATGGACCCGATCATGGAAGTGGCGCGCGAGCGAAACATCCTGGTGATCGAAGACTGTGCGCACGCCGCCGGGGCCGAATACAAAGGCCGCCGGGCCGGATCGCTGGCCGATATCGGGGTCTTCAGCTTCCACCAGCAGAAGAACATGGTGACGCTGGGCGAAGGCGGGATGCTCACGGCAAACCGGAAAGATCTCTACGAGCGCATGCTGTCGTTCCGGTCGCTGTGCTGCCTGACCTACGATCCCAAGGGCAAGTATCTGCCCCTCGACGAATCCAAGTTCCCCATGGGCAAGCGCTACTGGTATCTGGACTTCGACGATATCGGCTTCAACTTCCGCATGACGGACGCGCAGGCCGCGGTGGGCCTGGCCCAGTTCCAAAAGCTGGAGAGCTTCAACGCCCGCCGCATCGAGATCGCCAATCAGTACTGCGAGCGCCTGCGCGGCATCAATGGCCTGACCACGCCACACGTCTCTCCGGATGTAAAACATGTCTTCCACATTTACTGTGTCCTGGTGGAGCCCGATTTCCGCCTGAACAAAGAAGACTTCATGTGGGAGCTCTACACCGCCAAGCGCATCAAGGTTTGGTCCCATTACATGCCTATCCACCTGACCACGGCGTACCGAAAGTTAGGCCACGGCGAAGGGGAGTGCCCGGTGGCGGAGGCTCTGTTTCACAAGTACGTCAGCCTGCCCATCCATCCGCGGATGACGGACGCATCCATTGCTTACGTGACTGACAGTATCCGGGCACTGGCATGATGGATTTCGAGAAACAAGTAAGCGAGTTCCGCGCCGGCAGCCATTTCTTTGCGCGCGGCCGTCCTGTCTTTATCGGCAGGTCTCCCGGGCGCCTGGACCTGATGGGCGGCAACGTGGACTATACCGGCGGCCTGGTATTCGAGGCGACCATCCGCGAAGCCACGTGGGCCGCTGTACAGTTGCGTCCCGACCGGCGAGTCGGCTTCTGGAACCCGCAGGTGGCGGCGCAAGGCTGGCGGGAACGGCCCGAGTTCGAGTTGGACGATCTGGTGGATGAGGAAACCGTCCGCCGCATGGTCAACCGGGACCCGTCGCTTCGCTGGACCGCGTATGTCCTGGGCATCTTCTACCTGCTGCGGCTCCGCTATCCTGAGGCGGTGACGAGCGGGGCGAACGTGTACATTTACTCCGAGGTTCCGCTGAACAAAGGAGTCAGCTCTTCGGCGGCGGTGGAGGTGGCCGTCATGAAGCCGGCGGCGCGCGCCTATGGGCTCGATCTGCACGGCATTGAACTGGCGGAAGCCTGCCAGTGGGTTGAGAATGTCATTGCGGAGTCCGCCTGCGGCATCATGGACCAGGCCGCGGCCGTGCTGGGCGATGAAGGGTATGTCCTCCCGCTTCTGTGCCAGCCCTGCCAGTGTCGTCCGCTAGTGCGGCTGCCTGCGGGCCTGTGTTGCTGGGCCGTGGATTCCGGGGTCAGCCACGCCGTCACCGGAATCGAGTACGAAGCCGCGCGGGCGGCCGCCTTCATGGGCTACAAGCTCATTTGCGATTGGGAAGGATTGACGGTGGCTCGCGATCCGAACAGCCGCATCCCGCGCTTCACCGATCCACGCTGGCGCGGTTATCTCTCGGAGGTGACGCCGTCCCTCTACCGCTCGAAATACGAACAACGCCTTCCTGAAATCATGCCGGGCGCCGAGTTTCCGCAGGCCGGGCAGTTTCACGCGGACCCCTTCACGGCGGTGCGTCCGGAGATCCGTTACCGCGTCCGCAACTGCACGCGCTACGCCTGCGAGGAGAACCAACGCATTCAACTATTTGCTGAACTGGCGCGCGGCTCAGCGGAGCAAGCCAGCGAGGACGCCTGGCGCCTGATGGGCGATCTGATGTATCAATCGCACTACTCCTACACCGAATGCGGGCTGGGGAACGAGGCCACGGACCTGCTGGTCGATCTGGTCCGCGAACGAGGCGCCGACCGCGGTCTCTACGGCGCGAAGGTGACGGGGGGCGGGGCCGGCGGGACCGTGGCGGTGCTGGGCCGTCGAGATGCGTACGAAGCCTTCCGCGACGTGGTAAGTCGCTATGGCGAGCTGCGCCAAATGCAACCTTATGTATTCGAGGGCAGTTCCATGGGCGCCGATCGCTTCGGCGTGGTTGTGCAGGAGGGATAATGGCGAGCGCCGCTGAAACCAGTACGCAGACTCACAAGGGACGGATGCTGGGGTACTTCACCCTGCTGGCGATGGCCTCTCTCATCTGGTCCGCCCAGGGCACGGCCGTGAAATTCCTGGACCGGCACATGGGCCCCATCGCCATCACCTTTGTACCCTTCTACATCACCACGCTGTTGTTCGTGCCGCTGCTCATTCGCAAGCGGCGCGCCAATCCCCAGGCCTCGCGGCCCACTTGGTCCGACTGGGGCAAGTTCGCCCTGGCAGGCGTGCTCGGGCAGGTGCTGGCCCAGTTGGGCATGACTTGGGGTATCTCCAAGTCGCTGGCATCCAACGGCGCCGTCCTGAACCTGATGATCCCCGTGATTACAGCCGTGCTGGCGTCCTTCATGCTGCGCGAGAAGCTCACCAAGCTCCGCATCGTTTCTCTGGCGGTCGGACTAGTGGGCGTGTTGCTGATGTCGGTTCAGGATCTGCGCGAAAGCTCGTTTTTGGAAATGAAATATATTGTGGGCAACGGCCTCATCCTGGTCGGCTGCTTCGGGTCGTCTTTTTACAATACCTACTGCAAGGGGCTGATGCGGCGTTTTCAGGAAATTGAGATTCTGATCTTCAGCTATATCACGGCTTCGCTGGCCAGCCTGCCGTTGCTGATTTGGGCGGAGCCCTTCCACTGGAGCGTATTCGCCGCTTTCGACTGGAAGTCATGGGCCGCGTTTGCGTTCCTGGCGATTCTAATGTACGGAGCGTCCATGCTGTTCTTCTTTGCCGCGTTAGAGCACCTGGACGTGACCGTAGCTTCCGTTTCGCTATACTTGGTCCCGATTTTCGGCGTGCTTTTGGCGGCGCTGCTGCTAGGCGAGCGCCTCAGCATGCTAGCCATGGTGGGCTCCGGGACCGTGCTGGTAGCCACGGTTCTGATCATGAAGTATGACACCAGTTATTAAAGGATCTCTCATGAAACTAAGTCTGTGCGCTCTGCTCCTCTGCGCCGCTGCAGCCTGGGGCGACGATAAGCCATTCCCGGTCATTTCCAAGGTGGATGCTACCGACATTGCGGGCCGCCCCGTCCAACTGGATGCCGAGGGCAAACTGCTTCCCTGGCCCATGCCCGACGACATCGGGTACTCATACAGCTCACACTTCCTCACGCAGTGGACCATTCTTTGGGATCAGTACAACCGGCAACGCACCCACTACTTCTTCTGCTGCTTCGACTTCGACCGCACGACCTTCGAAATGCAGCCGGACTGGCACTGGGCCAACTCCACCGCCTACTTGCGCGCCATGATGCAGGGTTTCATCGAGCGGCTCTATCCGTACACCGGCGATGCAAATACCATCGCCTTTCTCCAGGATTTCATCGACTACGAGCTCGAAAACGGCCTCACCCCCGAGAACTACGCATGGGCGCGCGTGCCATATACGTCGGCCAATCCGGGCGACCGCCGCTACACCGGCTGGAGTCACCACGGCGAGGATTACCTGGAACCGCACGTGGTCGGCGAAGATGGCTATGCTTACCTGCGTCTTTACGAGATGACCGGCAACACCAAATATCTGCAGGCCGCTATTCGGTGCGCCGCCGCCCTGGTGAAGAACTACAAGGCCGGCGACGCGCAGAACTCGCCTTGGCCGGTGCGCTGCTATGCCCGCGACGGCAAAGTCGAGGGCCGCGGCATGGGCACTTACTCCGCAAACGTGGTCGAGCCCATCATGCTCTTCGACGAGTTGATCCGGCTCGATCAAGGCGACGTCACGCAATACCGGCAGGTGCGGCAGGCGGCCTGGGAGTGGCTGCATAAGTACCCCATGAAGAATAACGTCTGGGTCGGCTACTTTGAGGATGTTACGCCCAGCATGGCGAACATGAACCAGGTCATTCCACTGGAATACGCTCGCTACGTCCTGCTGAATCCGGATAAAGACCTGGAATGGCGCGAGAATGCACGCAAGCTGATCGAGTGGGTGAAGACCACGCCGAAGTGGCCCAAGCACATCGTGCATGGCGCCACCATCACGAACGAACAGGGCGATGGGAAAAACTTCTGCTGCAATCTGCCGAACCAGTGCTGCGATAGCCACACGTCGCGCCTGGCAGCGGTGGAGGCGCTCTACTACGCGCGCACCGGCGATCCGGCGTACAAAGAACAAGCCTTCCGGTCGTATAACTGGGTGACGTATTTCCAGGGCATGCCTCCCGACGCGCATGCGCCGTGGGGCGATTATCAATGGTGGTTCACCGACGAGTTCTCCGACGGCCCCAGGCGGTTGATGGATGCATTTTGGGCGGTTCCCGAATGGGCGCCGGCGGATGAGTCGCACCTGCTTGGGTCGCATTCGGTAGTTACCAAGATCGCCTACGGCAAAGGTTCGGTCACGTATTCGACGTTCGATCCTTCATCGACCGATGTCCTACGCCTGAACTTCGTGCCGGACGCGGTATACGCCGGCGGCCGTAAACTGGCGCGCAACGGCGATCTGAAGCAGGAAGGTTATACCTTCGGCGACACTACCCACGTGCTGCGCATTCGGCACGACCACGCGCGCGATCTGGATATTCAGGGCGCCGCGTCCGAGCCCATTCCGTTGGTCGTCGATTTCGACAATCCGCACGTGGGCGCGAACGTCGCGTTGCGCGGCCAGTATCCTTCCGGCGTCATCGACTGGGGCAGAAACCAGTGGAAGGTATGCGCGCCGCAAGGACGGATGAGCACGTTTTCGCTCTGCGCCGCCGGGCCTGACAAGAAAGCCCAATTCCATTTCGCTTATGAGCGCATGCTCATGCGGCTGGATGTTTACAATCCCTTGAGCACGGACGCTAAAGTGACAATCCACGCGCCCGAGACGCATGATGTGACCTTCACGGTAAAGGCGCATCAGCTCAAGCGCGTCAAGACCGGATGGACGGACCGCGTTTCGTCCGTAACCCTGGAATCCGACGTTTTGCCGTCTCTTTTATTCGACAACCTGGCTTACTCTCCCTACCTTTGGGGCGCGCCTGCCCGGTCCGAATAGCGGCGCATCATGAGAAGGCTATGAACACTACTCCCCGACAACAAGAGCTGCTGAAGCGCACTTTCGTCGATTATCAACCGATGGCGGATTTTGCGCGCGACCCGTTGATCATGGAACGGGCCCAAGGGCTCTATTACTGGGACATCGAAGGAAAGCGGTACTTCGACGCCATAGGTGGCATCTTCGTGGCCACGCTAGGACACGGCCATCCGCGCCTGCTCGCGGCCATGCGGCAGCAGATGGAGAAGTTGACGTTTGCCCCGCCGTTGCACGCCATCGCGGATGTGACGCTCGAGTTCATCGGCCGGCTGGGCGAGGTCACGCCCGGCAATCTCAAATACGTGAAAGGATTCAGCGGCGGCTCGGAATCCACCGAATCCGCCATGAAGTTCGCCCGCCAATACTTCAAGCAGACGGGCCACCCGGGCAAATATAAGTTCATCAGCCGGTACCACGGTTATCACGGCGGCACTGCCGGCGCCATGGCGGCCAGCGGCACCGGGCCGCGTAAGACCAAGTTCGAACCGCAGATGGCCGGGTTCCTAAAGGTCTTCCCGCCGACTCACTACCGTGACCAGTTCACCACTTGGGACGAGTGCAACCGCTTCGCCGCCAGGACGGTGGAGGACGTCGTCGTCAACGAAGATCCCGAGACGGTGGCCGGCGTGATCGTGGAGCCGGTCGGTAACACCGGCGGGATCATCACACCCACCGCGGAGTACTTCCAAATCCTTCGTGAGATCTGCGACCGCTACAACATCATCCTGATCTTCGATGAAGTCATCACGGGCTTCGGCAAGACCGGCGCTATGTTCGCCGCCCAGACTTACGGCGTCACTCCGGACATTATTTGCTGCGGCAAAGGCCTGTCCAGCGGCATGTTTCCGATTGGAGCGATGATCGCACGGGAAGACATGGCTACGGCCTTTTGGGGCACAGCGGCGGACGATGTGCAGTTCGCTCACGGCCACACGTTTGCCGGCAATCCACTGGCTTGCGCGGTGGGCATGGCAGTGATCGACGAGATCGTTGAGAATCGCCTCGACGCGAAGGCGCTCAGCATGGGTGAGTACCTGCGTGCCCGCCTGGAGGGACTGAAGAAATACGGTGTCGTTCGGGAGGTCCGCGGAAAGGGCATTCTTCTGGGGGTCGAGTTTGTCAAAGATACCACAACGCTGGAGCCTTTCCCCGAACTCGGTACCGCGCTCAAGAAGACCGCTTTGAAGAACGGCGTGATCCTCCGCATCGACCCATGCTGGTTCGCGGTGGCGCCGGCTTTGATCGCGAGCGAATCCGAGCTTGACGAGATGTGCGGCCTGATCGAAAAGAGCCTGGTGGAGGCGATGGAGCAGGTAGCTCAGTTGTGCGGCCACCTGGATTATGCACGACCTGGGCGCGGATAGCACGTTTGGCTCGGTGACCCGAAGATCGATCCGCGCCCCTGCAGGCTGCTTGACCCCGATAAAGCCGCGCAGCACTTCACAAAGGTCCTTCCGAAGGACCGGCCGCGCGTAATACCGGCGGTTCTTGATGAAACATACCATAAGGGAGGCATAGCTCTTCGTATCAACATCTGGCTCGCCGAGGGCTGTACCATCGTGCAGCGGGATCATGCCATCGATTTGTTGAAAACTGACATGGAATTGTTTGGCGATACGGCCGCTCACCGATGCGCCTTCGGGCGGCTGGTCTTCGTACTCGCCTTCCCCTTCGAGGGCGCGCCCTTGGGCGACCGTGCGCCACGTTTGGCCTTACGTTCCGCCTTCGGCTTTTCGGGCTGATCCGCCCTCGGCTGCTCGGGCTCGCCCAGGCCCTGG
>PKYZ01000711.1 GCA_003132865.1 Bryobacterales bacterium
GCCCGGAGCTCCGTGGAAAGTAACGGCTCCCTTGTAACCCACTCTACGACACCTTTCTCCGCTTGGCAACTTCGGGCATTCCCCGCTTGGGTCCCTGCGAGTCGAATCGGATTGCGCGGGGAATAAGGCCCAGGCAGGCCGCGGCGGAGAGCAGACGTCCGGCTCTGTGGGTCACAGGGTGCCCTTCAGATTCTTGGTTCGAGGGGATGCGAGCAAGACGGGTCGAAGCTCTCAAACGCCTGGTTTAGATCCACCCTTTGAGCTTGTAGAGGATCAGGGCCGCATATTCGTAACTGGCGTGGTAAAAGACATCAAATCCTCGTGTATAAAGCAGTCCCTTTGGCGGGCCGAACTCCGGCACGGCCAGAAACGAGGCCGATATCCCCAGCTTGGCGAACACGAGCCGGACACGCGGTACATCCATCTGTGAGGTCACGATGACGGCCGAGTTCCAGCCATGGTCGCGCATTATCCCGGAGACCTCGATACAGGATTCGTACGTTCGCGTGGAGCGCCCTTCGACGAGGATCGCCATGGCTGGAACGGCTGCCCGGGTCAACCAGTCCGCCTGCAGTTCTGCCTGGCCAAGCCCGCGCTGATGTTGGCTCCCTGAGCTGATGATCACGGGGGCGAAGTTGTCCCGGTAGAGCTTCAGAGCTCCTAACAACCTTTGCGCAGCGTCAGTCGTGAGCCAACTGTCGTCGATCTGGCCGCTGGACAGCAGGACGATAACATCGGCCTTTCGGGGAATGGCGGGCTCCAGCAGCGGCGTGCCGTAGTATTACGCGAGGGGCGTCGAAACGAAGACGGCAACCCCCGCGACCATCCAGAGGAGAGCCTTTCCGATTGTCTTGACAATTCCCGCCATCTCCCTGGCTCAATGATCAATCTACCGCTCTCCCCATATTAGGACCAGCGGCCTCGGTATAATCGAGTCCAGAATTGCCGCGTGCCAATTCTTTGGAAATTAGCCCGTTGTTTTGGGACCGCAGGCTATTATAGGAGGGTATACACGTCGTTTTTGCCGGCCTGGAACTGGCAGCTTGCATGCATCAGCGGAGGAGTACGGAAGACAGAGTGCTTACGAGAACCATTGCAGCGGAAGTCGCGGCAAGCGATGCCGGCCCCGGCATGCGCGACGCCCTCATCTGCGGCCCGCTGCGCCAAGACGAATTTCGGCACTGGGACGACTTTGTTCAAGCCCATCCTCGCAGCAGCCCCTTCCATCTGCTCGCCTGGAAAAGGACGATCGAGGAGTCGTTCCGGTATCGACCCTACTATCTAGTGGCGCGAGATTCGGGCAGGATCTGCGCGATCCTCCCTCTATTTCTGGTCCGCAATCCTTTCCTTGGTAAAGCCCTCATTTCATCGCCATTCGCTGTCTATGGGGGTATACTGGCCGACTCGGCGGGCGCGCGGGACGCGCTGTATGGCTATGTCAAAGGGCTGGGAGAGGAACTGGGAGTCGACTACATTGAGCTGCGCAACGCCTGGCCCGAACAGTGCGGGGGGATCTCGAATGTGTCGCGTTACGTGACGTTCACCCAGGAACTGGCGCCGGATGAAGCGAAGCTCCTGGAATCGCTACCGAAGAAGACACGCAATCTGGTGCGGAAGTCATTGAGGCAGCCGTTCCGCATGGAGTACAACGTGCGCGACGTCGGCCGGCTGGATGCGGTGCATTCCCGGAACATGCGGCGCCTGGGTACACCCAACTTCCCGCGCAAGTACTTTGCAAGTGTGCTGGCAAATTTCGGCGAGACGGCCGATGTACGCGAGGTTTGGCTGGATGATAAAGTCATGGCAGTCAGCTTGAATTTCTACTACCACGGCGAGATGCACACATATCATGCGGCCGCCGACAGCCGTTTCAACGCCCTAGGCCCCAATACCTTCATGTATTTCGATCATCTGCGCTGGGCGGGGCAGCACGGCTTTCGGGTTTTCGACTTCGGGCGGTCAAAGCGAGACACCGGTACATTCGACTTCAAGAGACACTGGAATACGAAGATGCGGGAGCTGCCTTATGAAGTCCTTCTGGTGAACAGGAAGGAACTTCCCAATTTCAGCCCGGCCAATCCACGGTTCAATTTCGCTATTCGAACTTGGCGGCGTTTACCGCTCCCAGTAACGCGGACGCTGAGCCGTTTTGTATTTCCGCTGTTTCCGTGACCCCAATGTGGCTGATTCCGCATGTCGTCTTCTGGATTTCGTTCGGGCTGGTCGTATACGTCTACGCGGGTTTCCCGGTGTGCCTGCTGCTGCTGACGTGGCGCAGGCGCACCTCCCCACCGCCGATTCCCTCAGACGATGCGTTGCCATCGATCTCCTTCGTTGTCGCGGCATACAACGAGGAACTCGTGATCGAAGAGAAGCTACGCAACTGCCTGCGGTTGGACTATCCGGAGGAGAAGCTGACCTTCATATTCGTGTCCGAGTCGACGGACGCCACCAATGATATCCTGCTGCGGTATCGGAGCCCGCGAATCCAGGTACGGATCATGCCCGAGCGGGGAGGAAAGGTGGCATCGCAGGCGGCCGCTTATCCCCTGTGCGAAGACGATATCTTGGTGTTCTCCGACGCCAATACCTATTACCGGTCCAACTGCATTAAGATGCTGGCGCGTCATTTCGCGGATCCCCAGATCGGAGTCGTCACCGGCGACGTCCGATTGCTGCCGTCGGAGCAGAAGTTCGGCCAGGGCGAGAGTCTCTATTACAAGTACGAACGGCGGCTGCAGGAGTTGGAAAGCACGTTCTGGTCCACCGTCGCGATTGACGGCGCCATGTACGCCATGCGAAGAGAGTGCTTCAGACCGGTATCCAGCGGGCTGATCGCGGACGACTTCGTGCCGGCGATAAAGATCGCTCTGCAGGGCTATCGCATCATCTATGACCCGGAGGCTATCGCGGAAGAAGATCCCACGCCGGGTGACGCTCAGGAATTCTGGCGGAAGGTTCGGGTGGTGGCATACGCGATTCAGTCGTTTCTGGCGGGGGAAGGCGTTCCGCCATTGCGGCAGACGCGGCTTTGGTGGCTGTACGTATCGCACAAACTGCTGCGCTGGTTCGTGCCGTTCGACCTGATTTTCATGTTCCTGGCGAGCGGTGTGGCAGCCTTCGGTTCGCCGTGGTGGGCCGGCATGCTGGCCGCGCAGGTGGCATTCTATGCGCTCGCCGTATATGCCTGGCGTACGCCCAATCGGGCCGCGCTCCCGTTCCGCGTTCCTTACTATTTCTGCATGGTGAATCTGGCGGCGCTAAGGGGCATAGTGCGCGGCATCCGCAAGCAGCAGCGGCCGGTGTGGACTCGCACGGAACGCAGCCTGCCGCCCCGAGCGTGAGCATGCAATCTGCGGCCGGCACGCACATGAAGATCATTTATCATCACCGCACCCGCTCCACCGACGCCCAGCGGATCCACATCCAGGAGATGATCAGAGCGTTTGAGGAACTGGGACATGAGGTTGAGACCGTCTCGCTTGTTCCAACCAATGCAGGCCAGGATGATGCCCGACGCGATGCGGGAGATGCTGTCTGGAAAAAGCCAGTACGCCGGATCCCGTTCGCTTATGAAATCGTGCAACTGGGTTACAACATGGTGGGCATCCCAATGCTTCTGCGGAAGATCTTGCACAGGAATGTCGATTTCATCTACGAGCGGTATTCGCTATTCAATTTTGCAGGTGTGGTGGTTGCCCGCCTGTGCGGCGTGCCGCTGATCTTGGAGGTGAATTCTCCGTTTGCGCTCGAGCAATCGCGGGACAAAGATATCCGGCTCGTGCGCCTGGCGGCATGGACGGAGCGGGTAGTGTGCAATGCCGCTGCTCACGTGGTGGTGGTGTCGACGCCCTTGCAGCGAATCATGGTGCAGGCGGGAATCCGGGCGTCGCGCCTGGTCGTGATGCCGAATGGCGTGGATCTGCACAAGTTCAAGCCCCAGCCAGCCTCGGCTGAGTTGCGCCGTTCACTCGGGCTGGACGGGGCGGCGGTCATCGGCTTCGTCGGTTGGTTCCGAAAATGGCACGGGCTGGAACTGCTGCTGGAAGCCTTCCACAGGTCCGGCCTGGCGGCGCGGAATGCCAAAGTATTGCTTATTGGCGACGGCCAGGCGATGGCCGACTTGCGGGATTATGTCGCCGCGCACGATCTCAAAGAGCACGTCATCTTCACCGGTCCACTGCCGCACGCGCAGGTCCCGCCATATCTGGACCTGATCGATATCGCCGTCCAGCCGGCAGCCAACGAATACTGTTGCCCGATGAAAATCCTGGAGTACATGGCCCTGGGAAAGCCGATTGTGGCGCCCAGGCAGGAAAACATTCAGGACTTACTGAGGGAAGGAGAGGAAGCCCTGTTCTTCTCCCCGGGTGATGCCGCCAGCATGGCGGACGCACTCACCACGCTGGTGAACAATAGGGAGGGAGCCGCCCGCATGGGGCGGAAGGGCAGAGAGGCGATCGAGCGGCGGGGCTACCTGTGGACCGAAAATGCGCGGAAGGTAGCGGAGATGGTGGAAGGTACGGTAAAGAAGAAGCCGGTCACGGTTTCAGGATGAGATTCTCAGCGAGCGCCGGAAACTCCCACCTCAGGCGACGAAGCCGCTTTCACAAACTGGTGGTGCCAGGAATCCAAGACCAGCAACGAGTAGATCTGTTCGCTGCGATCCTCCCGGTCATGCATGTGGAGCAGATGCTCGATTTGCGGCCGGGAAAGGAATTCGGCGCAGACGCCGCCCGATGCCAATAGCGTCTCACGAGCGAAGCCGGACAGCTCTTCGCGGAACCAGGATTTTACCGGAACCGGGAAGCCCTTTTTGGTGCGATAGACGATTTCGTGAGGCAGTAGAGGCTCCGCCCATTTCTTGAGCAGATACTTGGTCACGCCGCCGTGCACCTTCAGGCGGTCCGGCAAGGCGGCGGCAAATTCGACCAGGCGATGGTCCAGAAACGGGACGCGGAGCTCCAGAGAATTGGCCATGCTCATGCGATCGGCTTTGACCAGCAGGTCGTCGGCCAACCAGGTCTTCAGGTCCACATAGGACATGCGCTGGAGGGGTGTCCAGCCCCGGCAATGCGCATAAGCGGCCGCAACTCCGTCCAGTGACTCGCCGGAAGAGAGCAGCAGTTCGTTTGCTTGTTGCTGTGAGAACAAACCACCCACGCCGCCATACCGCCATTCGAGCGGTCGCCCGAGCATATCCGCGTACTTGCGGATTTTCGTGTCTCCCGCAAACGTACTGATCAGGCGGCCGGCCATGCGGGACAGAGGCAATCGGTTGACACGCTCATACGCCAGCATGCGACGGTAGATCGGATATCCGCCGAAGATTTCATCCGATCCCTCGCCCGACAAGGCTACCGTTACCTTTTGCCGCGCAAACTGGGCGAGGAAATAGAGCGGAATCGAAGCCGTATCGCCGACCGGTTCGTCCATGTACCAGGCGATCTTCGGGAGCACATCACGGAAAGTGCCAGGTTCCAGCCGGAGTTCGTGATGGTCGGTGTGAAAGTGCGTGGCGACGATGCGGGCGTAATCGAGCTCGCTCTCAGCGCTGTCGTACCCGATGGAGAAAGTCTTGATGTCCTTGACGCCCAAGCGGGACATCAGTCCGACGACCGCGCTGGAATCGATGCCGCCGGAAAGAAATGCGCCCAGCGGAACGTCGGCGACAAGATGCATGCGGAGGCACTCGCCCAGGAGCGCGTCCAGGCGCTCCAGCGCCTCGCCTTCCGATATACGCGCCGGTTCGCGGAACGGCACATCCCAGTACTGCCACGAGCGGATTCCGGATTGATCTACGCGGATGGCGTAGCCCGGCGGAAGTTTTCGGATTCCACGCAACATCGTGTTAGGCCCGATCACGTACCGGCGGCGCAGATATTCGTAAACGACTGCGGGATCCGGTTCCCTGGCGATATCCGGCAGCTCTAGCAGCGACTTCATCTCCGACGCGAAGGCAAACCGCTCGCTGTTGTGGTGGTAGTAGAACGGCTTGATGCCCAGCCGGTCGCNNCCCAGATGGCGAAGGCGAACATTCCGCGTAGCTTGTCGACGCACTGTTCGCCGTACTCCTCCCAGGCGTGGACGATGCACTCGGTGTCCGACCGGGTCCGGAATCTGTGCCCCTGGCTTATGAGCTCCGCGTGCAGCTCCCCGAAGTTGTAGATCTCGCCATTGAAGATGATCCATACCGAGCCATCTTCATTGGACATCGGCTGATGCCCGCCAGCCAGGTCGATGATGCTGAGGCGGTTGAAGCCGAGTGCGACAGGGCCTTGCAGGTAGCTGCCGGAATCGTCCGGCCCCCGGTGCCGGGCGACGGCGCACATCCGGCGCACGTCGGTGTCACTAGCCTGTCGGGCGCTATCGAAATAGAAGAATC
>PKYZ01000762.1 GCA_003132865.1 Bryobacterales bacterium
AGGGGCCGACTGCGTCTGTGTGGCCAATACCGTCAGCAAAGGCTTACAATAGGTCTCGCTCCGGTGCCTGGCTACTCCTTCCGGTCTCCGCGGCCAGCGTGCCGAGCAACGTAAACATCCAAAGATCCAGCACGGGCTTTTGTAATGGGTAGTCCACCATGCTGTGCACGAAAACCGCGATTAACCCCACTCCCCAGACAGTCTTGAACGCCTTTGGAAGGCTCCAGATTGCAATTGACACCAGCAACAGGCTGAAAGGAATGCCGCCGTCCACGGCCCATTCAGCCCAGTCGTTGTGTGCGTGGTTCACCACAGCCCCGAAATCGACAGATCCATAAGCCGGATAGGCAGTTCGGAAGGTGCCGAGACCAAAGCCGAAATACGGTCTGGCGCGGACCATCGAAATCGTATCTGACAGCATCTCCCGCCGGCCCTTCAAGGGGTCCGGGTCATCGAACCGGCTCCATAACACGGCCCAGCCGACCACCGCCGCGAAAACAAACGCCAGCAGCCAGACGTTGATCGTAGCCGAGCGCAGTTTGTCTCGCCCAAAATGACCTCTCGTCCAAAAGACCAAGGGAATCACGATGATTTCCGCGGTTGTCAGAAGGGCGCCCGCCCGCGATGCGCCCGCGATCACAGACGCGTATAGGGCCGCGCTGATGACCGCGAACCGCAGCGATTGGGGGCCCCCGCGGAGCGTCTGCACAATGGCCAGGGGCAGGAGCATCTCCACAAACGCGGCGTACTGGTCGCGGCTGACAAACGGCCCCAGCACGGCCGTATCATACGTTGGGAAGATCCAGAATATCTTGCCATCCCAACTGAAGTACTGCACAACGGAAACCACACTCAGCACGAACGCGAAGTAAACCAACATGTTCAGGAATCGGCGGCGAATGCCTGAAGGCGCACACACCTGCATTGCCAGAAAACATGCCAACAGGTTTCCCAGCCAGATCAGGACCGCCATCCAGGTATCCCAGCGGCCCTGAGTATGACGGGCGGCGAGTTGGAACAACCCCCATGCGACCGTGGCTGAGAGAGGAATCAACACGATACTGAAGCGCAGTTTGAAGGNNGCAACAATCCGGCCTGAAAGAGACTGGGGTTGATCCATCGCCCGTCGAAGAACATGACCAGTATCGCCAGCGCCATGGTGAGCGCGAGAAAATGCGCCGACAGGCTCTGGAATCGCTCGTTGGGAGGCGCTAGGCGGGTCATCGGCCGCCCTCCGGTTCCAGTGTCAGTTTGAACTCCCGCAGAATCACCGAGCCCTCAATTCGCACCGTGCCCCGCATCCTTTTGTATCCGAACACCAGCAGCACCATGGTAGTGTCCGCTGGCGTCGCGAAGCGGAACGCGCGATCCGTGTCGCCCTCCGACCCTCCTGGCAGCAAGCCCCCTTCATGCAGCAGATCGCCGCCATTGCCCCGTAGCACCCGGCACAAAGGTCCCGATTCCGCGGGGATGCCGGTAGCCCGGTACCGCACCGACAACACGTATTCCCGCTTGGGCAGCACTGGAACGTACTGGCTGAGAATTTCGCAGTCCTCCGGTTGCTGGCCGGTGAAACTCACGAACACCGCCGGCGGATTCCCCACCCGCTCCAGATAGATTCCCTCGGGCGGTGTGAATCNNGCATTGACGTTCGGCGTCGCGAAATCGCCATTCGTGAGCGACCGGCCCATTTCCGGGGCCAGCGGCGCGTAGGGCAGCAACTTCCTCTCGTTTAGTTCATTCCATACCGCCAACGCCGGCCGGCTTTGGCCCGCTTCCAACAGGTAGTCGCCATAGTTTAGTAGTGTCGCGGTATCCTCCGCGCCGGCCCGCGCCAGCACCCGTTCTGCCACCCGCGCCGCCGCTTCCATCCGCTTTTCGCGTATCAGANNATTGCGGAACTGGGCCGAAACGTCACCGTACGAAATGCTCAGCGCCGCTTTCACTACGGGCCAGAATTTTTCCGCGTCGCGGCGGTGAAGGTAGAAGTCGGAGAGCGCCCAGCGCGGCGCAAAACTGGTGTCCAACCGCATCGCCTCCAGCAGGCTGGCTTCGGCCTTACGAAAGTCGCCTTTCTCTTCCGCAGCCAACCCTAGCTCGATCCGCAGGGACGAGTTGATCGGGTTCAACGCCACGGCCTTTTCAAGCACATCGACCGCGCGGTCAGGCTCGGCCTGCGCCCAGCCACTGTAGTAGTCCGGAGCGCCCGGTGCCAGCCGGATCGCCTGTTGGATGGATTGTGGATTCCCGTTGAGAAATAGCCAATCGGCACGCGAAAGTCGGACGGTCCAATACAGTGCGGTGGCCAGCGGCACCAAGGCGGCCAGACCAGCGGCACGCCAGATCCAAAGGACCCTCGGCCGGGATGCGAACCGCTCGTTTCCAGCATCCGCGAACTCGTGCGCGAGAACGTCAAACATGCAGCACACTATTCACTACGGTACGGGCCGGGCTGGATCAAGTAGTGGAGGAATAGCAGAAAAGCCGCAACGCAGATCAAGCCAATCAGGGCCGTCCGGATCAACCGTCGCACCTGCCGCTTCCGCAAGTCCGGCCGCGAGTCCTTCACTCCCGCGCTCTTCGCTGTTTCGGATTTCGCCGTAAATCGAAATTCGCAAGCGTGGCATCGGAAGGGGTAGTATCCGAGCCAGCCCCGCAATCCCTCCCACGGGCTCCGTCGATGCGACCGGTACACGCGGGCGCTCCGGCACTTCGGACAAAGCCGCCGCGGCCCCGCCTCGCTGACGCCGGGCTCTACCACCTGTTGGTTGTCAGACACGAAGCCAACATTTTACACCGAATCTCCGCCCGAGGCAGCCCCACCGCACCGAACTTACGGCGGTCCTCGCCGCACCAGCGTCGCTATCCCCGAAGCCAAGCCCATCCCTTGGCCCACTTTGTCGGCACTCCATTCCACACGCAACGACCGCGCCGAAAGCAGCTTCAGCCGCNNTGCACCGCCCCCGTAAACTCGAATTCCACAAACGGCGAGATCGGGCGTTCCCCCACCGCATACCGCGCCGAGTACTTCCCCGTCACTTTCCCCCTGGATTCCGATATCTCCATGTCTATATATATGGGTGGGCACATCCCATCCCCATCCCCCGACTTCGCCGGCTTGGCGTAGTACCACTCTCCCCCAAATTTGCCGGCTTGTGATCGGTTGGTCCGGCCGGAATCCGCGCCGCCTTCCGTAATATGTGTGCCATTAAGATCAACCGGATTCCGGTTCGGAACCGC
>PKYZ01000424.1:0-10618 GCA_003132865.1 Bryobacterales bacterium
TGGCCGCGCGCGCCAGCCGCGTCATCGAGCGCGCGTCAAACGCCGCCGGCGATGTGGCATTGTTTGCCCACGGCCACCTGCTGCGCGTGTTGACGGCCTGCTGGTTGGGACTGCCTCCCGACGCCGGCAAGCTGTTCGCGCTCGGCACGGCCTCGATCGGCGTGCTGGGCTACGAGCGCGAGACGCGCGTGATCGCCCGATGGAACGTGCTACCTTGATGGCCGTATGGCGGCTCAAGCGCGTTGCGCGCTGGCCTGGGCTGGTCTGGCACTTGCAGCCGGCGCCTGGGGCGGGGAGCGGGTCACGCTCTCCCTCGATGGTGAATGGCAGATTGAAGACAGTGTAGCGCCGGACGCGATGCCGCGGGAGTGGCATCACCGCGTGCCGGTGCCCGGACTGGCGCACCTGGCGCAGCCGGGCTTTCCAGACGTCGACCAGTTCGATAGCAAGGAAGTGATTGTGAACCGCGTGGGCAAGGGCGTCCTGCCGGAGTCCGCGCTGGTCGAGGGCGCCGGCATTCCGCATCAGAACCGGAACTACTTCTGGTATGCCAAGACGTTCCGGGTGACCGTGCGCAAGCAGGTCGCGATCCTGCGCATCAATAAGGCGCAGTTCGGCACGGCGGTGTGGCTGAATGGGCAGACGATCGGAGAGCACGCCGGCTGCTTTTCGGCGGGCTACTTCGACGTGACCCGCGCCATCCACTGGGAGGGCAACAACCGGCTGGTGGTGCGGATCGGAGCGCATCCGGGTATGCTTCCGGTGGATTATCCAACCGGTACCGACTTTGAAAAGAACCGATGGACGCCGGGAATCTACGACAGCGTGGCGCTGCTCGCGAGCGACAACCCCGCGATCGAGAGCGTGCAGGTGGCCCCGCGCATCGCCGCGTCCCAGATCGTCGTGCAGACGAAACTGAAAAACTACGGCGCGGCGCGCGTGCGATTCGTGCTGACCCAGAGCGTGCGCCATGCCGGCCACGCGGCGCCCCTGCCCATCGAACTGGCGCCAGGCGAAGNNAGCGGCGGAACTGTGGACGCCCGAGCATCCGTTCCTATATGTGTTGGAGACTTCGACCGGCGGCGACAGCGCCACCACGCGCTTCGGTATGCGCGAGTTCCGCTTCGACACGCCTACGCGCCGCGCGTATCTGAACGGCCGGATTTATTTCCTGCGCGGATCGAACATCACGCTGCACCGGTTCTTCGAGGACCCGCTGTCTGGCGCGCTCCCGTGGAACGAAGCCTGGCTGCGCAAGCTGCTCGTCGAAATCCCGAAGCGGATGAACTGGAACAGCTTCCGCTTCTGTATCGGACCGGTTCCGGACAAGTGGCTGGATATCGCCGATGAGGCGGGGCTGCTCATCCAGAACGAGTTTCCCGTTTGGACCGGAGCGCCGGACTGGTTCCACAACAATTACAAGCGGAGCTGGAATGCGGAGGAGACCATCCGGCAGTACGGCGAATGGATGCGCGACAACTGGAACCATCCGAGCGTGGCCATCTGGGACGCCAATAACGAGTCGCTGGATGCCTTGTTCGCGGAGAAGATTATACCCGCGGTGCGCGGCCTGGACCTTTCCGGACGCCCGTGGGAGAACAGTTACAACGCAGCCGTGGGGCCGGACGATCCGGTGGAAGACCATCCTTACTTATTCCAGAAAGGCAGCGAGAAGGACGAGAAGCCGTTCGAGGCGGCCGAACTGGAGGGCATGTCCGGGAAAGGCCGCGCGGGGAGCACGCCCACCGGACATGCGCAGATCGACAACGAATACGGCTGGCTGTGGCTGTTGCGCGATGGCACGCCCACGGAACTGACGGGCAAAGTATACGAGCACTTACTGGGCGCGAACGCCAATCCGCAAGACAGGCTGGCGCTGGACGCCTATCTGCTGGGCGGCCTGACCGAATTCTGGCGCGCATACCGCAACTATGCCGGCGTGCTGCATTTCGTGTATCTGACGGCGTGCTATCCGGGCGCCTACACTTGCGACAACTTTCAGGATGTGGCGGCGCTCAAACTGGAGCCGCACTTCGCGGACTACATGCAGGAAGCGTTCAAACCGCTGGGCGTTTATCTGAACTTCTGGCAGCCCACCCTGGAGCCGGATTCCAGCCGGAGAATCGCCGTGATGATGGTGAACGACGCGTACGAACCGGCCCAGGGCAAGCTGGCGCTGTCCCTGGAGCGTGACGACGGCGCCCAACTGGCACGCCGCGAAGTGCCCTTTGCCGTGCCGGGTTTGGGACAGCAGACATACCCCATCGAGTTTCACGTGCCGCGCGCCACCGGCCAGTGCATCTTGAAGGCGGCCGCGTACGCCGATGGGCAGCCGGAGCCGACCGTCAGCCGCCGCAAAGTCGCCATTCAGGCCCGCCCTCAGTGAGCGCAACGCCGAGCGTAGTATCCTGAAAAGGCGAGGACATAAGAATGGGATGTAGTAGCGGACCGGTGAATCCGGTCAATATCGAAGCGCCGTCCGGTGCCCGCAAGGTGTTCTGCGTCAAGCTGCAAAGAGAATTGCCGGGGCTGGACGAAGTTCCGTTCGAGGGACACCCGCTGGGCCAAAAGATTTACGAGAACGTCTCGAAGGAAGCTTGGAAGATGTGGGTGGAGCACATGAAAATGCTCATGAACGAATACCGGCTCAACCTGGGGACGCAGGAGGCGCAGGAGTTTCTCATCAAGCAGATGGACGACTACTTCTTCGGCGAAGGCGCGGCCCTGCCGCCGGATTTCGTGCCGCCGAAGACCAAGAGTTAGGACAGGCCTCCTGGCCTGTCCTTGGCGAGCGCAGCTCGCCTATGGCAAGCGGTGCGCGCAAAGCGCGAACCGTCCTACTGATACTCCACGCCGACCAGGAACAGGCCCTTCGCTGGCGCGGTGGGGCCGGCTTTGCGCGGACAGCCGGGGGTGCGCAGCGCGTGCAACCCCGATTCATCCAGGTTGCCGCGACCGGCTTCCAGCAGCGATCCTACGATGTTGCGCACCATGTGCTTCAGAAAGCCGCTGCCGCGCACGCGGTAAATCAGGCGGTCCGGCCGGGCTTCAAACTGCGAGCGGAAGATGGTGCGCACTTTCGTCTTGCCTTCGTCGTCGCGGTCGTCGGCGCCGGCGAAGGCGCTGAAGTCGTGCTCGCCCTCCAGGACCGGCGCGCAGGACTGCATGCGATCCAAGTCTAGAGGATAGGGATGATGATGGACGTAGCGCCATTCCCACGGCGGGCAGACTTCGGCGCGCACGATGCGGTATTCGTAGGTCTTCGCCAGGGCCTGAAAGCGGGGATGGAAATCTGGCGCGGCTTCTGCAGTCGAGAGCACCCGGATGGAGGCGGGCAGCAACCGGTTCATGGCCTTGCGAAGGTTCGGCAGCGGGATGGGGTTTTCAATGCTGAAGGCGGCCACCTGTGCCAGGGCATGCACGCCGGCATCGGTGCGGCCGGAGCCGGCCACGTGTACCGGGCGGCCTTCGATTTCGCCAACCACGGATTCCAGCGTGCCTTGAATCGTGAGCAGGCCGGGCTGCACTTGCCAGCCGTGGAAATCGGTGCCGTCATAGGCGAGTTGGATTCGGATGCGGCGCATCAGATACTCACAGGCCGGCGTGGACGCCGGCCGCAGGACTGGTCGAGTCCTGCCCCACTTCTCAAGCGGGGCGGGAGCCGGGTTTCACAACCGGCACGCCCTGCGCGCACAGCGGGCACTCGGCCGGGTCGTAAGCCACCACTTCGAGCGTTACCAGGGCGACCCGCGGCGCTCCCACATCGGCATGCCCCCCGCTGCGATCGACGATGGAGCCGGCGGCCAGCGGGCGCGCTCCGGCTGCGCGCAGCACCTCCACGACGTCGCGCGTGCTGCCTCCGGTGGTGACCACGTCTTCCACCACCAGCGCCGGCTCGCCCGGCGTTACCGCGAAGCCGCGGCGCAAGGTCATCTTCTTGTTGTCATCCCGCTCGGTGAAGATGAATCGGGCGCCCAACGCGCGCGCGACTTCGTGGCCGACGATCAGGCCGCCCAGCGCCGGCGACACCACCAATCCCACGGGTTCGGGCACGAGTTTGCGGAACTCTTCCGCGAGAAGGCCGCCCAGCTCGGCCGCGTGCCGAGGATATTGCAGCACCAGCGCGCACTGCAGATACTCAGGGCTGTGCAGTCCGCTGGTGAGCCGGAAATGGCCGTTGAGATACGCGCCCGTAGCGCGGAACAGCTCCAGGATCGACTGGGCTTGCGGCGTCACAAAGGCCTACTATACCATTGAGAAAAACCAAGGTCATCCATGCATCGCTTTCAAACCGTCATTTCCATTCTCTGTGTCCGGCTGTTGATCGCGCCGGCCTTCGCCCAGCAAGCCCATCAGATCGGCGAGCCGGGCGGAACATTCGCCTGGATCACCGGCCGGTACCGGATGCAGCAGGTGCCGCCCATTGATCTGGCGAATTCCGGCCGGCTGGAATTGTTGCTGCGCGCCGGAAGGCTCTACCTCTCCATGCAGGACGCCATCGCCCTGGCGCTCGAGAACAACCTCGACATAGAGATCCAACGTTACGGCCCGCAGATTGCCGACGCCCAGGTTTTGCGCGCCAGGGCGGGCGCATTCGCGCAGGGCGTTTCCACGTCGGTGACCGCGGGACCCACCAGCGCGCAGCCCGGCGGCGTGGCGCAGAGCGGCGTGTCCGGAAATCCATCGACGCAGGCCAGCGCGGCCAGTTCCACGGCGGTCGGCAACACCGTGATCGCGCAATCCGGCCCGCCGATTCCCAGCTACGATCCGGCGTTGGTGGGCAACGCAAGCTGGGCGCACCAGACGGTTCCGGAAAGCAGCACATTCATTGCCGGCACCGATGAATTGATTCAGCGGCAGGACCAGTCGGGCCTCACCTACCAGCAAGGCTTCCAGAGCGGAACTTCGGTGAGTTTGGGGCTGAATAACACAACGACTGTCGGCAACAGCTCCTCCACGCTGTTCAATCCGGTTACCAATTCGTCGCTGGGGCTGACGGTGACGCAGCATTTGCTGCAAGGGTTCAGCATCGCGGTGAACCAACGGCAGATCCGGATCGCGAGGAACAACCGGGAGCTCTCGGATCTGACTTTCAAGCTGCAGGTGATCACCACGGTCGCCGCGGTGATGGATCTTTACTGGGATCTGGTAACGTTCAACGAAAACGTGCGCGTCCAGCAGCAGGCGGTGGCCACCAGCACGAAACTTTACGAAGACAACCAGAAGCAGGTGGAGGCGGGAATGATGGCGCCGATTGAAGTGGTGCGGGCGGAGGCGCAAGTGGCCACCGATCAGCAAAACCTGACGCTGGCGGAAACGCAACTGTTGCAGCAGGAGACCATTCTGAAAAACGCGCTGAGCCGCAACGGCGTGGCCAGCCCGGCGGTGGCTGAAGCGCGGATCGTGCCGACTGATCGCATCCGCGTGCCGGACGTGGAGCCGGTGACGCCGATGCAGGATCTGGTGGCGATGGCGCTATCGGCGCGCCCGGAACTGGCGCAGAATCGCATCCAGGTGACCAATCAGGAGATCACGTTGTACGGCTCGAAGAACGGGCTGCTGCCCACGCTCGATTTGGTGGCCGCCATGACCAACAATGCGCTGGCGGGCCAGGTGAACACGGTGCAGTCTACTTTCCCCTTTAGTTTCGGAACGCCCAGTCCGGCTTTCATCGGGGGATACGGCACGGTGCTGAAGCAGTTGTTCGCGCGCAACTATCCGAACTACTCGGCGGGATTCAACCTGACGATTCCGCTGCGCAATCGCGCGGCGCAGGCGCAGGCCATCAACGACGAGCTGACGCTGCGGCAGTTGCAGCTCGGCGTGCAAAGACTGGAAAACCAGGTGCGCGTGGACGTGCAGAACGCGCTGATCGGGGTACAAAATGCGCGCGCGCAATATCGGGCGGCCATGAAGGCGCGCATCCTGCAGGAGCGGACACTGGACGCCGAGCAGAAGAAGTATGCGGCCGGGGCTTCGGTAATCTACAACGTGATTCTGACCGAACGGGACTTGGCAACCGCGCGGCAGAGCGAACTGGCGGCGCAGGCGGCGTATGCCAAGTCGAAGGTGGAGCTGGAGCGGGTCACGGGACAAACGCTGAACAACAACGGGGTTTCGCTCAGCGAGGCGTTCCAGGGTGTGGTGTCGCGGCCTGCCAGCCCCCTGCCGGCTACGGATCAGCCGGGCGAGTAAGGTGGGGCAAGTCGGGGCTGCTTCGTGGCGCACGCACTCCTGCGCACCTCAGCCCACATCTTTGCCCGGGCGCAGATGTAAAGGCCATCGCAGGGTCGGCCGTCTGACGAAGCAGTTGTTTGCGGGAGGCCAGGAGTTCGGCGATTCTGTCCTTCATACGGCAGTCCTCGGCTTGCTAGAGCCCTTGCCGTCGGGCCAGAGCGTCTAGGGCGATTGCTGTATTGCGGTCTCGGTAATCTCGTCTATCCCCGCGCGATCCGCCCCCGGGCCATTATGGGCGCGTCGACCAGCGTCCAATTAGCCCGGGATCAACTCCGCGATTTCCGTCTAACGCCTTAGGGCAATCCACGATCCTCAGGCTGTTCGAGCCGGTAGTTGTGCGGTTAACAAGGTCCTCGAACTATCCGGGCAAGGCCATCGAGATCGAACACGCGTGCTTCGTCGGAACATCCCGGGACTTCGGAATGTATTCGGCATCTCAGTATATGGTATATGCGCCGGCGAGGGTAAGCGGCAATGGATGGTGGTGTCTGGAGCTTGCTCGGCTGGCTATTGTGGCGCGGCGCACGATTCCGTGTTCAAGGAACGTGCGGGTAATGCCTGAAAGTTGGTTGGCGCAATTTTCGGATGCTTCGCGTCGCTGGCGCGACCATGTCCACCTGATGGTAGGCTGAAAAAATGGATCAAGTAAAGCATGGACCGCCCCCGTGGATTACGCCCGTTATTTCCATTGCCGCCTTTGTCGTTATGCTCATTTGGGACTACATACAAATGCGGCACTGGAAGGAGCCGGGGATAGACGCCATGGCTCTCGCTATAAACATCGCCGTCGCGCTCCTGGCATCGACGCTGCTTGCAGTTGCTGTTATCAGAAACGTTCGGGATACTCATCGCGCAAAATCGCTCCGTGCCCAGATCATTACGATTAAAGACGAGCATGCTGTTCAGGTAGCGAAACTTGCGCACACGACTATTGACCTTCCATCTAAACAGGGGGATATTCACACCAAGATCACACTCCTGAAGGAGCGGGCTAGGGAGATCGGTAGAACGTGGCCACGATCCGATTTCGTGACACGTCCCTTTTTGAAGCCCAGTTGGGCATCAGACTCGTGCCCGTGGGCAAGTTCCGCGCTGGATTGGTATGACGATTTTTGCGGGTTTATTAAGACGGTTTCCGACATTAGGAATGCAGATTACCTGACATCACTAGATCTCGCGGGCATACTGGAATATCTGGATAACTTAGAAAATGCCATACAGTATCCGTCGTTGAAGAGGGAAGTCCTATTGCTGCCATCACAAGCTCCAGTCATCAAGATTATGTCCTGGGCGGCCCTGTCCGGTTCTCCTATAAAAACCGGCTTCTTGGTTAGGAATTATGGGTCCCCGGCGGTGGGCGTTAAAATAATCGTGAAATTAGAAAATTCCCTGGCACTATCTCACATGAAGCATGAGCAATTGCTTGAGGAAGACGGAAGTGTGTTCTATCTGATGAATGTCGTAGGCCCTGATGGTCGCAGTACGACTGGCAATAACTTAGTGGATGAGCTACTGAAATTACCAGCTAATGCTAATGGTTTTAAGTTAAACGCAATACTGTGTATTAGATATTTTGATAGAAACGGCGTAAGATACAGCAGCCGCCATGAGATTGATGTACACGACCAGGACATCGTTGCGAGATATATCAATACTGAGTGCCTGTCGATAAGCAACTAACCTTGGCTGATGCTTCAGACAGAGGGCCGATGGGCTAACCTGCTGGTCTGTTGCTGGTTGCGTGGCGGAGGGCTTGTTCGCGCTGAGGTCAACGCGAGTTTGGACTGAGCGGAGCAGCGCTGAGCCAGTAGATCAAGGCTGCTTCGGAAACCCGTTGGCCGGAGCAAACTGCTCCCAATCGGGTTTGATTACGTTGATGCGGCTCCCCTCAGAGAGGCATACCACCGCGTCATTTGGCGTGAATTCAACCTTCGTGATGTGTTCAGGGTTCACGAGCATTCCGGATAGTGGCTTTAGCTTCATGTAGAACTCCTCCGTTTATTATCCCGCGAAGGCGAGGCGCATGGTGAACAAAAAAACAGAAACCGAGTGCGCAACGTAGGGTGAGCGGCTTAGGGCTGACGTGTAAGGAATTTAGGGCGCTCGTCGAGTTGCCGAAGGCGCCCGCGACCAGTGCTCGACGCGTTACCCTGGAATTGGAAGCCCCAGTATCCCCAGTCTTTTGACTTATCGCATAGTGCCAATGCCGTCCAGTAGGCGACAGTTTGGATGTGGCACCCAGCAGATCTAGCGTTCTTCCGGTCCCATTCTCTAGCGTGCTGCTGGAAAAAGAGCCAGATCCCGAAAGGGTACGCGTGCGTCGCCTGGGGGTTCGCCGGGGCCCAATCGGATCTCCAGATCGGTGCAGCCAGATCTCGAATGAAACGGTCTGGCAAAACATAAGCGCGATTTCCCCCGGTGTCTGGCCCGCTCGGCGGTCCCCGGTCAGGTCTGCCAGGTCGAAATCACCGGCTGACCCGGAAGGCCACGTTGCTTGAGAGCTTGCCGCCTGGTCCGATCACCTCGACCGTGCCCGTCGTTGCGCCAGCGGGGACGATGGAGGTGATTTCAGACGGCCGGACCACGGTGAAGGCGGCGGCGCTGCCGTTAAAGGTGACGCTGGTCGTGCCGGTCAGGTCTGTTCCCAGTATTCTGACGGTCGCTCCCACCTTGCCGGAGGTCGGCAGTGTCTTCACGAAGGGGCCAAGCCCAACGGATAGCCTGAAGATCGTTCCGTAGCCGTTGGCTCCGTCCGCGGCTGTCCCAAACAGGTCGCCCGTGGTGCCTTGAACAAGGCCACCAGGATTAACGCCGTCGGTCGAGTTGAAGCTGTGCAGTGTCGTCAGAGTGCCCGCCCGGGTAATCCTGAAGATCGTGCCACAGCCGGCGTAACAGCCACTTGAGCCACCACCGGCGCTGGTTGTCCCATAAAAGCTCCCGTCGGTCGCTTGAACCAAACCGACCTGTGGCAGGGCGCCATCAGTCTGGTTGAAGCTGTATAGTGTTGTCAGCTTGCCTTGCGGGGTGATTTTGAAGACGGTGCCGTAGCCGTAGGCTCCGCCTTCAAGCGTTGTCCCGTAGAAGTTCCCCCCAGTGGCTTGAACCAGCCAACCGTAAGGAGTCTCCCCGTCAGTGGAATCAAAGCTATGCAGGGTTGTCACTGCGCCGCCCGAAGCGATCTTGAAGATCGTCCCACCGTTGAAAGCCCCGCCACGCAGGGCTGTCCCATAGAAATTGTCGTTGGTCGCCTGTACTAGCCCGGCCAAAGGGTTGCCGCCGTTGGCCTGGTCGAAGCTGTATAGCGTTGTCAGCTCGCCTTGCGGGGTGATTCTGAAGACAGTGCCAAGGTTGCTAGACCCGCCCTGCTGGGCGGTCCCGTAGAGATTCCGATCGGTGGCCTGAACTAGACCGCCGGTTGGATAGGAACCGTCATTCGCATCGAAGTTGTGCAGTGTCGTCAGCGCTCCCGCAGGGGACAATTTGAAAACCGTGCCCAGGTTGCTATTGTTGCCTCCATACGCAGTTGTCCCGTAGAAGTCCCCGTTGGTGGCCTGCACAAGCCCAACGGGAAGAGCCCCGTCAGTCGAATTGAAACTGTGCAGAGTCGTCAGTGTGCCGCCTGCGTTAATCCTGAAGATCGTGCCACAGCCGGCTTGTGCCGGACACGAGTTTGCCCCGCCCTGGCCGGTTGCCCCGTAGAAGTTCCCATCGATTCCCTGGACGAGCGCAGAGGGGCCAGCACCGTTCGCCCCGTTGAAATTCACCAGGGTAGTGAAGGTCTGCGCCTGCGAGGCGGCCGCCGTCGCGGCGCAAAGCAGAAGAACGGCGCAGTCCCTGCGCCACCGGCTTAGGTTATCCACTGTGGCCTCCTAGGAGGACCCGCGCCGCTTATAGTTTCAGCCGACATTTTCGCTCTTAGCCTCTCGGCTAGTATCAATTATACATCTGGCACGCCGCAAGCTGGTCCTCGCGATTGCGACCTCCCCGGCTTTCAGGTCAACGCAGCCCCCCCGGTAAACTGGGCCGGGCCATTCGAACGCTTCCAAAGGCAGAGTTGCGCCAAAAGCGGCGCGCCACGTGCTAACCCCCTTTGATTCCAATGGTAACGGCTTTGTTCGTCCGGTTCTGCATCCGGCCCGAATCGCGCCCGCCATGCACCAAACCGCCCAATCACGCACAACCGGCCCAAGCCCCAAACCCCAAACCCCAGCGCGCGAGGCGCGCCCCAGCCCCGTGAATTCGATTTGGTCGCCTCCATGACCAACAACGCGCTGGCGGGCCAAGTGAACACGGTACCGTCGACGCTCCCCTTCAGTTTCGGAACGCCCAGTCCGGCGTTCATCGGGGGATACGGCACGGTGTTCGCGCGCAACTATCCGAA
>PKYZ01000424.1:10687-12168 GCA_003132865.1 Bryobacterales bacterium
AGTATGCGGCCGGGGCTTCGGTGATCTATAACGTGATTCTGACCGAGCGGGACCAGGCGGCCGCGCGGCAGAGCGAACTGGCGGCCCAAGCGGCGTATGCCAAGTCGAAGGTGGAGCTGGAGCGGGTCACGGGGCAAACGCTGAACAACAACGGTGTTTCACTCAGCGAGGCGTTCCAGGGTGTGGTGTCGCGGCCTGCCAGCCCCCTGCCGGCCACGGATCAGCCGGGCGAGTAGGGGGTGACAACTTTTCGTTCCAGTACTGTTCCAGAATTGGACAAATCGTGTCGGCGAGTGCCAAATTTTGCACGTGGGGCGCGGGTCGTCTCACTTAATTGGTTGAGCATAATAGGGTTATGGTTTGGTGAGGCGATTGCTAGATGTAAGGGCGTGACACACAAAGAGCAGGCCCAGCGAGAAGCGATTGATTCCCCGTTTGGTTCCCTCCAACCAGTCACCCCACCAATAACCTCTGAATCCCTCTAAATCCTCACAATTGCTCTCGCTGGGCTTGTAAGCCCTGACACCATGGTGAAGTGAAGCATCGACACTCGTGTCGATGCTCCCGCGGTGCTACGATGGGCACTATGTCGCAAGGTCTGTTTGAGGTCGAGTGTCCCTGCTGCAACACGGTTCTGAAAATTGATCCCGAGACGCGGGCCGTGATCGCCCACGCGGTGCCGGAGAAGCCGCCCGCGATCGAAGATCTGGCGGCGGCGGTGGCCAAGCTGAAGGGCGAGGCCGGGCGGCGCGACGAGGTTTTCCGCAAGCAGTTCGAAGCGGAGAAATCGCACGGCAAGGTGCTCGAAAAGAAATTCGACGAGTTGTTGAAACAGGCCAAGGAGAACCCGGATCTGACGCCGCCGCGGCGGGACATCGATCTGGATTAAATTAGCCTCCTTAGATGGCGGCGCCCGATTCCGGGAATCGCGCGGCCCATTCTTCGAGCGCAACTTGCGCGCCATTGGCCACGTAGGCGATCAACCGATAGGCGCCGGCGACGATCAGCAACTCAATCAGTTGCGGCACGTCCCTGTGAGCCGATAGGGCGGTCCATAGTTGGTCGGAGACGTGCGCGGTGTGATGCAGCTCATCGGCCAGCCGCACCAGCAGCGCGTCGCGTCCGGTCCAGACGGGGTCGTTGGCGGCGCCGCTGGCGGTGGCGCGCAGCGCTTCCGGCGTGAGTCCCACGGCTTCGCCGTTGGCGGTCGCGTGGACTCCCCACTCGTACTCGCAGCCGCACAGGGCGGCCGTGCCATGGACCAATATTTCGCGGTCGCGGGGCGCGATCAGGCTGCGCGGGCCGAGGATCCCGGCGCCCAGCGCGCGCAGGCGGGAACTGATCTCCGGACTGCGCACCAGGGTCCGAAACAGTTTCAGCGGCGCGATCTTGGATCCCGGCGGCATCCATTTGGCGAGGGCGGCGGCGATGTCCGGATCGTAAGGCGGGTCCAGGGGAGCCTGTCAAGTCATTTAACAACA
>PKYZ01000399.1 GCA_003132865.1 Bryobacterales bacterium
GTTCAGCGGGTGAAGAAAGTTGCGTAAAAGTGGCTGTTTCGTCAGATTCTCGCTCAGAGCCGTATTTTGCAGGTTTCGTTGAGTTGATTGACTTCGGACAGGCCTGCTGCAAAGATGAACCATCCTGTGAAAACATGCTCAACGCGCTACCCGCACCCTTTCTGCTGGACGTCGCGATCCTCTTCACTGCGTTAGCTTGGTGCCTCGGGTTCTATCTGGTCGACAGGCGGGTCTACCTGTTCGCTTCGCTCGCGATTGGTTGTTTCGTCTGTCTTCTTGGGTATAGTGTCGCGAGCCTGGGTGCACCGGTGTGGGCCATAGTCGCCGCCCCAATTCCAGTCGATTTCCTCCTACTCTGGTAGGTTCTAAAGAATGTTCGAAAAATGCTCTCTTCGTGCGGGTCGTCTAAACGAGCAGAAGTGGGCCATTCCGGCGAGCACCGAGGGCGCGG
This sequence comes from Bryobacterales bacterium, assembly GCA_003132865.1. The sequence continues at coordinate 452 of PKYZ01000399.1, forward strand.
CGCGTCACCGTGCCCGGATGCCCTGCCCTGCTCACGCCCTTATCCTGGGCATCGCGAGCCTTGCGCAGGTAGCCGAATTTGCCCTGTGTTGCGACCTTGTAGTTTCAAGTAGTTACGGGAATTTACAGAAAAAGGCCAAAAATGGGGGCAGTACGCCCCCCGCAAATGTGGGCAGTGTATGCAGTACCAATGGACTAGATGCGGGGCGAAGCCCTGCCCATAGGCAGTAGGATTTGACTGGCTAAGGGCTGCCCCTACACGAGCAAAATCCGCGCGATCGTGCGATGATAGGAATTAACGGAGGGTCTTTGCGGCGCGTTCTTTTACTGATAACGATCGTAACTTTGGCATCCCTGGCGGGCACCACCCAAACCGCTTTCATCGTCCTCAATCCGCTCAATTGGCAACCAGGCCATTTGCCGGATGGCTGGCAAGTGAAAGTGAATTACGGCATGCCTAAGATCGCCACCGTTCGGGAAGGCAACACCAATTATCTCGATCTTAAAAGTCGCGATTCCTCATATGGCCTGGAGCGCGAGGTGGACGTCGATCCCCACCAGGAGCCGTACCTCACCTGGAAGTGGAATGTTAAGGAACTGCCCGCGGGCGGCGACTTCCGGCGCAGCAAAAGCGACGACCAGGCGGCCCAGGTGCTGGTGGCCTTCGCCGATAAACGCGTCATAAGCTACATTTGGGACACCACTGCCCCCGCCGGAATCATGGAGAGCGCCAGTTCCATTCCCCTGGTGCACATCTACGCCGTGGTCTGCCGTTCAGGCGCAGCCGAACTGAACCGCTGGCTCACCGAAAGCCGCAACCTGGCGGGCGATTACGAGAAGGCCTACGGACGTCCCGCACCCCGCGTGAAGGGCATCCGGCTGCAGATCAACACGCAGCACACCGGCACCTCGGCCGAGAGTTGCTTCGCCGAAGTGGCCTTCCGCAGCTCACCGCTGTCATGATCCTGGTGACCGGCGGGACCGGTTTCATCGGTAGCCATCTGGTCGAACGTCTTGTGGCGCAGGGCCGTGCCCTGCGATGCCTGGTGCGACGTTCGACCACGAACCTGCCCGCCGCCATCGAACTGGCGCATGGCGACCTCGAAAGCGGCGCCGGACTCACGGAAGCGCTGCGCGGTGTGGACACCGTCATCCACCTGGCCGGCATAACCAAGGCCCGCACCCCTGCCGACTACCATCGCGGCAATGCCCTCGCCACCGCCACCCTGCTGCGCGCCGCCTGCCGTCTTGGAAATGTTGGCAGGTTGGTCCACGTGAGTAGCCTGGCGGCCGCCGGTCCCAGCACCGCCGATCGGCCGCTCACCGAGGCGGACGAACCGCGTCCCGTCTCGCATTACGGCCGCTCGAAACTGGCGGCCGAGGAAGCCGTGCGCCACTCGCCGCTCCGCGACAGAACCGTCATCGTGCGCCCGCCGGTGGTCTATGGGCCGCGCGATAGAGACGTCTACCAACTGATCCGCACGGTGGCTCGCGGGTGGATGGCGCGGATCGGCACGGCGCAGCGCCGCTTCAGCCACATTTATGTGGGAGACTTGGTGGATGGCCTCATCGCCGCGGCCGATTGCACCAACGCCGGCGCTGGCGCGGGCGGCCAGGTTTTCTACATGGCGCATGCCACGCCGGTCTGCTGGGAGGAATTCGGAAATGTGGCGGCCCGCCTGATGGACCGCAAAGTGCGCACGGTGGCGATACCGGAGAAGGCCGCGTACGTCTTAGGATTGTGCGCCGAATGGTGGACGGGCCTTAACGGAAAGCCGGGCATCCTGTCGCGCGATAAGGTGCGCGAGGCCTGCTGCGCGGGTTGGGTCTGCGACCCCGGCCGCGCCCGCCGCGAATTGGGCTTCTGCGCGTCCACGGGCCTGGAAGAAGGGCTGCGGCAGACGCTCGACTGGTACAAGGAGGCGGGTTGGTTGAAGTTCTGAATCTGCCGGCCACGCGCGGTTTCTGGCCGGTGGATAAAGTGGTGCTCCCCTACTACGCGGCGGCCGCCGTTGCAGTCCTGTTGTTCTGGAACCGCTTGCCGGACCCCGCATGGCTGCTCGCCTGGCACGTGGCCGCTATTGCCCTGGCCTTGCTGGCGATCCGCAGCGCCGGGCGCGCCAGTTGGATTTTCCGGCACTGGTATCCCCTGCCCTACGTGGCGTGGTGCTACAGGGAGATGGCTGTGCTTATGCCGTCGCTTCGCGGGTGGCAGGCGGATGCCGAGCTGGCGCATCTGGATTACCGCTTCTGGGGCGCGCATCCCACCGTTTGGCTGGAACGCATTAGCACGCCCATCCTCACGGAATACTTGCAAATTGTTTATACCCTGTTCGTGCCGGTCGTACTGCTCATCGCTTTTCTGCTCTGGCGGCGCGCCCGGTACGCCGAGTTTCGCTACTACGCATTTCTCATCGCGCTGGGCTTCCTGGTATCGTACGTGGGCTATGTGCTGGTGCCCGCGCGCGGTCCGCGCTTTTTCTTGCGGAACCTGCAAACCATCGATCTGCGTGGCTTGTGGGTCACGCGTGCGCTACAATGGAGTCTAGACCGCATCGAATCCAAGGCCTGGGACTGCTTTCCCAGCGGCCACACGGAACTGACCATCCTGGCGTGGTGGGGCAGCCGGCTGATCTCCAACCGGCTATTCTGGATCTACTTCGCCTATACCTTGTCCATCATTTCTGCTACAGTTTATCTTCGATACCATTACACCATCGACCTGCTGGCCGGGGCAGCCGTGGCCGGTCTTCTGGTGCTGTTAGCACCGCCGTTATACAGAACTTTGGGAAAAGGGGCCGCCTAGTTGGGAGACGTAGAAATCGTCGCGGTTCATGACAAACGGTCGTTGGAAGAGTTTGTGGACCTTCCGTACCGGCTGTATCGCCACCACCCCTACTGGGTGCCCCCGTTACGCATGGCCCAGAAGGAATTGTTGAACACCCGGAAGCACCCGTTCTATGCGAATGCCGAAATCGAGTGCTTTCTGGCGCGCCGGGATGGGCAGGTCTGCGGCCGGGTGGCCGCCATCGTGGACCGGAACTACAACGAGTTTCAAAAAGAAGACGCCGGCTTCTTCGGTTTTTTTGAATCGATAGACGATGTGGAGGTGGCCCGCGCGGTGATGGAGGCCGCGCGCAAATGGCTGCTGGAGCGCGGCGCCAAGGTGATTCGCGGCCCCGTCAATCCCTCCATGAATTATGAATGCGGCATGCTGGTGGATGGCTTCGACTCCAGCCCCAACGTGATGATGCCCTACAATTCGCCCAGCTATCCGCGTATGCTCGAAGCGGTCGGACTGCGCAAGGCCAAGGACCTGCTCGCGTATTGGTCCACCCCCACCGAGGTGAATGGCGCTAAGGTGGAACGCGTGGCGCGGCGCGCGGCCGGGAGCCAGGGCGTGGCCATCCGCTCCATCCGCATGCGCGAGTTCGACGAAGAAGTGCAGACTATCTGGAAACTCTACAACGCCACGTGGGCGCGCAATTGGGGCTTCGTCCCTATGACGCGCGAGGAGTTTCTGCATGAAGCGGCCGAGATGAAGCAAATCCTGAAGCCGGATCTCGTGCTGATCGGCGAGGTCGAGGGGCGCGCCGTGGGTTTTGCGCTGGCGCTGCCCAACATCAATCTGGCGCTAAAACACGCCGACGGCAGATTGTTCCCGCTGGGACTCTTCAAAATCCTGTATCATCAACGATTGATCAAAGAATTGCGGGTGCTCGCCTTGGGCGTGGTGGAGGAGTACCGCACCATGGGCGTGGCCGCCGGGTTCTACGCCGAGCTGATTCGCAATGCCAGGCGGCTGGGCTATGGACTCAGCGAAATGTCCTGGATATTGGAAGATAATGTTCTTATGAACCGGTCCCTGAAGACCATGGGCGCCAAAAAATACAAAACGTACCGAATCTACG
>PKYZ01000575.1:0-5643 GCA_003132865.1 Bryobacterales bacterium
CTCCGGTCGCCGCGTTGAGCACTACGTTCCCGGCTGGAGCACCTCCGTCGCAAGGTGGCTGACCGCTCGTGCCGCAGGGCACTGGCGGGGTCTCGCCGGCCCCTGAGGGTGCGCCGAGAAAACTGTAGACCCCCGTCTCAGTCCAGACTCCGCCCGCCTGCGCCAACTGGAACACCGTGCCCCAGCCAACGCCCCCGCCTCCATACGTCGTACCATAGAGCGTTCCGCTGCTGCTAAGCGTCAGAGCGCCTAACGGATTAGCTCCGTCACAAGCCGGGTTGCCGGTCGTGCCGCACCCTGAGGGTGCGCCGGCAAAGCTGTAGAGCACCTTCGGAGTCCAAATCCCGCCAGTCGCTGGCGTCAACGAGAACACCGTGCCGTAGCCCGCAGTCCCACCGGCATTGGTTGTGCCATAAAGCACTCCGCTTTTGGGGCTCAGGACCAGACCTGCTTCGGGATTAGCCCCATCGCCGCCCTGGCCTGTGAAACTGTAGACCACCGCCTGGGTCGGGTTTCCGCCGGCCACGGGCGTCAACGAGAACACCGTGCCATAGCCCCCAGCCCCGCCTTGTTCCGTAGTGCCAAAGATCACTCCATGCGAGCTGAAGATCACACCCGCCCGAGGATTCGCCCCATCGGCGCCGCCGGTGAAGGCGTAAAGCTGGTGTATGCTCCAAGCCCCGCCCGATTGTGACAACTTGAACACCGTGCCCCACCCCGACCCTCCGGCGTATGTCGTACCGACGAGCACGCCGTTGTGGAGGACCAAGCCCGCCTCCGGGAAAGCTCCATTGGGGCCCGGAAAGCTGTATAGCATAGTCAGCGAAGGTGTTGCGGCCCCACAAGGCATGCGTATCGCGAACAGCGCGCCGATTAAAACGGCCGTCGTTAAAGATTTCTGCATATCTTCTGTAATTCTGTGCCGATGCGCGCTCCAAAGTCAACTGTTACAGGATAAGTAGAGTACTGCACGCCTGTTCGGGAGCTCTTTTGCAATTCGTGCGTTGAGGGGCAAGGGGAGTAGTCTTGCATAGTAAATCTAGTCAATCTGAATATAAGTTCGTTTAGCAGCCAACGCAGCTTGCCAGATTGCCGGCATCGTTGCAGTCCGACGGCCAAGCTTCCCCATTTTTGAACTGACCCTTCTTTATCTTCCTTATCTTCTATGTTAATTCAATACCCCTGATGGCAACCGCCGCGGTACGGAAGCTCATCAGCCCCCGCATCGGGCGGTAGTCCTGTTCAATCGTGTTGTTTAGCTCTTGCCTGCAGGTCTAGCCTCAACGCTTTTCGGGCGGTCCTCAAAGCGGTTCAGCACCAACTTTATGTAGCGCGCTTGCGTTTCCGCTTCTCGCCCGGTCACAATCTGTAGAATCTGCAGGAAAAGTTACAAAGGTTACAAAATCCCAGCGGAAGCGTTCTAAACTAGAAATCAAATGATAACAGGCGCTTACCGATCGGAAGGTGGGCGCCAGGCAAGGCAATCCCAATCCGGTTCTGTACCAACTTGCCGCCGGAGAGTACAGCGGCAGCGGCAGTCCGAATCCCGGCAATCTCAGCAATTGCAACGCGAGCAATGGCAATACCATCGGTAGCTCCTGCACCTTCTATGACGTCACCGAGGGAGACAATGACATTCCCTGCCAGGCGGGCACGCCGGATTGCTACAACGCCGCCGGCGACCAATATGGCGTGCTTCCCACGTCCACGCCCGGCAATGCCGATGGTGTTCAAAGCAACATGGTACAAGATCAGCATGAGGATTAGCAGAGTAGCGGGTCTTCTATTAACGTTTCCCTTGCCGGGCCTGTTCTGCCAGACGCTGTTCCTGGTCCCCGGCAAAGCGCCGAGTTCGACGATGCCCTCGGGCGCGAAGCTGCTCGATTGCCGCCCGTTCGGCGCGGTCGCGTTCCACGTCAAGAGCGCTGCCGACAGTCCGGTCGTGCTCCATGTCGACGTGAAGGACGCCGCCGGTGAGGTGTCCAAGGCAACCCTCAAGCTCCGCGTGCGAGGCGACGCGGTGGTGGCTGTCCCGCTGAATTCGCCCGATCCGCTGGAGATGGGCATGCGCGGTCCAGCCGCGATTCCAGGATACCGGCTGGCGTCCTCGGACTACCACAAGATCGACACGAGCCGGGTCACGTCGATTTCGTTGCGGCTTCCCGGCGTAGCGGTCGCGCGCCAGCTCAATATCGATGATGTGAAGCTCATCGGTGGCATCACCTACGACAAGATCGTCGATCCGCTGGGGCAGTTCGCGCTCGATGACTGGCTCGGCAAGATCAAGAACGAAACCGAGTTTGCCAAGCGGCGGGCGGCCGAGGAAGCCGCTATCGCCGCGCATCCCCGGCTGCCGGACCGTGACGAGTACGGCGGCTGGAGCGCCGGGCCTGAGCTACAAGCCAGCGGCTTCTTCCGCTCCACCAAGCGGGACGGCAAGTGGTGGCTGGTGACGCCGAGCGGGCATCTGTTTCTCTCGTTCGGCGCGAACTCCATCAACACCACCGAAGGCGACACCATCACCGAGGGCCGCGAGCAGATGTTCCAGTGGCTGCCGGCCAAAGACGACCCGCTTGCCGGCCACTACAGCGAAAACCGCGACTGGGAAGCGCTGGGCCTGAAGATCAAACACCACATGGGCCAGTCCTTCAATTTCTACTCTGCCAACCTGGAGCGCAAATACGGCAAGAACTGGTATGAAATGTGGGAGCAAGTGACGCTGGCACGGCTGCCCGCCTGGGGAATGAACACCATCGGCAATTGGTCTGACAAGCAGCTCTATGCCGCGAAAAAGTTGCCGTACACCGTGACGATCGATCCATGGCCCGCCGTCAAGGGCGGCCAGAAAACGCAGTTCGCCGAAGTCGCCAGCGGCAACGACTATTGGAAGCGGATGGCCGATCCTTTCGACCCACGGTACGCCGAGGCTCTCGATCGCGGCACCCGCGGGCAGGCGCTCGCACACCGGGACGATCCGTGGTGCCTTGGCTACTTCATCGATAACGAGATGTCCTGGGGCTCCATGAAGGACGAGCGGTCGCGCTACGGCCTGGCGCTGGGCACGCTGGCGCTGAAAGGCGGTTCTCCGGCCAAGCGGGTTTTCGTCAAGAGCCTTAAGGCGAAGTACGGCCACATTGCGAAGTTGAATCAGGCATGGGGTACCGCGCTGGCTTCCTGGCAGGCGCTTCTCGATAACCCGCTCCGGCCCGTGGACGAACTCGGCGCCGGTATGAAGGAAGATCTCCGCGTCTTCAGCAGGGAATTTGCGCGCCAGTATTTCCGGACGGTCATCGGCATCCTCAAGAAGTACGACCCGAACCATCTGTACCTCGGGCCGCGCTTCGCTTGGCACACGCGTGAATCCGTGGAAGCCTGCGGCGAACTCTGCGACGTGGTGAGCTTTAACATCTACCGACCGAAGGTGGTGCCGTCCGAGTGGACCGTGCTGCAAGGCATCGACAAGCCGGTGCTCATCGGCGAGTTCCACATGGGAGCGCTCGATCGCGGCATGTTCCACAGCGGCCTGGTACCGTCGGAAGACCAGACGGACCGCGCCCGCATGTACCAGGAGTACGTCCGCAGCGTGGTGGATCACCCGCTGATGGTCGGCTGCCATTATTTCAAATACGCCGACGAACCGCTCACCGGCCGCCCTGGCGATGGTGAGAACTACAACATCGGCCTAGTGAGCGTGACCGACACGCCGTACCCGGAATTGATCGAGGCAGCCAGGATCGTGCACGCGGAGGCCTACCGGCGCAGGGCGGCAGGGGTGTCCAACCACTGAAACAGGGCACGAACGGTGTTGAGGTCCCCTTCCAGTACACCCTCAAACGCCCGCCGGCGGGCTTCGTCCTCCAGCCCCCGCGCCGCTTCCACCTTCGCCCGCTCGAACGCACCCTTGTACGCGTGGTCGGTTTTCAGCCAGCGGTAATGCGTGCGGCGGCTGATATTGGCCGCAAGGCAAAAGTGCTTGGCAGGCCCGTCGACTGGGCTGGCAACCCTGAGTCAAGGATCGTGCGCGGGCTGCTGGAGGCTGGACATTGATCTCTGCCGTGCGTCTCGCCGTCGAGTCGTCACGGGCCTCCGCGTGCGGCGGAGCGCAGCGTGGTACCTGCCAAGCCGGTGCGTGAAGCCGGGCCGCTGAAAGCTGATAGCTCAAAGCTGTTGTACAATCTCCTCATGGATTGGCACGTGCTCGACCCGATCTATGCCGCCGGGCCGCCCCAGGCGAGCCTCGAAGAGCGGGCGCCGGACGCCGGCAAACCGCAGCAGCCGCCCCCGCCGCGGGACACCGCGCCCGCGCCCGAGCGCCCTCGCGCCCAGCGCCCCGAGTGGCCGCTGCGGCGATGAAGCTGTCAGCGCATCGGAGCCCGTTGTCTCCAGGCACCCCCCATAGGGTAATGATCGCAGCCGTCGCCAAGGACAAAATGGCACACTCAAATGGCCTCCCGGAAAACGGTGCTATAGGCGCGACGCGGCCGACCGCGCGCATGGCAATGCGCTCGAAGTGTCCTGCGTGCGACGATGGCACGCTGAGTCGGCCATACGCCGGGCCGCCCGACTTAGAACACCGGCGACGCGGCAACGCGCGCATCACTACGCACTCGCGGGCCAGGACCAAAAAGGCCGCTTCGCGCGAGAATAGAACGATGGCCTTCGAGTTTTCTCCGCGTGCAGAAGAGGCATTGTCTTCTCAGTTTATTGCGCCAGACGCTCAAGGCGGCTTTTTTGGGGCGGCGGCTCGAATGTCACCGAGATCATCGCCGGCTGAGGCTGCAACACGAAGATCCCAGGCACGCCCCTGCCGTGGCCTTGACCTGATGAAGAGAGTGAAAAAAGAGCTGTGAACGCAGCGCATCTCAACCGGTTGTTTTACACACCCCTTCTTTGGTCCGCGGCCCTCATGGCCGCTCCGGCCTGGGGGCAGGTGTCCGCGTCGATTTCCGGCAGAGTGGAGGATGCCTCCGGCAGCCCCATCAGCGGCGCTACCGTGACGGTCAAGAGTCTGGAGACCGGCGCATCGCGAACGGCCGCCACGAATGCGGAGGGCAACTACAGAGTTCTCTCCCTGCCTCTCGGGGCGCAGGAAGTGAAGGCGGGAAAGTCGGGGTTCAAGGCAGCGTTGCGCATCGGCATCGATCTGCGGATCGGCCAGGAAGCGGTCGTGAACCTTCGGCTGCAATTGGGCGACCTGGCCCAGCAGGTCACTGTTTCCGAACAGGTGCCGGTAGTCAACGCGACCACCGCGTCTGTCGCCGGGCTGGTTGGCGAGCGCGAAGTGAAAGATCTGCCGCTCAATGGAAGAAGCTTCGATAACCTGATCGCCCTGAACCCAGGCTCGATTAACTACAGCGCCATGAAGAGCGCCCAGACCAGTACGAGCAACGGCAACACTTTTTCGGTAGACGGACGGCGGACCGCGGAGAACCTGTTCCTGTTAAATGGAATTGAATACATGGGCGCCAGCCAACTGGCTGTCACGCCGGGAGGCGCCAGTGGAGAGTTGCTGGGAATCGACGCCATTCGGGAGTTCAACGTCCTGACCGATACCTACGGAGCGGAGTACGGCAAGCGCGCCGGGGCTCAGGTCCGCGTAGCGACTCAGGCCGGCACCAAGGTGCTGCACGGGTCGGTGTTTGA
>PKYZ01000575.1:5669-5809 GCA_003132865.1 Bryobacterales bacterium
GGCAACTACGAAGGCTTCCGCCAGGCTCTGGCGGTCAGCAACGTGGCGGTGGTTCCCGACGCGCAGGCGCGCCTGGGTCTGCTGCCAAATGCCGCGGGCGTCTATACGAAGGTCGCGAATCTGAATCCGGCGATGCTCGC
>PKYZ01000350.1 GCA_003132865.1 Bryobacterales bacterium
CCGTCTATTCCGCTCTCCACTGGCGTGACCGGCGTCCTGCCCGCCGCAAACCTGCCAGCCCCGGCTGGCGGCGGCCCTCCTGGCGGGATCGCATCAATCACCTCTGGGACCGGGGCCATCTCGACTACCGAGACAACCATCACGTCATACACAATCCCGGCTAATTCCGTCCAGGCCGGAACCACCTACCGTCTTACGGCTATCGGCAACGCCAGCGTGACCTCGTCTACCCCCGCTGGCGTTCACTTTTATGCGCGCTTTGGCTCCACGGGCACTTCTAGCGACACGGCCATAGGGTCGATCAACGTGACATCGGCCACGAGCGGCACGGCCATCAACTTTACGGTGGTCATGTACGTTACCTTCCAATCGGCGACCGTATCGCAAGTGCAGGGCTTCATCGAGAACGCCACAAACACCGGAATTTATACCGGCAACGGATTCGTCGGCAACACCACCAACACTACTGGCCTTACAACCACGTCCAACGAAATCCTGCAACTCAGCTTTGTTTCAGCCGGATCGACAGNNTCAACCAGGCATTTATTGAGTTGGTAAAACCGTGAGGATGAGCGCCCATCCGCCCTTGCGCGTCTCGAACAACTCCAGATCTGGTCCCGGTCCTCCTCACCTCGACCGCCAAAACGAAACGGATCGCGGCTTGAAACCTTGACCATCATCGCCGGCCTTGGGGACGCGCGCCAAGCCGCGTGGAGCCAACTTGAGGCGACCAGCCCCTAAATGGGCACCGGTGGTCCCTACGCCGATTGTGTCCACGTTGCCATTGCAGGCGACGCTCCGCTAGCGGGACGCCAATAGGATTCGTGGCCAGAGTTTCGAGCCGTCCTTCGGGTACGAATACTCGCTCACGGCTGAAAAGAGACGATGCACCGAATTATCGAGGTTCTGGCGGCCATCCTTCATTTCAATTTACTGAGTGAAGTATGCAGAAGTGAACTCGACGCGCAAACCTGCGGCGCTTCCACCGGATTGCTCATCGTTGTAAGTAATGAAATACAAAAAGGCATCCGTGTTCGGTATAACCGGCACGGAGAAATTGAATGGGTGCCATGCGGTCCATCCGGACCCTATGAGTGGGACCGCTACGAGTCTACAGTAGGGCATGTAACCAGCCTGGGTCCTCAATGACGATGGCCGCAAGGTCGTCATCTACCAACGCCTGTCCGGCGACAGTCAGAACGTATTTAGCGCCACGGGGCCGAATTGGAGGAATCCGGAGGGCGGTTCGGTAAATGTACCAGCCGCCGGCAGCCAATTCCGCCAGCGGCGTGATCCATTGCGACAGTCCGTCGTCGGGATTAAACCAAGTGGGCCAGGGTGCGTCCACCCAAGCGGGGCCGAACGTCGTCAGCTTACACGGATCTGGCGCTTGTTGGTTGTAAGGCGCCGAAGGGTAGGGCGTGGCCAACTGCCAGTTGCCATCAACGCTAGAGCCGCCGCTCTCAGGATTTACGGGCGTCACCGGGGTACTTGTCGTGCAGCCAGTAGGCAGTGGGCTGGCAGGCGTTAGGCCCGTGTTGCAAAGCCCCGTTGCAGGTATGTGTGTCTGTGCCGCCGCCGCAGCCGACAGCAGCAGCGCCGACGCCAGCATACTCATCTGAACTCTGAGACGAGACATGGTTTGCGCTCCTTTTCGCGCGGACGTTACAATATGATCTCCCGAACTCAACTGAGCCCGGAGTCCCATTCTCTTGGCATCCCGGCGGCCATTATATCAACCGCGTGCGATGCCGTGGGGCCTAAGTTGGAAACGGTTCCCGGCGCGCCGGTCTTGCGGCCCGCGAACCGACCGGTNNAGCCGGGCAATTCCTGGGCGCCGCAGTCTAATACCGCTCTGAGAGACATGAGTGTTAATTTGACGGCGCGGCCAAGCCCAAACCAGCAAGACTCAACGTCTGCGGACTGTTTCTGAGCACGTCAACGATGCTTACCGCTCCGCTCCGTATCCCCGCTGCCGACGGTTTGAAAACCACGGCTATAGTACAGACCGCTCCCGCAGCCATGCTCTTGGGACAGTCGTTGGCCTGAGCGAAATCGCCGCTCGCAACAATACCGGCAATGGTCACGGGGGTCGGTCCGATGTTTTCTGAGGATCGCAGCCTTCGGACCGCTGGCGGCGCCCACGGCTTGGCCATCGAACGTCAGGCTCCCCGGAAATAGAGTGACAGGGGCGTTTAGACACCCGAGCGGCGGTATAAGCGACGGTGTCCAGATAGTGCTGTTGTAGAAGCAAAGCGTCTCGGCTTCCGTCACCAGGCCTCCATTGAATCCTCCCGCCGGGCTTAGCAGGAGGAAGGATGAGGCGTTCGTATTCGATCCCGCATCGTAGTCGATCCAAAGCTGCGCCGCTATCGCGCTTCCTTGCGGATCGGCAGACTGAACTCGCTTGACTACAACCCCCTGCAGTGTGCTCGGATTGTGCATCGCGAACCAGCCGAGCGCGGAGTTCCAAGGCGGACTCAACGGCGCAGCGCCGGGGGCGCTCACCGGTCCCGTGCACCCTGAAGGACAATTGGAGACGTTCATGACTACCAACTCGCCGCCCGCGGCCGGATACAGGACTTCCGTGTAACCGGCGCCTAGACTAAGCCGCGCCATGTACGGGCGAAAGTCGTGGGCGAAGGATGTGGCGGTGAAATCGAAAACGCGCTGAACTCCGAACCAATTGACGCCGGAGTTGGCGGGATCGAAAAATCGATAGGTCGTTTGAACGTTAATGGCGGCGGAAGATGGAGGACAGTTTGTGGAATTCGAATTGATGGTGACCTGCACCATTCCAGGAGTCACAATTTGCCCCAACCACGGGACTGTTCCCGGCGGGGTGATAGTGCCGCCACCCACCAGCACCATGCCTCCCGACTGCGGATCTGGCGGCGCGTAGCTATTGCCCGAGTACTCCACGTTGCCGCCATCGGGGCCGGCATTGCCGCACGTGTTTACCTCATAGGAATTGGTAAAGTTTGACCCTCCCATCCAGCTCAGCCCAGTAACCGCTTCGGTGTCCACGCCGGTGTTCCAGGTGACCAGGAAGTTGCTGGTCTTAACTGCTCGACTGGCGGCATCGATCAAGACGTCGGGAACGGGTGTTTTGCCCGTAGCCTGGGCCAAAGCGATTCGGAGCAGTCGAAATCGCGATCAACGCAAGAAAGGTCGAGACAATTACGAAATCGTGAACAGTGCGAGTAGGTTTGCGCGTCATGGCAGCCTCCAAGTCAATTACCCAGGATTTCCGTTTTGGAACCCCGGGTTGCGAACCAGGTTGCGACCAGTATACACCCCACCTGCCTCCCCCAGCGCTTTTTTAATTTAATATGGGACGGTTCCAGTTGCGCGNNCGCCGTGAATTTTGCCAAGGGGCCAACCCCGAGCGCACAGCGTGGCGCCGCCCGCTCTCGATGCAGTTCTCGATTCGTAATCCCCGACCTCGCCCTCGTTTGCGTTCTTCCTTAGGCCTCGGACGGTTACCGATCCCTCGCGACACCCTACGCAGGCCGCGCGATCCCCGGCGAGTCGCTGCCAAGTCCGACCGCCAAAGTTCCACCGCGCGCCGCGGCTAGAGTGCCGTCAACCGCGCCGGCTGTCCCCCCGTGGAATCTCGCAAATCCTGCGGTCCAGGCTCTCAGTCGCCCCCTCGATCACCACCGTCCCATCCGCCTCCACCACCGGCACCGGCCGCGCTGTAAAGTCCAGCCACCTCACATCGAGCCTCCCATTCAGCGCCTTCCTTGTTCGCCGCACCAGTTCATGCAATCGCCCGCGCTCGTTGATCGTCAGCCCGTACTCATCCCGCCGCTCGTACCCGCTCCCCCGCGGAATGAACGGCAGGATACTCAACCGCGTGACGCCGACCTTCAGGCAGTACGCCGCCACCCACTCTACAACCCATTCCCCGCCCGCGACCACCGTAGTCTGCACCGACGTTCGCACCCCGCTCGCCACGAGACGGCGAAGATTGGCCGTAGTCCGCTCGAACGCCTCACATCCCACAATCTTGTTGTGATGCTCCCGGTCGCCATGCAGGCTGACCTTGACTTCCGTCCGCCGTGCGCGGAGCACCGCAACCAGTGCATCAGGAATGGCGATACCGTTCGTTGTGAGGCGTGTCTTTCCATCCCGGCTGTGCACATATTCGATCAATTGAGCAATCGCCGGGTGTATCGTCGGCTCGCCGCCGCAGAAGTGAATCGTCCGGACGCCCAGCGCCATGGCCCAATCCAGCCGTCCGATGAGGGTGTCTGCGTCCGGATGCGACCCGTCCGGCGGCGCCAGGCAGAACCCGCAGCGCGCATTGCAATAGCGCGTCACCCGGAAACAGATGGTCTCCGGCAGGTCGATCCGCGATTCCGCTTCGCGCCCTAGCGCACCGCATTCGAGCTGTTGTAGCATCGCCTGCTCTCTGCCAGCATATTGCAAAACAAGGCGCCCTGTTCGATTGCGTCGTCCAGCGCTACGTGCGTGTGCGGCGCTTCGTCAAACCACCGCTTCGGCATATCCTTTTTAGTGCAATGCCGGTACTCCTTGCCCAACATCATCATCGCCATGGTCTTAATGTCCAGTGCGGCGAAGCTGAACGGACTCTGCCCCACGAATCGGACGAGGTACCAATACACGAACAGGAAATCAAACGCCGCCGGGTAACCTACAAACACAGGTTTGCCCGGCAGTGCGTCCAGCCATTTCACGTAGTCACGCATCGCCTCCGCCGGGTCACGCAGATCCTTCCGAGTGGCCGCCCACGCTTCCGGCCGGTCAGCCCACCACGCCATCGTTTCCGGATGACTCGCCGCCCCAGGCAGAAGTTCCAAATTCGCCGCGAACGTGGAGATCAGCGTCTTGTTCGCCCGGTACGCCGCCGATCCAAAGCTGAGCATTGAATACGGACCCGGAATGGGACCGTCCACCTCGACATCCGTGCTCACGTAGATCTCGCTCATGGCGTGTCCTTTGCGACCAGGCAGCGCTGTACCCAGTTCGCCACTACGTGAGTGCCGCGCTTCACGAGTGCCGTGTTCCAGTCCTTCGACCGACCCGGCGGCAGCATCCGCCGTATTCGCGCCGTGCGCATCTGCTCAGCATAGCGCGAGACCGCCGCCTCGCCCGACCTGCCGGCATCGAACGCCAGCCACACTGTGCGTCCCGTGGCGATCTCCGGAATCCATGGCACCCAACGCCCGATGGACGCGGCGCATGAATACCCGCACGCCGCCAGCGACAGGGCGTCGAACAATCCCTCCACCAGAATCAACTGATCGGTTCGCCACCCGCCCAGTACATTCACCGTGCCCCCTCCCGGTCCGATGGTGAGCATCTTGTCCTGCCTGCGGCCAACCTCCAGGTATCGCCCATGTACCGACGCCAGCATCCCGTGATGATCATACAGACCGGCAACAACCGCCGCTCGCCCAGCGAAGTCCGCAGCATAGCGCAAGCCCGCGGAGTCCGCGACTTCCACGGCAATCCCGCGCCGCTCCACATACGCCTGCCCTGCCGTCCCTGCCAGCGGTATGCCGCGCGCGAACGTCTCCTCCAGCGACTCCTGTTTCCCCGGCATTCGCAAAGGATCAGCCGCTCTCCGCATCCTATGCAATTGTGACGCAGTCGCTACTCCGCTGGGAAACGGAGACGCCACGTTCCGCCAAAGCCCGAATGCGGTATCTTTTGGGGGGCCAGTGGCCCACCGCCGTGGTGGAGATTCGGGAGCGCATGGGCCACGGGCGCATCGAGGAGACGCGCCGCGCTCTTGAATTTTGCCGGCCATAGGGCGAACGGAGCCGTACCGACAATCACACTAGCAAGAACCCGGTGGGTTGCGTAACACGGGAAAGCCCATCGCCTCAAGCGCGATCCCACAGGTATGGCGGCGTAAGCGGCGTTATCCTGAAACAAGAACCACCCGAGCCTAAGCCAATGCAGCGAAAGATTTTCTGGACCACCTTCATGGCCCTTGGTCTGATTGCCGATTTCGCGTTGCCGATTTGGTGGGCGCTGGGTGCAACCATTCCAATTTTCTGCATAAGCTGGTGGGTCGCATATCGGAGCGAGTGGTTTTGATTGCCCGCAATTGACACGCCGCCCAATTGGCTCAGTTCCGCCCGCCTATCCGCCTGAATAAGGTGACCTCCCTGTGCAGCGGTGCGTTCACGACCGGCAACCGCTATCTCCGAGCCATCGAAGCACCCGTCTGCATCTATAATGGGTCGTTGCGCGATGCGCCCCCATTCGCGCCGTAATCTTGCCGGCTTGCGCGTTCTTGACGG
>PKYZ01000429.1 GCA_003132865.1 Bryobacterales bacterium
CATCGCCGAGGATGGTCACCAGACCGGAGGCAAACAGATCGTTGAGCACATCCACGTCGGTAGTCACGCGCGTCACCAGCCGGCCCACCGGGTTGCGGTCGAAGAAGGCGAGGTCGAGTTCCTGCAAGTGCGCCATAAGCTGCTTGCGCAGATCGAACATGGCGAGCTGGCCGGTGTACTGCATCAGGTACACTTGCGCGAATTCGAAAACGAAAGTGCCCAGCAGCACCCCGAGATACAAAATACCCACCGCCGCCAATCCGTCCCAGGGGCCGGCTGGCAGATAGCGATCGATGGGCGTAGGGATACGGGTGGGACTGGGCGCCAGATAGCGGTCGACCGCGATCTTGGTCAGCAGCGGACCAAGCACCTGCAGCACCGACTCCAACAGCAGGAAGACCAGCGAAAGCGCCACCAAGCGGCGGTACGGGCGCATGTAGCCCAGCAGCCTGCGCATCAAACGGGAATCGTATGCCTTGCCGAGGACCTCTTCTTCCACTATCTTCAGTTTAGCGTGGCCCGCTGGCGCACCGGCTACTTCACTTCGTAGCCGGCGAATTCGTTGAGCATGACGTTGCCTTTGTACTCCATCTCCTGGTGGATGCCGATTTTCGAGGTGTAGTAGGCATGGGCGGTCGAGCGCTTCAACTCGCGAAAGAAGACCTCTTCCGGACTCTTGGGGTTCATTTCGCTCTTCGCCATGCGGGTGAGCACCGCGACGCGCTCGCCTGGGCTGGCTTCCATGAACGCGTGGCCGTGCATTTTCCGGGATAGCTCATCCACCAACTTCAGACCGTTGCGCCAGTCGTCCCGGTCCTTGGCTTCGAACGCTTCGGCGACGCGCGCATCGACATAGGCGGACACCTGCGCCGCGCGCGCCCCTGGCGAGTGGTCGTCGGCCGGGATGATCAGCTCCGTCAATTCATCGAGCATGGCGAACTCGGCAGGCGTGAAAAACTTGGGCGCATCGGCGGCGGCAAATGCCGCAGGAGCGGCCAGCACGGCGCCCGCGCCGATGCGGATCAAGTCGCGGCGATTGATTTGGTAGGGCATCAGACGTTCCCCTTTTTCAGTTCTTCGGCCAGGTGATCGCAGGAGCGCCAGCAAAGCGCCATGATCGTCCAGGTCGGATTCTGGCACGACGCGCTCACGTGAGTGCTGCCATCCACCACCAGCAGGTTCGGCACATCGTGCGCCTGCTGAAACTGGTTCACTACCGATTTCCTCGGATCCGTGCCCATGCGCGCGGTTCCCAGTTCGTGGATGGAATAGCCCTCGGTCAGGATCTCGCGATTCACGCTGAGCACTTCGATGCCGGCGGCTTCAAACATCTCACGCGCCGAATCGGCCATATCCTCTGCCATCTTCTTTTCGTTGTCGCCGAACTTGATATGGAAGCGCAGCACAGGCACGCCCCACTGGTCCTTGACCTCCGGATCGAGTTCCACATAGTTCTTATAGCGCGGCAGCACCTCGCCGAATCCGCCCATGCCGATGAACGCGCCGGCATAATCGCGCACGGTTTTCTTGTAGGCGGAACCGAAGCCGGGCGTGCCATAGGCGTTATCGGGGAACATGCCGGTCCCGCTGCCGCCTTCGAATCCGTAGCCGCGAAGGAACTTCGGGTTGCGATCCGTCAGGTTACGGTAGCGCGCCACGTAGAAGGAGCCGGGGCGCCCGTCGTCGAGCGTGCGCGGTTTGCCGACCAGTTCCTTCACCAAGCCGTTCACACCCGGTCCCATCAGGTGTTCGCAGAAATTGTGACCGATGTGGCCGCTGGAATTGCCGATGCCGTTCGGATACAGGCTCGATTTCGAAAGCAGCATCAGGCGCGCGGACTCGAGCGTGGAGGCGGCCAGCAGCACCGCGCGTCCCTTTGCCGTGTAGGTCTTGCCCGTGTCCGTGTCGATGAAGGAGACGCCGCTGGCCTTGCCGGTGTTCTTATCGACGGTGACTTCGGAGACCGTGGCGTTAGTGCGGAGCGTCAGGTTGCCGGTCTCGAGCGCGGGGTAAATCAAGCCGGTGGGCGAATCGAAGGCCGCGTGGATATCGCAGCCGCCCACGCGGCGGTCGCAGGCGCCGCGCCCGTAACAGTGGACGCGGTACTTGTTGTGCTTGAGGCCGTCGGTGGTGACGCCGGCGCGATAGGGTGTGAGCACGCGCCCCATTTTGGTCAGGCTCTCGCGGAGTTTGACCTCCGCGGGATTCAGGCGGACGGCGCGCTGGAAGATACTGTCGGGCAGGTAAGGCAGGTTTTCCTTGTGGCCCGAAATGCCGAGGTACAGATCGACCTTGTCGTAGTAGGGCGAAATATCCGCGTAGGAGATGGGCCAGTCCTCGCCGTAGCCGTCGCGCGAAGCCGCCTTGAAATCGTAGTCGGACAGGCGTAGCGCCAGGCGTCCCCAGATGTTGGTCTTGCCGCCCAGGCAGCGCGCGCGCACCCAGGCGTACTCGGTGCCGGTGTAGGGATGGTCTTTCTCGTCGACCACGATGTTCTTGGCGTAATCCGATCCGGTGCCGTCCTCGATGTAAGAATAAACGTGCTTGTAGGGCGATCCCTTGGCGTAGGGCGGTTTGCGTATGGTGTATTCGCGGCCGGAAAGGGCGTGCGAATCGGGCGGCATGTCCCCGCGGCGCGGATGGTCGTAGGGCCACTCCATCGATCGCAGCTCTTTGTTGATGTTGAGTTTCTGGCCGGCCTCGAGCAGCAGCACTTGCATGCCGTGCGACGTGAGCACATGCGCGGCCATGCCGCCGGCCGCGCCGGAGCCTATTACGATGGCGTCGTAGGTTTTTCGTAGATCGACTTCATCGGATTTATCCGCGGGCAGGAACATAGGAGAGCCCTCAGGGTGCGTATGCACCCATGGTAAATCTTTTCTCACCTCCTCCTGCAAACCAACTCTCCGTTGCCAATTGGAACGATCAGAGCGTCAAGTCTCTCGTCTCCCAACGCTCGATCGAGCATGGGCCGCAATATCGCTTCATGATTGATTGCGTTGTCTGCAACAAGGAAGCCACCCGGCACCAGGCCGGGCACCAGCGCCTCATAACAACGGTCATAGATTTCCTTCTCGGCGTCGAGAAAGCAGAAGGCGATGTCTTTCGATCCTGGCAGGTGATCCAGAGCATCCCCATGAACCAACTCGACAACATCACCGGCACCGGCCGCCTCGAAGGTCTGCCGGGCAAGCTCAGCCTTCTCATCCAATATCTCGTATGTCGTAATTCTCCGGCCGGCAGCTCGGCACCCCAGGGCGAGCCATAGCGTGGAGTATCCCGCGCTTGTTCCAACCTCAATGCAACGGCCGGCAGGCGCCGCTGCTGCCACGATGGCGATGAATTTGCCAACGTCGGGTGGAATCTGGCGAAGTCGCTTCATTCGAGGTGTCCCGTCGGTGCGGTCGCGGGAGTCAATCTGCTCTAGCTCGCGCATCCGGACCAACATCGCCCGTGGTATATCGTGGAACATGGCGGGCCGCCTACAGAGCTTTCGGCTCCAGCGAGCCCAGCCGCAGCGTCCACGGCGCTATTCGCGTAGTCCGTAGCAGATCTTTGCCGCTCCACGGGTCGTCCTCCAAACGGGACGCGATCTCATCCGCATCGCTAGCCCGAAAGATTAGCAGGGCATCGCGCGTGCCCTCCAGCGGCCCGCCGATAACTACAAAACCCTCGGCATGCAGGGCATTCATGAAATCGGTATGCGGCCGCCAATCCTCTTGCTCCTCGAGCGGCAACGAATCGTTCCAGGCCGCGCCGCGCGACCGGATGACGGCGACCAAGCGTTTCACGGATGCACCCTCCTCGGCCAGTTTAGCGAAATGCGTCGCGTGAGGCAGGGCCTCGGCCATTCAAATTGAGCGCATCGTCCAGAACGCGAGCACCGCACTGCCGAGGAGGTGGTCACCGAGGCTGTGTCGTCCTGGCATGAGCGGCAAAAGGCGGATCCCGCATCGGTCGCGAAGCAGCGCCAGGAAGCGATCGAGCGCCTCAAGACCTTCGGGAAGAGGCACGGCCTCTCGCTTGGCGGCATGACGATCCGGGAATTGCGCGGGAAGAGATCTGATGTCAAGCGGGCCGTCGTCTCCCGCGCATCGCCGTGCTACATTGGACAATCTAATTCCCAGATGCGAAATGTACTGATTATAGGCTCCGGTTGCGCCGGAAACACGGCGGCGGTGTATGCGGCGCGCGCGAATTTGAAGCCCCTGGTGGTGTCCGGAAAACATGCTGGCGGGCAGTTGTCGATGACCACCTTGGTGGAGAATTTTCCCGGCTTTCCGGAAGGCATCAACGGCCCCGACCTGGTGGAGAATATCAGGAAGCAGGCCGAGAATTTCGGCGCGGAATACGTCCATGGCGACGTCTTGGACGCCGAGCTTACCCGCCACCCGTTCCGCATCGACGTGGAAGGCGAATGGATCGAAACGCGCACTGTGATCGTCGCCTCGGGCGCGTCGGCACGCTGGCTGGGCCTGGAGTCCGAGCAGAAGCTCATCGGCCACGGCGTCAGCTCCTGNNGCCATGGAGGAAGCCAACTTCCTGACGCGCTTCGGTTCCGAAGTGGCGCTGGTGCATCGGCGCGACCAGTTCCGGGCATCCAAGATCATGCTCGACCGCGTGCAGCATAATCCCAAAATCAAGCTCCTCACCAATACCGTGGTGGAAGATGTGTTCGACGCCAGCCAACACGCGGTCACCGGCGTGCGATTGAAGAACATCGCCACGGGCGCGGTGTGGGAACAGGAAGTGGACGGTTTTTTCGTGGCCATCGGACACATCCCCAACACTGCTGTATTCAAGGGGCAGATCGACACGGACGCCGACGGTTACATCGTTTCCAAAGGCGGCGCCAAGACTAATATTCCGGGCGTGTTCCATGCCGGCGACGTGCAGGATCGCGTCTACAAGCAAGCCGTTACTGCCGCGGGCGCCGGTTGTATGGCGGCCATGGAAGCGGAGCGGTACCTGGAAGCGGAGGGACATTGATGATCGAACGATTGAGTCCGCCGGGCGTGCCGGCGCCGCGCGGGCCTTATTCGCCGGCGGTGCGCGCGGGCGATTTCATTTTTGTGTCGGGGCAGGTGCCGGTGGACCCGGCCACCAATCAGGTCGAGCTGGGCGATATCCGCCACGAGACGCGCTTGGTGCTGACGAACATCAGCCGGATTCTGGAAGGCTGCGGCGCGACGATGGAAGACGTGGTGAAGTGCTCCGTGTTTCTGGCAGACGGCAAGGACTTCGGCGCCATGAACGAAGTTTACGCGGAGTTCTTTGGCGTACACAAACCGGCGCGCACGACGGTGGCGTGCCAGTTCGCGCTGCCGGGGCTGAAGGTGGAGATCGACTGCATCGCGTACCACCCGGGCGCGAAGTAGGATTATCCTCTACCCCCGCCGCACGGCCCATCGCAACGGCGTTCCCGGTGCACTCTTGCCGCGCAGTTCGATCGCGCCGTCCGCCGACCGGGTCGCGCGCGCCCTGGCTCCATTGATCTCCGCCTTCGTCAGGCGCCGTGCTTCCTCGTCAGGNNGGATGCGCCATTCGCCCGCCTTCGATGGCGCGTACCAACCCTCGTAGCCGGCGGGTCCCTTGATCATTCCCACCAGCGGCGAATCGAAGCGATACGAGTCCAAGGGCAGGCGCGGCGTCAGATCCACACCGTGTCCGGTGAATTCGAGGCCGAGCAGTTTGGCCGCCGAGTACAGCGTGCAGGCATGCGAATGCAGATTCCCGATGGGAAAGTCGGTGTAGCGCAGAAAACCGCTGTTGACGGTTTCGCCGGAGTGCTTGCTTAAGGTGGAATTGAGAGTGTCAGGGCCGCTCCAGGTGTTGTACCAGATGTCCGGATAAACTTCGGCGTGGCGTGCAAGGGTGTTCTTCTTCCACTCGTCCCAGGCCATGGCTCCGTCGGTTTGTGCGAGGGCCCATACCAGCGTGGCGTTGAGCGAGGGCCAGATTCCGCCGCTAATGGACGTTCCCGGTTCGGCCATGGCTTGAGATGCGATATCGGGGCTCTGGTTCATCTGCATCGCGCCGATGGGCGAAGCGCGGCGCAGCAGCTCGTCCATGGTGGCGATCAACTCTTTGGTCTGGGCCGCGTCGGTGACTCCGCCGATGATGGCCCAAGGCTGCGGTTCCAGCCAAAGCCCCTTCTCTCCAAGCCATCCCGCGGTGGGGCCGAGCCAGGCCCGGCGCAGCCATTTGCCGGTCCATTGGGCGCGCGCCGCTTGGCGGTTCTCCTCGGCGCGCTGCCGAACGTGCGCGACCGGCGCGGCGTCTTCGCCCGAGTAGGCCAGCATGCGCGCGTAATAGTCGAACACCCAGGCCGCCATGGCGGAGTTCAGGACGCTTTCGCCCTTCGCCACCGTTTCTTTCATGGTGCGCTGCCCCCAGAATAAGACCAGCGCGTCGTTCCAATCGTCGTTGAGCATGCGCATCACGCCATGCTCGCCGGCGCCGACATCTTCCACCAGATGCTTGTAACAGCGCGCCAGCAACTTCCGCACCGTCTCTTTGCGCGCCGCCGGGCCTCTGACGGGCCAGGTGGGGATCTCTTCGTCGAGGAAGGCTGTGTCGCGCGTGGCGAGCACATACTCGCTGGCCGTCCACAGCAGCCATAGCGGCATGTCGCTGGAGTTATCCGAGGACGCCGGCATGATCGTGCCGTGCCCCACGATGCCGTACGGGAGGGAGCCGTTCGCTCGAACCTCCTTCAGCGTATAGCGCAGAATCTCTTTGACGATCTGCGGATCGCTGAACAGAAACGGCAGCGCGTGTTGCAGCGGATCGCGCGCGGCGCCCTGAAATCCCATCGAGTATTGATAGATACCGCCTTGCGACAGGATGTGCTCGCCGAAGAAATCGTCGTAAGTGAGGCTGCTGCGCAGGTAGTAGTAATGCCAGACAGTCTCGCGCTTCACCCACGGCTCGGTTTTGGTTTCGAAGCGCAGGCCTTTGTCCTTCCACTGCTGGCTCGAATCCTTCCAGGCATTGGCGGCGCGGCCGCGGTATTTCTGAATCAGCGGCTGGATCTCGATCCCCTGGGGAAGATAGCCATACAGGAAATAGAGGGTGCGCTGTTCGCCCGGCGCCAGCGTGATCCTGCGCTCCAGGATCAATCCGCTTTCCGGCCCGCTGGCTTTCAGGCTGCCGTCGAGCGCGCCCGCAAGACCGCTCGCCAGTCCAATCGGCTGCCCCGCGCCTCCCGCGCCAAAGAAACTCTTGGCGTCCGTGGTAAAGCCGTCGGCGGGCGCATCCAATGAGACCAGAAATGTGGCCGGCGGATTGAGATCGTCGAAGGAACCTTCCGGCGCCGGCTCTTCGATAGGTCCCAGAAACGGGTTGGCGCGTGTCGCCATGCTCGTCTTCATCCTTTGAAATAGCTGTTCTTCCTCGGGGGCGCGGCCCATGAACTGCTTGCTCTCCAGCAGGCCGGCCTTCGTTTCCAGAACGCGAAAGCGATGCGTGAAGCGATCGCCGAACTTGCGGCGCAGTTCCACCGCGCTGCCGCCGCCGCCGAATTGTTCGATGAAGGCGCGGAACGAGAACTGATAGACCTGGCATCCCCAATACTCGATCCAGCGCAGGCTCGCGCGCGATTGCCCATGCTTGGCGACGTTGGCGATGGTCACTTGGGAGATCAGCACCGGATCGTCGCCGAAGGGCGCGACAATCGCCTGGTCGACCGAGTAGCTGTTGCTCGCGACTTTCTTGCGAAAGTATCCCACCCCGAAAACACGATCGAAGCTCCCTGCGTTGCCCGGATAGAAAGTGCTCAGGGTTTCCGTCCCATCGGTCAGGTAGCCGATGCCGCCGCCGAATTGGCTTCGTTCGGGCGAATACGCGTTGAGGAACTTAGGGGCGCCTTCGTCCTGGCGCACCTGCACATGGCCATAGTTGGAGACGATGGCGATCAGCCGGTCGTTGCCGACCTGGTGCACGTGATCGGTGGACGAGAGAATACCGGGCCCAACCTGAGTCACCGCTTTCGGGTCGTGGGTTTGGTCGCATGTGTAGCGGAAAGCGGGAAGACCGAATTCGTCCTCGATCCATTCGCCGAAGGAACCCGATCCGTAAGGCTTCCGGCTGGGGCTGGCTTGAGCTGTGAGCCACGGGGATGCTTCCGTTGCGGCCAGGGTCGATCCGAACGCGACCACGAATTGTCTGCGGTCAATGGGCATGGCGTCTAATAGCGTATCGTGGGGCAGACCTCCAGGTNNGGGTCCTCCAGGACCCGCATCCAAAACCTCCCGCATGTGCGCCAGAAAGTGGGCTTCGGAAAACTGCTCCGCCCATGCCTGCAACTCGCGCGGGCGGACCTGCGCTTCCACTTGCTCGAAGCGGTCGAGCGCCTCGATAAGCCGCGCTTCGTCCGGCTCGTCGAAAAAGACACCGCCGAGTGGATCGGCGGTGGGCACGCTCTCCAGGGTTCCGCCGCGGCCCAGGGCCACGACGGGCTTGCCGCTGGCCAGAGCCTCCACCGGGGTCATCCCGAAATCTTCCTCGCCTGGCACGATCAGCGCGCGCGAGCGGGCCAGCAGATCGCGTAATTCGCTGTCCGAAACACGCCCGCAAAACTCGATACAGGGCGCGGCCATGCGTTTCAGATGCTTGAATTCCGGTCCATCGCCCACCACGCGCAAACGCCGGCCCAACCCCGCAAACGCGCGCACGGCCACATCCACGCGCTTGTAGGCCACTAACTCGGATACCACCAGGAAGTAATCTTCCGGCTCGCGCCAGTAGAAGCTCTCCACAGCTACCGGCGGATGCACCACGCGCGCATCGCGCCGCCAGGCTTTTTGGATGCGGCGGCGGACATTGTCGCTGTTGGCGATGAATTCATCCACGCGCGCGGCGGAGGCATAGTCCCAAAGCCGCAGATAGTTGCTCACCGGCGCGAACAGGCCGCGTTTCCACGCCGGCAGCCACTCCTTGGCATATGCGGGATACAGGTCCCAGATATAACGCATGGGCGTGTGGCAGTAGCAGATGTGCCGCGTGGAGGAGGACGTAATAACGCCTTTGGCGGGGCCCGATTCGCTGCTGATCACCAGATCGTAGCCGCGCAAATCAAACTGCTCGAGCGCCAGCGGCATGAGGGGCAGCAGTTCGCGGTAGTACCGGCGCAGCGGATTGAGGAAAGACGCCGTGACGTTGTGCCGCCGGATTTCGGGGCTGACCGCGCGCGGATCGTAAAACAGCGTGAAGATATCGGCATCCGGCAGGAGCCGGCAGAGGGACTCCAGGACCTTCTCGCCGCCCCGCCAGTTCAACAGCCAATAATGTACGATTGCGGCCCGCATCCCCATTCAGCATAACCGCTCCTGCCGCGAACCGCGCGTTCCGGCGCATGTTTTTACTCTTCTTACCTATCTGCGTATGTTATTAGTCGAGTAGATGCCCGGAACCAACGCCGTCGAGACTGGAATCAACGATCCACTGCTGTATCGCGCGCCGCTGCCCTATCGCGGCCGTTATTATCCATACGGATTCCCGGTGGATATCGCTAGCGATATGCGGGAAGTGCTCGACGCCGCCCACGAAAGCTTTGGCGCTTACGCGCCCAGGTTCGACCGGCCACCCCTGCGTGTGCACGTGCTCACCAGCCAAGGAAGCGGAGTGCGGCCGCCGGCGCCGGTGCTGCGCGGCCAGCGGCATTTGCTGATGTGGGTGGCGGACCAGGAGAATTTCGCAGCCATCGACCGGCGGCAGCGGTTCGGGTATTCCTGCGTGACACGCGCCACCGTGGCGGACCGCGTCTTCTTTCGCTGGCATTTTCTGGACGCGCTGATTTACATATTGCTGGAACTGAACTATATCACTTCGCTGCACGCCGCCTGCGTGGCCTGGGAGGGAGCCGGCGTATTGCTTTACGGCGAGTCGGGTGTGGGCAAGAGCACGCTGACCTACGCCTGCGCGCGCGGAGGGTGGACATACATCTCGGACGACTCCAGCAGCGTCGTGTGGGGCGGCGGCCGCACAGTGATTGGCGAACCGCATCACTTCCGGTTTCGCGCGGAGGCGCCGGACTTGTTTCCGGAACTGCGCGGCCGCACCATGGGGCGGCAATTGGATAGCAAGCCCACGATCGAAGTGTTCACGACCGATCTGCCAATTCGCACGGCTCCGGAATGCCGCGTGGAGTACATTGCGTTCCTGGACCGCCGCCCGGGCAGCCGCGCCGGAATGACGCGGATCGGAAAGGAAGAGACCCAGGAACGCTTACGGCAAGACATGCCCGTGTTCGATCCGGAACTGGACACGCAGCGCAGTAAGATGGTCGAGTCTATTGCCGAGGCGCCGGCCTTCGATTTGCGTTACCCCAATTATGAGGAAGCCGCGCTCCTGCTCGAGCAGATCGTG
Source organism: Bryobacterales bacterium (assembly GCA_003132865.1). The sequence goes on from PKYZ01000429.1 coordinate 10,369, forward strand.
CGGGGCGGAGGTGCGGCATGATTGTGGGGCGGGCAATCTTG
>PKYZ01000280.1:0-8859 GCA_003132865.1 Bryobacterales bacterium
GATGGAAAAGCGCTGCGCAGCGTTTCATCGTCAGCGGCCGGGCCTCAAAACCCGGCCGCCGGTGATACTGGCTCCCGGAGCCCCTCAGAAGGCTTGCCGAACGACTCCTTGAGATCGCCCGGACGGCAGCAGTAGGAACCGGTTCCTGCCAGAGTCTCGGAGAAGAGGCGCTACAGCAAGTCTGGGGTGACCCGGAGACTGCGGCCTCCCATTCGATTCGGATTACCCCGCACGGCTTCCCTTCAATGGAGGGGGGCCGGGGCGGTGACGGTCTTCCCACTTTCAAAAAGACCCTCCCCTTCAGGCCGTAGTGTCTCTATTCATCAATCAAATCAAAGAGATGGGCTTTGATCGTCCAAAAACGAATAGCCACTTCCGGAACCACCAGCCCCCAACCCCCATTTGCTGCGTAGCAAGGGCTGCAATTTTGGCTTTGATCGTCAAGAAACGAATGACCCCACCCAGAACCCCGGCTCCGAGCCCGCATTCGCTGCGAAGCAACGCCGGCAAATTGGCTTTGATCGTCCAAAAAGCAAATGGGGAATCGATGAAATACCGCCTACCAAAGACGCGGGAGGCTGGCTCTCTATGATGACGCAGAAAATACGTTCATGCGCGGCTGATAAGCCGTTCATCTCCATAGTCGATGCTATCCTCGAAAGTGACGCAAGGCAGGAAATAGAGAGGCATTCGACGGCCGGGGGCCGCGTAGTGCGCCCTTGCCGGTTTACTCCGTGACCGCCTTAGAGTCGATCAATCCGCGGATCTCGGCGATGCAATCGGCGACGGGCTTAGCTCCCCGATCGCCGTGCTTCCGATGACGCATGGCGGCCTGACCGCTCTGCGCTTCGCGGTCCCCGACGACCAGCATGTAGGGGATCTTCTGCAACTGCGCATCGCGGATCTTGAGGTTGACCTTCTCGCTGCGGTCGTCCACCGTGACGCGGATGCCGGCTGCGTCCAACTGGTCGCGGACCGAACGGGCGTAATCCAACTGGCGGTCGGTGATGGGCAGCACGATGGCTTGCACAGGCGCCAGCCACACTGGGAATGCGCCGGCGTAATGCTCCAGCAGGATGCCGAAGAAACGCTCCACCGAACCGTATAGAGCGCGGTGCACCATCAAGGGCTGATGCGCCTTGCCATCCTCGGCGATGTACTCCAGGCCGAAGCGCCGCGGCAGAGTGAAATCGAACTGCACGGTGGAGAGCTGCCACAACCGGCCGATGGCGTCCACCAGCTTTACGTCGATCTTGGGTCCGTAGAAGGCGGCCTCGTCGGGCATCACCTTCACCTTCATATCGAGCCGCGCGGCGGCTTTCGCGAGCGCGTCTTCGGCCAGCTTCCACTGCTCGGGCGAGCCATCGTACTTGCCGCTGGCGCCGTTGTCCCAGGTGGAAAGCTCGGCTTCATATTGATCGAAGCCGTAGGTGTGAAGCGTATCGATGGCGAACTGCAGACAGTCGACGATCTCGTCTTCGATTTGCTCGGGAGCGCAGAAGATGTGCGCATCGTCCTGCGTAAATCCGCGGACGCGGAGCAGGCCGTGCAGGACGCCTGAGCGCTCGTAGCGGTACACGGTGCCCAGCTCGCCGAGCCGTACGGGCAGGTCGCGGTAGCTGTGCATCTTGTCGCGATAGATGAGGATGTGGCCGGGGCAGTTCATNNGCGCTTGAACATGTTGTCGCCGAAGAAATCGTAGTGGCCGGAGGTCTTCCACAACTCGGAGCGCATCACGTGCGGCGTGTAGACCAGCGAGTAGCCGCGCTTGATGTACTGGTCGCGCATCCAGTCTTCGATCTGGCGGCGCACGATGCCGCCCTTGGGATGGAAGAAANNTCCTGGATGCTGAAGAGGTCGAGCTCTTTGCCGAGCTTGCGGTGGTCGCGCTTCTTGGCTTCTTCGAGCTTGGCGAGATACTCGTCGATCTCCTTCTTGCTGAAGAAGGCGGTGCCGTAGATGCGCTGCAACTGCTTGTTGTGCTCGTCGCCTTTCCAGTAGGCGCCGGCGATGGAGAGCAGCTTGAACGCCTTGATCTTGGAGGTCGACGGCACGTGCGGGCCGCGGCAGAAATCGATGAAATGCGAGCCGAGGGCGTACTGGCTGAAGACGTCGCTCGCGCGCTCTTCGATGAGTTCCTTCTTCATCCAGTCGTCGGCGTATTTGCGCAGGCCTTCGTCTTTGGGCGTCAGGATGCGCTCGTAGGGCAGGTCGCGCGCCTGGATTTCCCACATGCGCTTCTCGATCTTTTCGAGGTCTTCGGGGGTGAAGGCGGTGGGCCGGTCGAAATCGTAATAGAAGCCGGTGTCGATGGGCGGACCGATGCCCAGCTTGGTTTCGGGGAACAGCTCCAGCACGGCGGCGGCGAGCAGGTGCGCGGTGGAATGGCGGTAGACCGTGAGGGCGGCGGGGTCCTTGGTGGTGAGGATCTGGAGGGTGGCGTCGGACTCCAGGGGACGAGTCAGATCGTATAACTCGCCATTGACCTTGGCGACGATGGCGGCGTCGGCCAGGCGCGGGCTGATAGCGCGGGCGATATCGATGGGCCGGCTCCCTGCCTCGACGGACTGTTGACTGCCGTCGGGCAGGGTAATCTGGATGTTACTCATAGGGAAATTTCAGGGTAACACGGAGCGGCTGGCCCGTGAGAGAATCGGTGCCAAGGGCCAATGATTTCAACGAAAGACCTGCGCGCGATCGCCCGTGCTCGTCTGCGAGACGCTCAGGTGCTCTTGAAAGCCAGGCGCTTCGACGGAGCGTTTTATCTTTCCGGGTACGCGGTTGAGTTGGCGCTGAAGGCGCGCATTTGCCGAACACTCAAATGGCGCGAGTTTCCGCAGAGCGGGCGGGAGTTTGAGGATTTCAAGTCGCTGAGGACCCATGACCTGGAGGTCCTCCTCAAGTTTTCAGGTTTCGAGGAACGTGTAACGGCGAAGGCCCTGACGGAATGGTCATTGGTTGCCAAATGGAACCCTGAAAAGCGCTATCAAACAATCGGGATGTTGAAACCCCTGGAGGCGGCACAAATGGTAAAGTACGTAGAGAGACTCCTGGAGATTCTGTGATTGCCATTGACCCCTTCCGCAAGGCGATGCGTCAGATCGCCTCCCAGAAAGGCGACTTCGCATTGTTCGCCCTTTTCAGGCGAGCGAATGGGCTTGGCCGCTGGGACCTGGTGGTCTCAGCTCCATGGCTTGAGAGAGGCAAATATAAGGCGCTCGCTGAACTTGTGGATCTGCTCTCTAAGTCGATCAGCAGAAACCCATTTGTCGAGTTGGCGAGAGTTGAGACGGTTCCGATTAGAAATCCCACGCTCAAATCCATCTTGGCGGATTTTCCCGTTGACGACGGTGAACCTCCGCGACACCTTCAACGTAACGATCTTTTCGATTTGGAGATGGAGGAAGCCATCATTCTTCGCGCCAAACGGCCGGTTCCGAAGAAGCCGGCGCGCCGGGTGCTGCAACCCGCGAGCGCCTGATCCCCGCTCACCGCAGCCGCTGCGAGATGGCGTCTAGAAACTCGTCTTCGCGGTCCAGGTGCACGCCGATCCGCAGCCAATAGAGCGGGAGGGGTGCGAGCAGGTGACCGGGGTCTTCGCAGAGGTTGACCAGGTCCTTCTCGGTGGTGAGGACCGCCTCGATGCCGTCGTCGCGGAACTGGCGGCCCATATAGCGCAGCTCGTGTGGCTTGTAGGCGTGGTGATCCTCGAATTCGATGCGAACCGCCGCGTCGAGTCCGAGGGCCGCGAGCGTGCACCAGAAATATTCCGGGTTGCCCAGTCCGCAGAAGGCGGCCACGCGCGCGTAGGGCAGCGCATCGGCGGCCACGGTTTCGCCGGTGGCCGCGGAAACCCAGACCTCCGGCTGCGCGCGCGCGTGGAAGACCGGCGCGCGCGGATTCCGGCGCCGCAGGAAATGCTCTGCGCTCTGGACTACGCGGCCGGACTCGCTGCGCGTGACGACGAAGATATCCGCGCGCGACAAGCCCGCCAGCGGCTCGCGCAAACGGCCTAGCGGCAACGGGTAGCCGCCGCCAAAAGGATCCAGCGCATCCACCAGCACGATGTCCAGGCGGCGATCGAGCCGCGCGTGTTGAAAGCCGTCGTCCAGGACGACCACGTCGACGCCGAACTCGCGTTCCAGCAGTTGGCCTACGCGCCACCGGTCCGCGCCGATGCCCACCGGCGCTACGCCCGCGCGCAGGAACAGTTGCGGCTCGTCGCCGGATTGGCTGACTGGCAGGTGCGCACCGGCTGCCACCGCCTGGTGCGGATGCGGCGAGTGGCGGCCATACCCGCGAGTGAGAATGCCGGGATTCCAACCGGCGTCCTTCAGCCGGCGGGTAAGATGGAGGACCATGGGGGTCTTGCCGGTGCCCCCCACCGTGATGTTGCCGACGCTGATGACGGGTACTTCCAGGTGACGGCGGCGCGCGACGTCGCGGGTGCGATGCAGCTTGCCGCCCCAGATCCAGAGCCGCGAGAGCATCCAAAGAAAGGCAAAGCCGGGCTGGGCCGGACGGTACCGAGGCACATGCCGGGCAAAGATCCCGCTTGCGTGACTGGCCGCGAGGGCTGTGGCTCCCTGCCGGGCGCGCGCGCAAGATGCCGCCTTCGCGCCGAGGTCCGCGGCGCGTGCGGGGTTCTCCAGGATGTCGGTGACAGCGGCAGCCAGGGTAGCTGGATCGTGCACTTCGACAAGAGCGCCGGCCGCACGGAAATCGGCCACGATTTCGGCGAAGTTTTCCATATGCGGACCCGCCACGATAGGGCGCGCTACCAGCGCGGGCTCCAGGATGTTGTGACCGCCGCGGGAGGCCAGCGTGCCGCCCATGAACACCACGTCCGCCAGTGGGAACAGACTGCTGAGCTCGCCGATGGAATCGAGCAGCAGGGCTCCGGGCAGCGGCAGTTCCTCGGAGCCGGTCAACCCGGAGCGGCGGACGTACGGGATGCCGGCGCGCGCCAGCGCCTGCGCGGCCGCATCGAAACGCTCCGGATTGCGGGGAGCGAGCAGCAGGAGCAAGGCCGGCTGGCGGGCGGACACCTGCTGAAAGGCCGCAATCACGGCGGCGTCTTCATCCGGATCGCCGGCAGCGGCGGGCGGCATGGTGCTGGCGGCGATCCATACGGCGCGTGGATGGAGGCGTTCGAGAAAGCGGCGGACCGGAGATTCCGGCGCAGCCTCGGGCGGTTGGAAATCGTATTTGAGATTGCCGGCGGCGCGCACCTTATCCGGCGGGGCGCCGATGCGAATCCAGCGCTGCCGCATGTCTTCGCTCTGCGCCAACAGGAGATCGACTTGCGCGAGCACGCCGCCGAAGAACCAGCGCAACGCGCGATAGCGGCCGAGGGCACGGCCGGAGATGCGGCCGTTGATCACCAGCAGGCCCGCGCCGGCGCGCTTCGTCTCGCGAAACAGGTTGGGCCAGATCTCGGTTTCCATGACGATCACCAGTGACGGCCGTAGCGCGCGCAGCACGCGGCGCACGGCGAAGACGTAATCGAGCGGCGCGTAGAGGACGCTCGCGAGATCGCGCAGCTTCTGGGTGGCAGTTTCGTATCCGGCCAGGGTGGAGACGGAAACGAAAACCGGCGAGCGCGGCAGGCGGAGGCGCAGTTGCCGCACCAGTTCCACGGCCGCGATGGCTTCGCCAACGGAAACGGCGTGCAACCAAATCGCGCCTGGGACGGTCTGTCTAAAGGAGGCTGGCAGGAAACCGCAGCGCTGCGTCAACGAACCGAGGTAGGCGCGCCAGCGCAGGCCGCGCCACAGGAAATAGAGCAGAACGATGGGCCATCCAAACGCCTGAAGGAGGCGGTAGAGTAGATAAATGCCTTTTATTTTCAAACGGTTGGCTCTCCTCACGAGTATAGCGATGGTGCTCGTGCCAGACAAGGCGTTGCCGGGCAGCAAAGACGAGCCCAAGTTCACACCGGGCGCGGCGGCCAGCTATCGGTCGCACCAGACAAGCGAGAAGGTCACCATCGGGGCGCTGCCGTATTTCAACGACGAAGACACGCGCCCCGTGTTCGGCAAGCACAATCCCTACACTTATGGGGTGCTGCCGGTGCTGATCGTCATCCAGAACGAAAGCGCCAAGACCATCAAGGTGCAATCTCTCGAAGCGGTGTGGGTGGGGCCAAACCGCGACCGGGTGGAGGCTACGCCCGCCAAGGATGTTCGCTATCTGACCGCGCCGCGCCGGCCCAACGCGCTACCGGGGCCTCCGGGGATGCCGCCCAAAGTCATCGGGCACAAGAATCCGCTGGATACTTGGGAGATCGAGGGCCGCGCTTTCGCCGCCCAGGTGCTGCCGCCGGGCCAGTCGGCCAGCGGATTCTTCTACTTCCAGACTGGATATCAGCGGGGCGCGAGTGTCTACCTGAGCGGGCTGCGCGAGGCGGAGTCAGGGCGGGAGTTGCTGTATTTTGAGATTCCGATTGTGGAGAAGTGAGCGCCACAGCCGCCGCCGTTCCACCTGCATGACGTGCGCGTTTTCGAACCGCGCTCCTTCTACTTCGGAGTGACGTTCAGTCCGCGGTGACGGGTACGGCACGTAGGGCCGTGGGCGGAGTGTTGGGGATCAACCGAACGGAAAACCGGGTTCAGGTTACGCAATGTTGGCAGATCGTACATGTTTCAGAAAGGGTAAGTTTCGGGACGCATGCCACCGCGCGCAGATCAGTGTCAGCGATCATCTGAAAGGCCCCCCGGGGGCATTCTTGACGGCGCTGATGACAAGCTCGAACAGCACGTCGACACGGTTGGTCTCACCAAATGCCCCTTTCGCCTTCGCGTCAGATGCAAAGTTCGCGCTCGATGACGAGCTGTAAATAATGTATTTCGATGGTCGGCGGAGCTTCAGAACTGCCGCTAACAACGTATGACCTGCTTGCGGATCGTCAGACCGGCGAAAGTTCGAAATGATCGCATCAGACTTGGCCGTTCGGCGACCCACCATCTCGAGTATCTCGAAATGTTCGAGCTTGCTCAATGCCTCTTGAGTATTACTGGCAGGGGTGATCGTACCCCCAAGCTCGGTAAGGGCTTGGCGCTCATAAAGGTTGTTATCGGGATGATCATCCACCCATAAAACGAGAGTCCCTTCTATATTTGATGCCGCCGCTTTCTCGCGATCATCACTGCACACCTTCGCGGCCGAAAAACAAAACTGTTTGCGAGCTTCGCACTGGGCACGCTCAGCGGCCTTGCGGGACTCGCAAGCGACTCTTTGGCTGTCATAAATTTGATTCTGAGCGGCCTTAGCCGCCTCGCATACGGGGTCAAGCCTCTTAAACAAACCCGCAATGCTCGTTTCGCATGAGCGTGCATCGCGCGGAGGCGTACAATCCCGGTTTATGCTTCGTAAAATCAGAAAGTAGCCCCCCAGAGAAGAAACCATGACCATGCGACATGTGGTAGCAGGTACCCTCACTGCCTTGCTAACCCACCGCTCATATACCGCACTCGCCCAATCCCAAAGTCCATCTCCACCGCTCGGTTCGTGCCGCATGACAGCCTCGTGCAATGTCTCATCGCTTTTTTGCAATTGCGAAAACGCGTCATCGAAGGCGTCGCTTTTCTTTTTCTTCGAAAGTTTGTAGTCATCAATATCAGCTTGTATCTTTACGGCCTCCAGAGAACCCGGCGTGAGCTTTACCAGTTCCATCTGTGCGAGTTGAATTTGTATTTTCAACTGATCCACTTGGCTGGGGCAAGTAACCAGAATGAGATTGTGGTTCGTCAGGCATCGGAGTTAAGTCAACTCCTCCCGCATAGCAAAATGACTAAAATGGAGTGTGGTGTTGTCGATCGCAATCGAATCTGGCTCTCGGCCCCGGCATTTGGGGTTAGACACCATCAGCTAAGGGCGGTTTCCGGTCACACGCCGCGTTCCCTGAAACTGCTAGTTATTCGGCTCTCACCGGGCCGCCTGCGCCGCTTCCTTTGCCATCGTGCTGTGCTTCCGCCCGAACGGGAAGTAAATGGCGAATCCGATCACCAGCCAGACAAAGAAGCGCACCCATGTCTCCACCGGCAGCGACATCATCAGCACCAGGCACGTCACAATCGACAGGCCCGGCAGGTACGGCGATCCCGGTACGCGGAAGCCGCGGGGCCGCTCCGGCTGCTTGCGGCGCAGCACGATCACCCCGGCGGAAACTACGATGAAAGCGAACAGCGTCCCGATATTCGCCAGATCCGCGAACCAATCGATATCGAAAACGCCGGCCGGTATGCCCACCACCAGTCCCGCGATCCACGTGCTGATGTGCGGCGTCTTATGCTCCGGGTGTATCTTCGAAAACACTTTCGGCAGCAATCCATCGCGCGACATGGCGAACCAGATGCGCGCCTGTCCGTATTGGAACACCAGCAGCGAGGAAAGCATGCCCACGATGGCGCCGATGCTTACCCATCCGCGAATATGATTGAAGCCCAGCGCCTTGAGCGCGTTCGCTACCGGCGCGGCGTTGTTCAGGGTTTTGTAGTTCGCAATGCCGGTCAGCACCAACGAAACCGCGATGTAGAGCACCGCGCAGATGATCAGCGTCGCGATGATCCCCAGCGGAAGATCGCGCTGCGGCTGTTTGCACTCCTCCGCCGCGGTCGATACCGAATCGAATCCGATGTAGGTGAAGAACACAATGGCCGCGCCGGTCAGGACGCCTGGAAATCCGTTCGGCAAAAACGGATGCCAGTTATCGCTCTTCACCGCGTGCGCCGCGCCGAACACGAAGATCAGAATGGCTGCGATTTTGACCAGCACCATGACGTTATTAGTGCTGGCACTTTCTTTCACGCCGCGCACCAGAATGTATGTCAGAATGAGCAGGATCACCAGCGACGGCAC
>PKYZ01000280.1:8889-11285 GCA_003132865.1 Bryobacterales bacterium
TACTCCAGGATCAGGTCCCACCCGATGATCCAAGCGATGATCTCTCCCAGCGTGGCATAGGCGTAAGTGTACGCGCTGCCCGCGATCGGGATCATGGAGGCCAGCTCCGCGTAGCACAGCGCCGCGAAGCCGCAGCAAATCGCCGTCAACAGAAAGGACAGCGAAATGCCCGGCCCCGCTCCCGGCCTCCCCACCATGGAAACCGCGTGCGGTCCATGCAGGATGAGATCCAGAACGGTCGCGTGCAGGATCGAGGTGTTGCGTAGGGTTTCACCCGCGGCCGCCGTGCCGGTCAGGATGAAGATACCGGAGCCGATGACCGCGCCCACGCCGAACGCCGTGAGGCTCCAAGGGCCGAGCGTCTTGCGCAGGCGCTTATCCGGCTCCTCGGAAGCCTTAATCAGAGCGTCGATGCTCTTGGTACGGAATAGCTGGCTCAACGGCCTTTCCCAGGAACCGCTCCCTTACGGTCGCGGCTCAGCATTTAGCGTTTGCGCTGACCTTGCACCATCTTCTTGACTTTTTTCTTCATCGAGCCGCGCGCCACGCCTGCCGCGCGCTTGGCCTTGGGAGCCGCCTTCTTGCGCGCCACCCTCTTCAACTTCTTTCGTTCAAGTTTATCAGCGATTGCCGTCGTATTCATTTCAGCCTCTCTTCAGCCCCGCATACTTTTCCACCAGCTTCTTCAGCCCGTAACGCGGAAAGCTGACTGTAATCTTGGTGTCTTCTCCGTCGCCCTCGCGCCGCACCACCGTTCCGGTGCCGTACTTCGGATGCTCCACCGTCATGCCGGTTCGCGCGGACCTGCGCGGCGGCGCAGCCGCGGGGAGCTTGGCGGGCGTGCCCACTGGAGCCGGCGGCCGCTGCGCAATGCCGGGCGGTTTCTGCGCCGGGTACGCCACTCCCCGGTCGGCGAAGAATTGCGAGATGTTCTCCAGGGAATTATAAGTCTTTCCGGTGAAAGTATTGCGCTGCGCGCTTTGCCGCACCTGGTAGCGCTCGGCGTGCAGATCCACTTGCGGCACGCTATCGTCTTCGCCCAGATTGACAATCAGATCCGCCGGCGCTTCACTCAGAAACCGTGACGGCGCCGTGTGCTCCTGTTCCCCGCCACCAAATCGGCGCCGATACTTGGCCCAGGTCAGATACAGCCTTTTTTGCGCGCGCGTCATCCCCACGTAGCATAAGCGCCGCTCTTCTTCGAGCGCCGCCACCGAGGCCATGGACCGCTGATGCGGGAACAGCCCCTCTTCCATGCCCGCCAAAAACACGATAGGAAACTCCAGGCCCTTGGCGTTGTGCAGCGTCAACAGGCTCACCTGCGCATGTTCGTCCACCGCGTCGGCGTCCGCCACCAGGGCCGCATGATCCAGGAAATCGCCCAGGGTTTCGCCGCGCTCCGCGGCCTCCGCGGCCGCGTTCACCAGCTCGCCGAGGTTCTCCAGCCGGCCTTCCGATTCGGGAGTGCCCTCCTGCTCCAGCATCTTGCCGTAGCCGGTGCGGTCCAGCATGAACCGTATGGCATCCGGCAGCGGCTCGCTCATCGCCCGCAGCGACAGTTCCTGAATCATGGTCCGGAACGCCACCAACGCCGACTGCGCGCGCGCCGGAAACAATTGCTGGTCGATCATGCGCGACACGGCGTCCCACAAGCTCAGTCCATGTTCCCGCGCGAACGCGTCCACCTGGTCCACCGTGGTGCGGCCGATGCCGCGCGCCGGCGTGTTGATCACGCGCAGCAGACTCACCGAATCCTGATTCGACGCCGCCAGTTTCAGATACGCTACGGCGTCTTTGATTTCGGCGCGCTGGTAAAAACTGAATCCTCCCACCACCAGGTACTTCCGGCCATGCCGCCGCAGCGCTTCTTCGATCTGCCGCGATTGCGAGTTGGTCCGGTACAGCACCGCCACGCGATCGTTGGGATTCTCCGCCAGCAGACGCTCGATGGTTTTCGCGATGAACATTCCTTCGTTCTCCGCGTCCCACCCCCCGTACAAACCCAGCATCTCGCCGTGGTCCGCCTCGGTCCAGAGCGTTTTGCCCTTGCGCGCCTTGTTATTCGCCACCACCGCGCCGGCGGCCGCCAGGATGTTCTTGGTGGACCGGTAATTCTGTTCCAGCCGGATGGCGCGGGCGCGCGGGAAGTCGCGCTCGAAATCCAGAATGTTCTTGATATCGGCGCCCCGCCAGCTATAAATCGACTGATCTTCGTCGCCCACCACGCATACATTGCCGTGCGTTTCCGAGAGCAGCCGCATCAGCTCGTACTGGCTGCGGTTGGTGTCCTGATACTCGTCGATCATGATGTAGCTGAGCCGCCGGTTGTACAGCGCGCGGGTGGCTTCATCGTGGTAGAGCAACCGCACGGCCTCCAGCAGCAGATCGTCGAAATC
>PKYZ01000355.1 GCA_003132865.1 Bryobacterales bacterium
GGCGGCCCGCAAGGCTTCGCAAGCTATCCAATATTCGGCTTGGCTGGGCTGCGCAAGACGGCCGCCTTTGCTGAGGGCATGAAGGATCAAAGCCGCGGCTGTGAACCCGCACAGAAAGCGCAGTTCCTAAGCAACGGGCCGCGAGGGAAGTAAGGCAACAATTGCGTTTTTCGAAATGCATGAGGAGCGTTTTTTATGAGAACAACCGAGGAAATCTCAAGGGTGTATTTCGGCAAGGCCGCCGAATTCCACGAAGAGGAAGCGGCCTGCCACAGGGCCGCCGCCGATGGCAGATAGCTGCCTGCGCCTTTCTTTTCTGTTCGCGCCTGGTTTCTTCTCCACAGAATCAGCGATTCACCGGGGCGCACGGGCTGCGGGTCCTTCACCCCAATCCGGCCTGGCCGGGCGGACAGGATAGCTGTGGCCAAAGGAGGTTAAGAGCTACGCGAGGTCGCAACTTGATTTCGTGCCGAAAGCGAAGGCACAGAACGGGGTCTGGTCGTCCGTCCAGCGCACTCCCGGCCCGATCAGTGAAATAAAGGTACCCACGAATGGCAATGTACGATGCACTCACACATCCCGGCCTCTCGATTGACGGACACGTTTCGGCCGAACAGCACTACGCCCCGTCCGACATCGCGGCATTCTGGCGCCTCGACGTCGAGACGATCCGGCGGATGTTCCAGGACGAGCCAGGAATAGTAGTGTTTCAGGGCCCCCTCAAAAAAGGGAAGCGCCCATATAAGACCATCCGAATCCCACACAGCGTTCTGGAGCGCGTTCACCAACGCCTTCAGAGGTAACATGTCACCGCTATGCTGAACCTATATCGCCGCCACGTGAAGTCCTGCCGATTTTGGACCGGCAAGAGCACGAACGGAAACCGTAAGGACAACAATTGCGGCTGTCCTGTTTGGGTGGACGGATACCTGCGCGGCGTTCGTGTGAATAAGTCCCTCGATCTTCGGGACTGGACGCGCGCCAAAGAAATCACCCGCGATTGGGAGATCGCGGGGAGTGTCCAGCAGGAGGTCCCGGCCGGGATGCCGGTCGCGGAGGCATGCGCCGCGTTCCTGGCGGACATCGAGGCGCAGCGGCTCTCCGATGCAAGTCTGAAGAAGTACCGGGTCCTGCTCATCAACCAGCGCAAACCCGAGAATCGCGAAAAGCATTCGCCGTCGCTCTTGCAGTTCTGCGCCGAGGCCGGCCTCCAATTTACTACGCAGATCACGTTGCCGGAGCTTAGTCGCTTTCGGGGGCAGTGGAAGGACGGCGGCATTTCGGGTGGAAAGAAACTGGAGCGCCTACGTGCGGTCGGCCGCTTCTTTATGGATCGTGGCTGGTGGAGCGAAAACCTGGCGCTCAAGCTGAAGCGCCCCAAGGTCAAGGATGCGCCGACGATGTCGTTCACGCGGGAAGAGATGTCCGCTCTGCTGGCTGCCTGCGAGCAGTACACCGACTGGCACGGGCACACCGGCCAGGAGAACGCATGCCGCCTCCGCGCCTTCATCCTGTTTGCGCGGTACTCCGCGTTTCGCATCGGCGATGCCGCGAGTTGCGCGGTGGACCGGCTGTCGGGTAATCGCCTGTTCCTCTACACCCAGAAAACCGGCGTGCCGGTGTACGTCCCGCTTCCGCCATTTGTCGTTGAGGCGCTCGAAAGGTGCCCCCGCATGAGCGAACGCTACTGGTTCTGGACCGGCGTCGGCTCGAAAGAAACGCTCGCCGGAAACTGGCGTCGCACCTTCCGTCGCTTGTGCGAAATCGCCGGCGTGCAAGGGGGCCACCCGCACCGGTTCTGGGACACACTGGCCGTGGAGTTGCTCCTGGAAGGTGTCCCCATCGAGCGCGTCTCCATCCTGCTGGGGCACTCGTCGGTGAAGATTACCGAGCGCCATTACGCCCCTTGGGTGCAGGCGCGTCAAGCACAACTCGAATCGGGCTTGGTGCGCGCGTGGAAGAACGATCCCATCGTGCAGAGAGAAAGCCTCCGCGGCGACACGGCTTCTCAAGATCGCTGGGGCGTGCGAATGGTAGCGACATATCCGCGACACGAAAAGGGAGAGGCCCCTAAATAATGGAAAATACGTGGTTTAGAGTGGTGAGCCGGGCGGGACTCGAACCCGCGACCCTTTGCTTAAAAGGCAAATGCTCTACCGACTGAGCTACCGGCCCTCGCGCACGCAATATGCATCCAGCTTAGCACGCCGACCCGGTGGACTCCGGCCGCGCGCGATGCAAGAATGTGGTCATGCCAGATCCAGTCATCTTAATTGCGAACGGCGATCTGCGCCTGGCCGCCAACCAGAAATGCTGGCCGGCCCAGGCGCGCGCCGAGGAATCCGTCACGGGCGCCATCCGGCGGTTGGGCCGCGCGGTCGAACGCGGTCACGCCTGCGACCCCGCCAAAGGTCACGGCTTCATCGATAGCCAAAAGCGCGGAATGGAAGTGTTCCGCGGCATCCCGCCCGGCGCGCCGCTGGTGGTGGTCGAGGCGGTCTGGCAGTATAGCCATCACATCCTGCACGGCCTCTACAGCCATCGCGGCCCCATCCTCACCGTGGCCAACTGGAGCGGCGAATGGCCGGGCCTGGTCGGGATGCTGAACCTGAACGCCTCGCTGACCAAGGCCGGCGTCGCGTACAGCTCTTTATGGAGCGCGGATTTCACGGATGATTTCTTCCTCGACGGCTTGCGCCGTTGGCTCGCGGGCGAGCCTGTCCGGCACGATACCAGCCACGTGCGCCCGCTTTCAGCCTGCAAACTGCCGCCGCGCGCGGAGGAGACCGGCGCTCGCCTGGCGGCCGAATTGCGCCGCAACAAGGCCATTCTGGGTGTTTTCGACGAAGGCTGCATGGGCATGTACAACGCCATCATCCCTGATGAGCTGCTGCATCCCACCGGCGTGTTCAAGGAGCGGCTCAGCCAGTCGGCGCTGTACGCGGAAATGCTCGCGACCAGCGGCGACGAAGCGCGCGCGGTGCGCGCCTGGCTCGATCGCAAGGGCGTACAGTTTCGCACGGGCAGCGATCCCGAGGCCGACCTGACCGACGGGCAGATCCTCGAACAATGCAAAATGTACATCGCGGCCTTGCGCATCGCCGACGACTTCGGCTGCG
>PKYZ01000471.1:0-186 GCA_003132865.1 Bryobacterales bacterium
GCGGCATCGACAACGACTTCGGCATTCCCGTGAGCCAGGACCACTCCGCCGGCAGCCAGTTGCACGGCGTGCTGAAGGGCGGCGGGACCTACATCGATCTGAAGAATGTGAACGGCACCATCTGCATCATGCCGATGGCGCACGGCCGACGCGTCAAATTCACATAAGTGGGGCAGACCTCCAGGT
>PKYZ01000471.1:211-3404 GCA_003132865.1 Bryobacterales bacterium
AACACGGCCATCTTCAGCGTGGCGGATGCCTTCCTTCTAAAGCCGGTGGCCCTGCCGAACCTGGAGAACCTGGTCGTCCTGATGGAGCGTGCGCCACACCAGACGGCCGAATGGACCAGCGTATCGCCGGCCAACTATCTCGATTGGAAACGCCAGAGCCGGTCGTTCGCTGTGCTTTCACCCTACACGTGGGATGACGCTAACCTGACCGGCACCGGCGAGCCGGAGCACATAATGGCCGCGCGCGCCGCGGCCAACTTCTTCGAAGTGCTCGGCGCGAAGCCCATGCTGGGCCGCGTGTTCCTGCCGGAAGAGGAGCGCGCCGGCCCGAACCAGACCGTTGTGCTCAGCTACGGTCTCTGGAAGCGGCGCTACGGCGCGGATCGCACGATTGTCGGCCAGACCATCAAGCTGGACGGTCTCAGCCGCGTGGTGATCGGCGTGATGGATAAGAAGTTCAACTTTCCGGTGAGCGTCGAAATGTGGGTTCCCTGGGCGATGGATCCGCAGGAGAGCCAGGTGCGCGGGCGTCACTATCTGGAGATCGTGGCGCGGCTGAAACCCGACGTATCGATCCGCCAAGCCTCCGCCGAGATGACCGCCATTTCGCGCCGCATGGGCGAGCAGTATCCCGAGACCAACCGCGGCTGGGACGCGCAGGTCGTTCCCATCAAGTACTTTGTCACCGGCGACCTCACTTACCGGTACACCGTGATGCTGATGGCCGCGGTAATGTTCGTGTTGCTGATCGCCTGCGCCAACGTGGCGAACCTGCAATTCGCGCGCGGGGCCGCGCGGCAGAAGGAGTTTGCGGTGCGAACCGCGCTGGGTGCCAGACGCTGGCGCGTCGTAAGGCAGTTGCTCACGGAGAGCATCGCGCTTTCGCTAGTGGGCGCGGCCGCCGGCCTGGCCCTCGCCGAATGGGGCGTGGATCTGATCCTGCATTACATGCCGGCGGATATCGCCCGCCACATCGCCGGCTGGTATGAGATCCAGCTTGACGCGCGTGCGTTCGCATTTGCCCTGGGCCTGGCGGTGCTTGCCGGCATTGTTTCGGGCCTGGCGCCCGCCATCCAAAGCTCGAAGCCGGATCTG
The DNA here is from genome assembly GCA_003132865.1 of Bryobacterales bacterium. The sequence goes on from PKYZ01000471.1 coordinate 1,307, forward strand.
AACGAAACGCTGAAGGAGTCCGGCCGGGGAACTTCCGCGGGCCGTGCGCGGCAGCGCGTGCGCAGCGTATTGGTGGTAGCGGAGCTGGCGCTGGCCCTGGTGCTGCTCACTGGCGCCGGCCTCCTGGTCACAGGCGTGAACTCGCTGCTGGCCGTGCGGCAACCCTACGATCCGCAGCACATGCTGAGCATCCAGATCAACCTGCCGGAGGGCAAGTATAAAGACCCGCAGAAGCGCGCGGCGTTCTACGGGCAGGTGTTGGAGCGGTTGCAGTCCGTGCCGGAGATCGAGTCGGCGGCCATCGTGCGCAGTCTGCCTTATGGCGATGGCCGACACATCGTGCAACTCGGCATTGAGGGTGTGCCGGTCGAAAAGGGCGAATACCGGTCCGCACAGTTGGAGACCATCAGCCCGGATTACTTTTCGCTGATGCGAATCCCTCTGCGCGAAGGACGCGCGATCGGCGAGCGGGATGGCGCGGAGTCGCTGCCGGTGGCGGTGGTGAGCGAGCGCATGGCGCGGCGCTACTGGCCGGGCGAGAGCCCGCTGGGGAGACGCATCAAAGCCGGCGCGGCGGATTCGGAGAAGCCCTGGCTGACGATCGTGGGAGTGGTGGGCGAGATCCAGTATGACTGGCTGGACAAGGAACCGCCGTCGGTGCTCTACCAGAGTTACCGGCAGGCGCCGGAGGGTTGGACGACGTTGGCGGTCCGCTCGCACGGCGATCCCATGCGGGTTGTGCCGGCGGTGCGGAGCCAAGTGGCGAAGGTAGATCCCGACCAGCCGCTGGCGGAGATCAAGACGCTCGACCGCGTGATGACGGATGCGGTGCTGGGGTTGTCGTACGTAGCGGTGATGATGACCATTCTGGGCGCGATCGCGCTGGCGCTCTCCGCCATCGGAGTCTCCGGCCTGATGGCCTATGCGGTGACCGAGCGCACGCACGAGATCGGCGTGCGGCTGGCGCTGGGGGCGCAGCGGGATTCCGTGCTGCGCATGCTGGTGGGCCGCGGCATGCTGCTCGCAGGCATCGGTCTCGGCATCGGCCTGGCAGGCTCGGTCTTTATAGCGAGGCTACTAAGCAGCCTGATCTTTGGCGTCAGCGCGACCGACTGGACCACCTTCGGCGGCGTGCTGGCGGCCATGGCGACCGTATCGTTGGCGGCCAGCTATATCCCGGCGCGGCGGGCGGCGAGGCTGGATCCGACTGTCGCCTTGCGGCACGAGTAGAGGGCGCTATAAAGGCTGCTGTCCGATTCGCGACAAGAACTCACTCACGGTCTTCCATGGCAGTCGAATTCCACGGTGATGCAACGATGCAAAGGAACCGCGGAGATCGCTTGAGGAGAGCAGTTCCAATTCGTGGAACTGTGTAAGAACCCAGAAAGTTCCGTGGACCTCGAGGCCGTCTCGCTCGGCTAGTTGCCGGGCCGCGGCGGTCCGCTGCCGGAAAGGTCCTGAAAATAGAGTTCACCTTTGGCCCAGCCATGCTGCACGACGATCAACAGGTAGCGTCCATTCTCGGACGTGACCGGCGCAATCCAGGTATCCGGTCCGAAGCCCTCGCCGAACACTTCTGTGTCGTTCGCGGCGCCGGGAACCAGCGCGTGATAGTAGAGCCTTTTGCCTGCGTCGCGCTTGCCCTGGCGCTTGCGCACGTCCAGAATGTGGATTTCAGTCTCATCCTCGCCGCCCTGCCGAACGGAATAGGCGAGCAGGTTGCCGTCCTCTGAAGCGCCCTCCAGGCCAACGCTGGTGCGGTGGTCCGCGCTCAGCGGCGCGGGATCTATCGGCAGTTCGTCGGGGCCGCCGGTGGCCTTGCGCCGGTAAATCGACCATAGCTCTTGCTCAGCCCCGCGCTTTTCGAAGAAGTAATAGCCGCCTCTCAGCGCGGGGCCACCCACCTGATCGTGCCGCAGCATTGCGGTGAGACGTTGCGATAATGGTGGGGATCGATCCCACGATTTGAACGCCGTGGAATAGCTCGGGCACATTGTCTTGGCGAATGGCGGGCGGCTGGTCCTGCGCGCAGACGGAGAGCGCACGCCAAAAAGCAGGCGACTTTCGCGGGCATACGGCTAGGTCTTCGACCGCCTGA
>PKYZ01000620.1 GCA_003132865.1 Bryobacterales bacterium
CGGAAAGAGCCCTCTCATAGTGGCTCTTGGCTGACTGGGTGTCACCGAGTACCGCCTCGGCGCGCGCAATGGTACCCAGGATCCGGTAGTCGTCAAATGCCGCCAGGACCATGCGGCACAATACGACCGCCTCCAGGTAGCGGTTGCGGTCGATCCAGCGCGTAGCGATGGCATCGGCAGGGCCGACGGCAAGTTCCTGTTCGCCCGCCGCCACCGCCAGCCGCACCACTTCCAGTCCGCGGCCTTCGCTCCTCGCGTCCGGATCGTCCCACCACACCTTGTGGAGCATCCGCGCTGCCCGCCGGCGCGCTTCGCTCCATTCCACCTCGCTCAGAGCCGGCCGCAACAACGGTTCCAAAACAGTCGTCACGCGATAGAGATGCTCTCCGCGGGCGACCTGCTTCTCCAAGAGGCCCAGGGCCCCCGCACTCTCCACCGGCGCGCCCTCAGCCAGTTCCGCGACCACCGCCATCGGCACCGCCAATTCGAACAGGGTCATGCGGGCCAGCGCCTTGCGCTCCGGCTCGCTGAGCGCGCCAAGCAGCTTCTCGGCCAACAAACCCTCGCGGAATTCGCGCACTGCGGCGCCCAACCGGTCCAGGAAGGCATCCTCGACCACGTCTGGCCGCAGCGCGAGCGCCATCAGCCGCTCGAGCAGCCGCGGATTGCCGTCGGCTACCTTCACAATCTTGTGCTCGCGCTGCGGATTTCGTTGCGCCGGGGGCACGCCCGCGACCAAAGCGCGCGTTTTCTTTCCGATGTCTCCGGCGAGCATGCCGGAGAGCCCTTCCACGAAGAGGCGGTTGGCCGGCAGTTCCTTCGCCGAATAATAGCGGCAGGTGACGATCAGGCGGCTGGCGGCGCTTGATTCTTCAAGCGCGAAACAGAGCGCCTGCAGGGCGCGCCACGCATCGGCAGCCAGGCGCAACGAGCCATCCTCCACGCGAGCTTGCGGGATGTTCTGCTCAAAATCGTCCAGCACCAGCAGCAGCCGGCGGCCCTGACCCTCGATGATGTTGAAGAACCCGGCGAGTTGATGCTTGAACTCGATCTTGGGCTGGTTCAGAATGTCGATCACTTCCGGGATGCCGCCGAACTTGTCGCTGAGCCGCTGGCGCAATCTGGCCTCATCCACCGGACCGATCAGCACCACCCGCTCAAAACCGGGGTTCAGCGCTTCGTGGCGGCGGCAGAGGCGCGCGGCGATGGTGCTCTTGCCATAGCCGCCGATACCGTGCAGGAATACGCCGTAGTGATCGCCGGGGAAGGCAAGCGCCTTGAGGCAGCGCTGCATCTCGCGCCGCCGGCCGAAGAAGGCCGACGCGTTGGCCACCTTGACCGTGCCTTCCGCATCCAGAAAGTCCGCCTCGGGCGGCTTCACCTTGATCTGCCCGCGCTTGGGGGTCCGGAGGGGAGTGACCAGCGCCGCCGTATCGCGCACCCCTTGATACAGGCGCAGCAGGTGCCAGTCGGAACAAGCAGCCTGACGCGTGTCCTTCAGGAATTCGCGCAGCATCTCGCGGCGCACGGCTGCCACCGCATCGAGCGTTGTCTCCCCGGTGGCGAGGGCCCGGTAGAGTTGCTTGGCGGCGAAGATGCCCGTGCTGTCGTAGACCGGCTGCGCCCATCCGAGAACCGCGTCCGCCCCGGCGTATACCAGCGCGTGCGCCATCGACGGGATCGTGCCGCGGTCCGGCGCCTGCGCCGTGTGGCAGCCGGAAAGAAACAGAAGCCGGGGCCAGCGTCGGCCGAAAGCTTCGGCGAGTTGCTCCGCCGTGGTGCGCTGCGCGCCGCCCTGCTCGTCTTCGGTCAAAAACTGCGGCGTGCCGTCTTCGATCATGCCGTGGCCCGTAATGTGGAAGACGTCGAAGTAGTGGGGGTCGAAGGAGGCCACCAGGTTCTCCAACTGCGAGACGGATCCGCTTTCTTCCACCACGAGTTCGATCGGCTGCTGGCGCGTAGCTTCCAGGATGTTGGTCTCTTCCTGTTCGTAGTTGAGCTCCGGGAGCACGTCTTCCGGCGATGTGGCCATGAAAAGGAGCCGCAGCGGGCGGTTGGCCGGCTGGGCGTGGTTCGATCGCGATTGCATCACGCGAACGGGCTGGATGCCTAGCTCGGCGAGAAAGGCTTTGCCATCATGCAGTAACTCCCAGGGTAGATGGGCGAGCTTGCGCACTAGCAACTCCGTGGCGGGATTCAGATCGCGCGCCTGAAGCGGAGCCGCCAGATCGAGCAGCACGGTGGTTTCTCCGTTGGTCAAGCCGGTGCGGAGCCAGCCCTCCGGGCCGTCCAGCCACTGGAAGAGGCGGCGGCCCAGCGCGGCCAGTTGGGGCAAGCTGGGAGCCCAGTCGCCATCGTGCGCCTGGCCTTCGCCGAAGTATTCGCGGTCGGCGGTTGTGGCGAGGGACTCGACGTCTTTCCAGTCCACGGGGCGCGACTGGTTCCCGCATTGCAGCTCGAACGACTGCTGCTGCGCCAGGGTAATGCGAATGGAGACAGGCATGGCGGTGCTTCTATAGGTATATCGCATAAGTCGTCTCTTTGCGAATCCGCGCCTTCCGCCTTGGTGGTAATATAATCTCTCCAATCCGCCCTATGGATCACATTCTCTCGATCGTCCTCTTCACGCCATTGTGATGACGGCCGTCAGCGCCGCCAGACGCAGGTGGAACCGGCGCAATCCGCTGCGCGCCACCGTCAGCCGCTTCTGCATCGAGCGCCGGATCTCGGCGCTGGTGAAGGCCGCCATGGCGAACAGCAGATACA
>PKYZ01000042.1 GCA_003132865.1 Bryobacterales bacterium
CGATTCGCATCCAGGCGCGAGCATGAGAGTGAATCTGTGAACTTGTCAGGTACCGCGTGCGTCGCGAACCCTTGCCGGCAGCGCCTGCAGGGCTCCTGTCCCATATTTCAGCAAACATTACAATCACCTTTTGGAAAAGCGAGGAACAGATGACTAAGCTCACTTCTACTCTTGCCCACCGCCGCCGGCCCCGGGAAGCCAATCGGCCCGCCGGGGGCTCTGCTAACTCTAACGCGCGTCCGTGGCGCCGATCCAAAATCTGGGTGGTTCCCACTGTCGGATAGGTGGGTGCCAATAACTCGATGTTTGTCGACTCCCGCACTACTTCGCCGAGATCTGGTCCCACATCTGCCGCAGCTCGCGGTCGGGGTCATTCAGCTGCCGCGTCTCTGAGTTGAACACCATCACCGGCCGCTGCGACTCGTTGTACGGGCGCCAGGTCGGAATCCTGGAATGATTCGGGTTGCCGGTCCGGGCAAACGCCGCGAAAGCAGAGCCTAACTGCAGCGCCAGACGTTTCCCGCCTTCGCTGTTCCCCGTCATCGCAGTCGTGGGATTCGCAAATGCCGGACTGAGATCGGTTCCATGTACCGCGCCCCAATGCGCGCCTTCGCCGTGCGCCGGCCAGTCCCATCGATACATATAGACGGGCGCGGCGCCCTGAGCCGCCTTACGCTCCGCCTGGGTAACCGCACTGCGTCGGCCGCCGCGATCTGTTGCCAGGATAGCGCGGAGCAGGAACCCGTTTTCCCGTGGATAGTGTTTGCGGTACAAGGCGAGCACTTCCTCCGCTTTGCCATCTGCTTTGAGAGGTCGAAGCTGGTTCTCCACCCATTTGCGGAGCGACGGATCGTCGTCGGAAGTGTCTGTAATCGTGAATCCGAAATCCTCCAGACATGTGCCGATAATCATTGGAACACTCGCCGACATCGCCGGCGCATCCGGATCGAATGGATCGCGCGGTACGACATTGCCGTCAAGCACCGGCCCCGCATTCGCCTGGTTGTCCACGATATCCCGGAACGCAACTGACTGCAGTTTCGCGAGCTCACCCGCTGCGACGCCCAGCTTCGTGCAGAGCCGTTCGGCGTCCTTCTGGCGATCTTCATGACGGCCGGTCTTCAGCGTGGAACCAGACTGAATCGCCACCTTGTGGAACAGGCCTCGCGCGGAAGGCATCGCCATGAGATGCGAGCACTTGCCGCCACCGCCTGACTGACCGGCAATGGTGACGCTTTGCGGATTGCCGCCGAACTGCCCGATGTTGTCGCGGACCCACTCGAGGGCCATGATCNNGTTCGTCGCCGCCGAATCCCGATAGATCGGCGAACCCCAGCATGCCCACCCGGTGGTTGACCGTAACCACCACCATATTGGCAAGCTTCGCCAGATGCTGTCCTTCCAGGGCCTCCAGGTTGCCGGAGCCGCTGGTATATCCGCCGCCGTGAATAATGAACATCACTGGACGTTTGCCGTTACCGCGAAGAGCTGGTGTCCAGACGTTCACCACAAGACAGTCTTCGCTCATTCCGCCGCGATAATTGTTCCAGCCGACATACTTCGTGTATGCGCTCGGATTAGGATTGATGTGCTGCGGGGTCACATGCCCCCAGTCCGCGCATTCTCGAACGCCCGACCAACTGGCCGGCTTCTGCGGAGGCAGGAACCGGTTCCTGCCGCTCGTATCGGCCCCGTAATGGATTCCNNCCGGCCATGTGTCGTCTCCACCACGTCGTGACCGCTCTGACAGATCGCGAGGCGTGGCACGGCCAGCGCACCGGCCGTTACGCATGCGGCCCCACGCACAAACTGCCGTCTGGAATGGTTCGCATCGAGTCTGGTCATTTGTTTCTTCCAAATCCATTACGTTAGAACTGCGTGCCCCAGGCGCCCGCGAACGGCTCTACCGAGTGAGGCGCCGAGCCATAGTCTACTGCCGGCACTCGAAACTCGCGGCGTCTTCCAGGTTNNGGGCAGGGTAGGCGCACAACGGGCGGCTGCGGCCGGGGAAAGCTCGCCCCGTCGCGGTAACTGACTCGGGCGCCTTCCCCTTTTCAACCCAGTTCACGGATGCGGTGAGCATATCGAAAGTGTCCAGTGTGGCAGTACCGCCGCCGCAGTGGCCCATGCCCGGCACCAGGAACAGCCGGCTCCAGTCTTTCACCTTGGACTCGCCACCATTGGCCGCCGTCATGCGCTGATAGTAATCGATCGTATCCTTCGCCGAAAACCATGGATCGCTGACGCCGTGATAGAAGATCAGCTTGCCTCCGTGCGAGGAAAAGCTATTGAGATTCACCCAGCTATTGCTATCGCCAATGCGTGCCGTGGGATTGTTGTCCACCACCGCGGCTTCGCCATCCACATCTTGCTTCGTAGCAACCGTGGGACCGCCCACCGGACTCGGACCCGGATTCAGAAGACCGGGGATACCGCTTTGCGCCGCGATTCCGGTGTCGTAGAAGAAACCGGAGTAGACCTGTTTACCGCTCGAAGTCATTGGGCCCGCGAACCCTTTTTCGATGGCGGCCACTTGCTCCGCCGACAGACATCCTTCCGTCTTTGTTCCCGCGCACTGCAAATCGGCAGGACGGAAAGTGCAGCCCGTCACGTCGAAAATCATCCCATCCGCAGCGCCGTCCCGCGCGTCGCACACTTCCAGAAGCTTTGCGATGACTGCTTTCTTATCGCCATCCGACAATGCCGCGCCGGGACGCCCGTTCGCGTCTTTCGGTGCGATTGCATTCAGCGCCACGGCAACGGAGCGCGTGGCTAAATTGGAAAAGCCCGTTCGCATTGCCGGAGCGCCGGCAACAATACCGTCGAAATAGGACGGGTATCGCTGGCCCATCAGCATCGCTTCGCGGCCTCCGGTGGAGCAACCCACGTAATACGAATGTTCCGGTGCCCTGCCATAGTGAACTTCCATGATCCGCTTCGCTACGACGGCCAGCCGTCCGATTGCCAAAAACTCAAAATCGAGCACGGCCTNNTCGGCGACCGTTCCGTTCAGGCCGCCGCCGCCCTGCTGCAGGTATTGGCCGGTCCACTTCTCGGGAAGGGCAATGGCGAAGCGGATGCCGTATGTCTTACCGTCGGCTCCCGTTCGGCGGTCGATGATGCCATCGACGCGGCAGCGCGCCGGCAACACTGGTCCAGATGGACCGCCCCGCCCAGTATTCGCCACCCCGGCTGCGACGATCTCGGCGCGGGTGATCTCAATCCTGCTTCCAGGCATTTGAAAGTTGGCAAGATCTTTGCATTTATCAGGGGCTTGTGCCAACAGCGAGACCCCGGCTGAAGCAAACAATAAC
>PKYZ01000094.1 GCA_003132865.1 Bryobacterales bacterium
GATTGCAGTTGGTTTCGGCCACCACGGTGCGGCGGGGCGCTACCGGTGAGCCATCGACGGAGAAGTAGAAGACCTGGTTCGGGGTTCCGCTTTCAACACTCTGGGCCGCGTTGGTGCCAGCCAGAATGTTCTCCACTCGCTCCGATTCCACGCCGATGGCGTAGGTTCCGGTGGCCGTCGCGGGAACCGCGTTCAGGAAGGTGTAGGTGCAACTGCCGCTCGCGTTGCAGGTTCCCTGGGTGCCATCCTCTGTGTCGTAGCCGGGCGTGGTGACACCGCTGCCGAAGCTGGTTGGCAGCCCGTAATCGGTAGTCGGGCCGGCCATGGTGAAGTCGAGATCCTCCAGACTGGACAGGGCTAGTGGGTTGCCATTTATATCTTTGACGGTGAACCCGACCACGGGTTTCTGCCCGGCTAAGGCATTGGTCACACCCGTGATGGTTACGACGACGCTCGAGATGAGCGTATCCGGGTTCGGCGGATACGCGGCCGGCGTGTCGTTGGCCACCACGTGCGCTCCCAGGATGGAGGCATCAAAGGGCGTCTCGCCTTTGGGGATGTGGCAGTTGGCGCACTGGGTGTCGTCCGTCTGGAAACCGCCGGGATGGTTGGCGCCGGTGGCGAAATTGACATCGTCGTGGCATGCGCCGCAGGCCGCGCGGCTGGGTTCCGTCATGAAGACCTTGGCTTGCACCGCACCGGTGGTCTGGCTGTGGCAAACCTCGCAACGCTGGGGATTGGCGGGATCGATGACCGTAGAGAAGTTGTTTACGGAATTCATGTAACCGATAATTTCATAGGGAGCCGGCGGAACGGTTGTCGTACCGGACGTGTACCCAAGGACGCTGGGCAACTGCGATCCCATGTGGAGCTTATGCGCAAACACTTTGAGATCCAGCGTATTGCCTGTGGTGGGATCGGCGTTCTGCGGCTGGTGGCACATGACGCACATCGGCATGCCGTGGGCATAGCCGCCGTGGAAGGCCAAATCGTAGTGGCAGGCATTGCAACTCTGGGTGCGGATGACATCGCGGGTGACGGTAACCGCCGAGCCATTAGGGACGAAGTTGAAGGTGGCCCCGGCGTAGCTGGTGCCCAAGTTGAACGCCGTTTGGTCGCGGTTGCCGTCGACCGCGACGGTAGTGGTTACGGTGGGGTCGAATCCCGCGGGGGCCTTAGCGATGAAGGTGTACGTGTATTGGCCCGGGCCTACCGGCGTGGCCGTGCCGCCCAATTCGAAATCCGGGCGGGTGATGGTGCCCAGAACAGGGCCGGTCGCCGAGGCAGTCGTGTACGCCACATATTGTTCCTGGCCCTTGGGGATGTACGCGGCGACGTATGCCAGCGAGACGACGCCCGGCGTGGTCGCGCCGGATGCATCCAACGGCAGCCCATTAGGATCGGTGAGCGTATACGTCACGCTGATGACGCCGGCGCTCGAGATCTTGGCCGAGTTGATGGTGATGTTCAAGCCGGGGTTCACGAAGTCAACCAAGGCCTTAGGGGCCCAGTAAGCCTTGTCGCGGGGCGAATAGGGCGATTTGGACCCACCGACCAGGGCGACCGATCCGGCCACCAGCAGCAACACTAAAAGGATTCGCGAAATCCCAGAAACCGAAGATGATACCTGCATACTCCCTCCAAGGGCGAGCGGCCTGAGTGCCGCACGCATTCACCTGAGCGGGGAAGCCAACCCGCCCTGTCGCTCGTCAAGGCTGAACGAACCCAAAACAACATTGTATCGAATGAAAGCGATTTTACAACCCATTAGTGTTAAAATTCTGAGGAAAGCTCTCCAAGTTTCGATGTTGCAAATACCTACTGGCTGGACCACAGCGACCAAAGCTGGGTTTATGCAAGCTTTGGTCCAAAGCAGTAAACCTGCGATTTCAATGCAGAACGGCCAGCCAGCCTCGGTGTGCATTCACCACATCCAAGTGCAGAACCTGCACTGCAGGAATGCCAAAGTTGCCGTACATCGCAGATGCGGGCTGGCCGGACCGGCCTTGATGAAGCAAGCGCCTCGGAGCCGCTCCAATGCCGACGGGCTACCGATTGCCCACGGATGCGCACCCCGCCTTCCCCAGACAACTTCACGATCAACCACTTGGATAGCCGTGGCGTGCCCTGGTCCGATGGCACCGCACATGCCCCATCCATTTGTTGAGAAAAGCACGTCGCTCCATGCAGTTTCGCGCGTGCTCGCAACCGATCCGAAGGTCGGCCCAGGCTTTTTAGGAACCCGTTAAGTTTTTTTAATGAATTCCCGTTTCGTTTTTGCGAGCATCCTCAAGAATTACCAGGCGGTGGTGCCCTCCACGTGGAATGCAGGCCCGCGAGACGCCCACGGCCAGCGCGGCGCGTACGAAGCCGCGCTCATTAAGACACCGGTCGCGGATCCCGAGCGCCCACTGGAACTTCTGCGCAACATTCACTCCTTCGACCCGTGTCTGGCTTGCGCCGTCCACATGGTGGACGTTCGTGGGCGGGTCCTGGCCCGTGTGGAGGCCTGAGCGGAGGCTGCACGTGGTTGGCAGTCAAGGACCTGGAATGCGCGATTTGCTTTCTTCAGATACGGTGGTAGTAGGGGTTGGCAACACTATCCTTTCGGATGATGGCGCTGGCGTGCAAACCGCACGACTGCTGCAGGGTGACCCGAGAGTGCCCGCGGGTGTGACGATTCTCGACGGCGGCACGCTCGGCCTGGAACCGATGCCTTATATTTCGGACGCATCTCGCGTGCCTCGGGCGGATGGAGTGTTCACCAGTTGGGAGTTGCCGATCTGATTGCGGCTCTGGCCTTGGTGTCGGCCAGACCCCAGGACATTGTTTTACTCGGCGTGCAGCCCGCCAACACGGACTGGGGTACGTCTTTATCCCCCGGCGTGGAGGCCGCGCTCACGTGTTTGGTGGATGCAGCCTTGGCACAGTTACGGCTGTGGAAAGAGTCGCGGGGCGACGGCTTTGAGGTGCACTCATCCTCGCTTGCCGGACCATCCTCCGACCGGACAGGCTATTGACGCTCGCACAATACAGTGACAATCAGACAGTGGGGCGATGCTCCATAAAGCCAACGCTGTTCAGTTAGGTGGGACAGGCCTCCTGG
>PKYZ01000372.1 GCA_003132865.1 Bryobacterales bacterium
TTGGCCAATCTCCAGGGCGAGCGCAGCTCGCCTTGACTCCTCTTGCACCCGTGGCCGGGAGGCCCGTCAGCCACAACGTGGCGCACGCCACCAGCGGAGCGAGCTATCCTTTAAACACCCCCGCCAGCACCCCACGCCAAACCACGGTCACACACCACGCCACACCGATTTATCTTCCCCGCCAAACCAACAACTTGCCGGGAATGCCTGCCGGTTCTCGTCCACCCCGGCCATATCATTCTGTCAGGAGGATAGAAACGCGCGCGTTATACCAAATTGGCTTTGCTCGTTCAAAATCGCCATGGCATGCGCGCCCGCGCCGTCGTCCTGCGCAACGAAAATGAAGGGCGATTCCACCAACTCTGCGACGAACTGGAGGCCGAATGGCAGCTCCAAACAACCACCAAAATGGCTTTGCTCGAAAAAATGGCCGTCGCCCAGTGGAAACTGGTGCGTGCCGAGCGCCGCGAGGCCATCGTCTGCGACGTATACCCGGACGAGAAGCGGGAGGCCACGCTCGAACCGCTCGCCAAATTCCAGGAACGCTTCGATCGCGCCTTCTTCCGCGCCCTCCGCGAACTCGAGAAACTACAGAAAATCCGCCGCCAAACGGCCCCGCCGCCCGCCAAAGAAGCCCCGCCCGCTTTTACCGAGCCGCGACCGTCAGGGAGCGGTACCCCGCCTGAACCGGGGTACCCTCTGGGTCCGCCGCCGCCTCCCTCAGACGCGCCGGATCTCGCCTACACCATGTCCGCCGAGCCGCCAACGCCCGCCCAACCCGATTCCGTAACCTTCCGCGCCAACGGCGGTATCGATACTTAGGGCGGCCAACCGGACTCGCCGGCCGCCGTCTAACGAACAGCCATGCGTTACGCTATCCGCACGCTACGCCGGTCTCCCGGCTTCACCATCATCGCGCTCCTCACGCTCGCTCTCGGCATCGGAGCCAACACCGCCATCTTCAGTTTCGTAAATGGCGTGCTGCTGAAGCCCCTGCCCTACCGCGACCCGCACCGCATCGTGATGGTCTGGGAGAAACCGCCGGGCGGCGATCGCAACAGCATCTCAACGCTCAACTTCCTCGACTGGAAAAACCGGAACACCGTCTTCGAGCACATGGCCGCGATCGATTTCGGCGGCTCCGTCACCCTCACCGGCTCCGGCCAGCCCGAGCAGATCCAGGGCGTGCGCGTCTCCGCCTCTTACTTCGATATCTTCGGCGTCCAAGCCGCCCTCGGCCGCACCTTCGCCACTGACGAAGATCAGTTGGGCAAATCCCAAGTCGTGGTCCTCAGCCATCGCCTGTGGGAGAACCGTTTCGGCGCGGACCCCTCCATCATCGGCCGCACGCTCACATTGAGCGGAAAACCCTGCACCGTGATCGGCGTGATGCCCGTCAATACCCCCTTCGACCGTTCCTGGGTTCAACTCTGGACGCCCCTGGCTTTCGAGCCGCGCGATATGACCCGCGACTATCACTGGATCCTCTCCTTCGCCCGCCTCAAGCCCGGCGTCACGCTCGAAAAGGCGCAAGCCGCCATGAACGCCATCGGCGCGCGCATCGCCGAAACTTATCCGGATTCGAACAAAGGCTGGGGCGTTACCGTCGACCGCTTCGAAGACCAGCTCGTCGGCCGTCAACTCCGCCGCTCTCTCTTCGTGCTGCTGGCCGCCGTTGGCGCGATTCTCCTGATCGGTTGCGCCAATCTCGCGAATCTCACTCTGGCGCGCGGCGCATCCCGCGAACGCGAAATCGCCGTGCGCGCATCCCTCGGCGCAGGCTCATGGCGGCTCATCCGCCAGTTGCTCACCGAAAACCTGTTGATCGCCGTCGCGGGCGGCGCGCTCGGTCTGGCCCTCGGCTACGCCATGATCCGCGGCCTCATCCGCCTCGCCCCGCCCTTCTCCCTTCCCAGCGAGGCCGACGTTTCCATCGATCTGAATATCCTCCTCTTCACGCTGGGCATCTCTCTTCTCACCGCGCTCCTGTTCGGACTCGCGCCCGCCATCCACGCCACCCGCGTCGATCCCGCTTCTTCCCTGAAGGAAGGCGGCCGCTCGGCCACCACCGGCGCCGGACGTGCGCGCCTGCGCAGTGCCCTGATCGTCTCCGAAGTCGCCCTAGCCTTCGTGCTGCTCGCGGGAGCGGGCCTGCTGGTGGGCAGCTTCTTCCGCATGTTGCAGGTCGATACCGGATTCACCAGCGACAACGTCATCACCGCCCACCTGCCCATCGCGCGCGACCGCTTCCCCCACCCCGAGCAACTCCTGCAATACGTGCGCCTCCTCGACGATCGCCTGCGCTCGTCGCCCGGCGTGCGCGACGTAGCCTTCAGCAACGTCCTGCCCATGCAAGGTTGGGGCGACGGCATGCCCTTCCTGATCGCCGGACGTCCCTTCGTCGACCGCGCCCATCGCGCCCCCTGCTTCTTCAAGCGCGTCACCGGCTCTTACTTCCGTACGCTCGATATCCACCTGCGCCGGGGCCGCACTTTCAACGATCATGACACGCGGGGTGGCGCGCCTGTCGCCGTCATCAACGAGGAGATGGCCAGACGCTATTTCAAAGGCGAAGACCCCATCGGCAAGCGCATTCTCATCCAGGAGATCCTCTACGGCCAGCCCGGCCTCGGGCCGGAGATTCCTTGGGAAGTCATCGGCATCGTAGGCGACGAACAGACCGGCAGCCTGATCGACAACAAAAGCGGCGGCCTGTACGTCACCTTCGACCAAAGCTCCACCGACGATCTAAACATGGTCTTGCGCGGCGCTCTCGATCCCCGGAACCTCACCTCGGCCATCCACGCGGCGGTCCACGCAGTCGATAAGGATCAGGCCATCGCCGATCTGCAAACGCTCGAGCAAATCAAGTCCGGAACCGTCGCGAGCGACCGCATGCAGACCATGCTGCTGGCCATCTTCGCCGCGCTGGCATTGTTGCTGGCTGCCATCGGCATCTACGGCGTCATCAGCTATTCCGTGACCCAGCGGACACACGAGCTGGGCATTCGCGCGGCGCTGGGCGCTAGCCGCGGCAGCCTTTTGACTATGGTGATTCGCCGCGGCATGCGCTTGACGCTCATGGGACTCGCCATCGGGGTCGCCGGTGCATTGGCGCTCACGCGCCTGCTCGGCAGCCTGCTGTTCGGCATCTCTCCGCGCGATCCGGTCACATTGATCGTAGTCGCCGCGGTCTTATCCAGCGTGGCTTTGCTGGCCTGTTACATCCCCGCGCGCCGCGCCGCCGGCGTGGATCCCATGGTGGCGCTGCGTTACGAATGACGTGGGGCAGACCTCCGGTCTGTCAGAATGGGCCTGCGGCCCACGAATAGTGATGAAAACCCCGCGGTGGGGCA
>PKYZ01000048.1:0-1292 GCA_003132865.1 Bryobacterales bacterium
AGCGAGAAGCGGGCCGGGGAAACAGAGGAGCGCGGCCAGTGGGAATAGAGATGGAGCACCAGTTTTCATGAGTCCTTACTTCCGGAACTTTGGGCGCCGAGGCCTTCCGGGTGTGTCGATTCTATAACGGACAGCCCGCCATGCACAAGAGTGGGTAGTGGTATGTGTGCACAATTAGCGCACTACCAACTGGGTAGGCGCCCCAGCGCCGCGGGCCATGCGGAAGCGTTGCGAGAGGCGCCGAAACGGCGGATCGACAGGGCAAGCCATAGTGTGGGAAAACTAAGCGGCATCGGGGAGGAGTGCCTGCCCTACGAAGAACCGGCGAAGGCGTTGCAGGGCAAGGAAAGCATGCCCCACCGGGAATTATTGCTTCGCCGAACCTCGNNGACCTACTTCGGTACCCAGGCCGGCATAGTCGTCTTTCACTCGGATGGCCTTATCGCCATTGAAGGTCACGAAGGTGATCTTGCCGGGGGCCTGCCCGTAGATCCAGTCCTCCAGGTCGATGCCATCCTTGGTTTCCCGCTCTTTGTGCACGGGCTGCCCCAAGGCCAGACGCACCTGTTCGCGGTCCATCCCGACCAGGGCGCGTTTCTGTTTGATGGCCTGCTGCATTTCCGGCGACAGAGTTTCGGAATAAATTTCGGTGACGCTATGGCGGTCGCAATCCAGTACGGGCGCCAATAGCTTTTTGACTTCCGAAGCCTTCATGCCCTCCAGCGACTTATGGAACAGGACCGCGATGGACGTTCCGCCGGGCGCGTTGCTATCGTTGCCGTTGTTCATGGGGACCTGATTGCCGCCCATGCCACCGACGACCTGGACGCCCTGGTACCACTTTCGTCCACCGTTGAAGCCGCCATTGATCTGCAGCACGATGCGATCGTCCGACAGCTCGATCTTGGTGATCTGGACGGTATCTCCCGTGCGGGCCGCGGGACCGCTCTCCTTGGCGACGGCCGACCACTCCTTCTTGTCGTAGGAGCCGGCCTGGGCATTGAACTCGAGCGGCTTCTTGGAGCGCGGCNNCCGGCGCCAGCGGCGCCATTGAGCCAACCACGGCAATCACGGCTAAGGCTCGCATACTTTCGGCTCCACGGGCGGGTCAGTCAACGGCGAAGGTTGGCGGCGAACGGGCGCTTTCCACAAATACACGGCCAGCAAGATCATCATCGCGGAAGTCAGCACGCTGGCTTCCGGACCGTATTCGCCGCCGCTCCACACGCTCCCGGCGCCCCAAACCATCTCGTGACCCGTCATCTTCATTCTAAGCCCACTGACGTTCACCC
>PKYZ01000048.1:1319-2871 GCA_003132865.1 Bryobacterales bacterium
GAAACCCGTAGCCGCGCATCATCAGCTCTTCTCCCATGGCGCCCAGGGCCAACAGGGCAATCACGAAGACCATCACTGCGAAGGACGGCTGATCCCGAGGAGTGCTGGAGATGTGCGCCGCTCCCGCCAGCAACGCCGGCGCCAGCACCAGGGATGCCGCCCCGGCGCCGCCCAGGATTCCGATTGCCATGTTTTCCATGGACGTGCGGTTCCACCACATTCCCAGATCTACCAGGCGGAGGTCGGTGAAGAAGCGGAGCACCAGCAGATTGGCCACTAGGGCGACGGCCAGATTGCCGGCCAGCCCGCCCACGAAGTATCCGCCCACCCACACCATGGCGAAGCCCAGGAACTCGCGGGCGAGCCACAGGATCACCACGTACATGGCCACCTGGATGGCCAGCCTTGCCGGGTCTAGCCTGCCTGCCGCTTTGGCTGGTATCGTCATGAGTGGTATGTCAGCCCGCCGTATTCTTCAACTCGGCGACCCGCTTCTGCGGGCCGTCTCCGCCCCGGTTGCCACGTCCGCGGAAGCCGGCGGCCTGTTTCAGGATCTCCGCGACACGCTCCACGAGTTTCAACGTACTCACGGGTTCGGACGCGGTATCAGCGCCGTGCAAATCGGGGAGCCGAAGCGACTAATATACATCGAACTGGAGGGCCGCGCCCACTTCCTGCGGAATCCCGAGTACGAGTGGCGCAGCGAAGGGAAGTTCCAGCTTTGGGACGATTGCTTCTCGTTCCCCGATCTGCTGGTGCGGGTGGAGCGTGCGGTCGCGGTGCGAGTGCAGTTCTCGAATGACGCCGGAGAGGTGGAGTTGCTGGAGGCTCGCGGTTCGTTCTCGGAACTGCTGCAGCACGAGATCGACCACCTGGACGGCATTCTGGCGATTGATCGGGCGATGGATCGGGAGAGTTTGTGCACGCGGGAGGAGTACGTGCGGAGGTATGGCGGCGTCATTCGATGCGACCCCGCCAGTAGCCAGGGCGGCGACGTCCCTGGGCCACGGCGATGATCTCCACGCCGGCAGATGTCTCCCGAAATACGATGAGGAACGGAAATCTTGGTAGTGGGTCTTGACCCACTACCGAAATCTCCGAAGCACCATCCCGCGGGTTCCGGATACCTACGCGAAGAATCGATGCGGATGCTGGGCGATTTGTTCGATCGCGCGATCCAGCTCGGCCAGGAACATTTCGGCAGTCCTCTTACTGCGTTGAGAGTACCAATCGGTGGCGGCTTCAGCTTCCTCCAGCGCGGCGGGGTTTATTCGAAGCGGTCCGCCGCTCACCGCTCCAGCCGGCTGCGGAGCGCCGACTGGCAACCTGCCACGAGACGAGTGGAACGGCCCCGCTGTCGACCTCGTGAAGCCGGCGGTCGATCTCGGCTTTCCAGGCTTCTTCGGCATCTTCGTCGATGGCAGGATCGAGGCTCTCGATCAACGAGTTGATCAATGCGGCC
This sequence comes from Bryobacterales bacterium, assembly GCA_003132865.1. Next base: position 2,782 of record PKYZ01000048.1, read on the forward strand.
CGAGCTTCAATCGGCAGGGCCATTGCATTTTTGAGTATTTCGACCGCTTGACTGTCCATGAAATGATTCTATCGCTTTCGCGGTCGGACT
>PKYZ01000056.1 GCA_003132865.1 Bryobacterales bacterium
CTTGACAATGGGGGCCACTTTAGAGTAAAATGCTGAGAGTCTGGAATGCCAACTGGAAACCGTGGCGAAGTAACGAGGATCGCGATACTATGGCGGGCTGCCGCCGACGATTGGATGGTCCCATGAGCAAAGTCAAGGGCTTTTCGACAGGGTTTGGACTGATCACGATCGCTACGGGCGTCTTGTTCGGCACTCTCCCCAGAAACTGGATCGAATTATTTTTCCGCGCAGACCCCGACGGTGGCAGTGGGATTCTGGAGGTTCTCTTTGCGCTCGCGTTGGTCGCAATGGGAGCCGGAATCGTACTCTACGCAATCAGCCAGACGTTGTTCGCGGGAAGACCATTGCGCCGCGCACTTCGAGACGCTTCTTCCCCCTGTCGCAGAAGTCGATCGCACGCCATTACGCCTGGATAACCGGGCCTGACGTTCGGGATGCAGCTCTTGTCGGGTACTAGGAGGTTCGATGCAAAAGAAAACTGCCACTCATCCGAAGCGGACGGCTTCCCACCAGGGCCCATCCCTCGAGCAGCAGTTGAGAGACTCGGGAGTGATCGCGGGCAGTGCGCTGGAGACGCTCATCAAGCAGAATCAGGACTTCAGCATCCTCGACCCTGGCGAACTGACTGACGGTGGTCCGTTCCCGCTCTGGCTGCGGGTGTACGTGCGGAAGAGTCATCCGGAGATCAAGTTCTCTGGTGGAAAGACCGGATATCCGCTCCTCTTGAAGGAAATTCTGTCCTACATGACTCGTCACCAGGACCTCCCCGAGGTCACGCNNGCCACCAAGTCTTCTCCCAAAAAGACGTAGTTGTGTTCGGTAACCCAAGGATAGCTGGTCAAGACCAGCCAAGGAGCAGGTGATGCCCGCAAATGTCGCAATTACGCAGGACACAGCCAATCCCTACAGCGAATCTGATATCTCCATCAATCCGAGCAATGTCCAGCAGATCATTGCCGCGTCGAACGCAAATGCCAATTTGCTCCAGTTGCCGATGTACTGGTCGCACGACGCAGGCGTCACATGGACGCAGACCCTCCTGCCGACCGTCAGCACGGATACCCTCCAGTTCGATCCAGCTGTTAGCTGGACGTCGGACGGAACGGCATGGGCGATTTGCAACGCCGGAACCTCCACCCCGCCGAATATCCTGGTCCGCAGCTTCAAGTCCGTTGACGGTGGCAAGACCTGGACATACGACTCTGATGTGTCGGGATCCCAGACGTTTACCGACAAGCCAAGCGTTTGGGTGGATCGCTCGTCAGGCAGCACGAAGGACAACATGTATGTCGTGTGGCATCTCGGCGCGATTTGCTATGCCAACACCCGCAATGGGCCCAGCGGAACATGGGGAACGCCGCAGATCATAAGCGGTAACGAGACCACCAACAACGCTGATGGCGGCGACATCAAGACCAATGCCTTCGGAGAGGTATTTTGCTTCTGGCCCGACGCCGGCGGCCAGACAATCCGCGTTGCCAAGTCAGCCGACGGCGGATCGAGCTTCGGCGCGCTCACCGGCGATCAGGTAAAGATCGGCTCGACCTTCGGTTCCTTCCTCATCGACATCCCAGCCCAGGCTATAAGATTTGCTGGCTCCTCCATTGGGTGCCTCATCTACGTCACCGGCGGAGCCTACCGCACAGCCACGGTCAACAACGTTTACGCCATCTGGCACGACCTCTCCGGCGAGGCGAACTGCACGCTGGTAACGCAGGAGCCGGGCACCAACGTCAACTCCACCTGCAAGACCCGCATTTGGTTCAACTCGTCGAACGACGGCGGCCAGACGTGGAATGGCGCGGTGATGATCAACAACCAGCCGTCGAAGAATGATCAGTTTTTCCCGCGCCTCGCCGTGGACGATACGACCGGCGATCTGATGGTCGTCTACTACGACACAGTCAACGATCCGAATCGCGTCAGCGCCGAAATCTGGACACAGTATTCCACTGACGGCGGCAATACGTGGTCGCCCGCCGTGCAGGTCGCCACCGCTCCGACCAACGAGTCCACAGGCAACGAAGATGAAGGAAACCAGTTTGGCGACTACATCGGCATGACCGGCTACAGCGGGCGCTATTTTGCCTGCTGGACTGATCGCCGCGGCGGCGGCGACGAGCAGATCTACGGCGCCGCGCTCGCCATTCCGGACATGGAGTTCAGGATTCAGCAGGGCACCTTCAGCAAGGATGAGGTGCCGACCGGCGGCACATCGTTCCAATCCGCCTACTGGATCGCCGTCAGCGGCTTCACCAACGAGGCTCTCGGATTTACCTCAACCGCCAGCCTGAGCGCGAACCCGAATCCGCAGCCTCAGGTCGTCGCGTCCATCAACCCGCTTTTGAATACGTTATCTGCCGGCCAGATCGCGACCATCAACAGCAATCTGCCGTCGGTGGACGGCATCGGTCTGCTGCCGGTTCTGGCCAACGACACCAGCCTGAAGCTCGAGCAGCAAACCTTCTGGTATCCCTTCTCCGTTCAGTTCGCTAACGACAACGCCTTCGCCGCACTCACTGCCCCCGAAGTTGCCATCATCACCTTGACCGCGACGTTTACGGTCGGTCCAATCACGCTCACCGCCTCTGCGAACATCGAACTTGCTGCTGGCGAAGATCCGCGCTTTGAGGACTACACGCCCTCGAATCCGCTGGCGTATCCACCGTGGCTGAGCTTCGATCTGCGCTTCTTTAAGGTCACGCCCAACCAGCCGCACAAGTGGTTCAACGTGCCAAATCCGGCCAATGCCGCGGGCTGCGTGACGTACATCCAGAGCGTACTCTCCAACCTCAACACACCCGGCACGAACCTCAACGGCGATACCTTCGACACGTCGTTGTCGCAGGATGAGGAGCAATCCGCGCTCGAATTCTTCCCCGCGAACAGCACCACCGGCGACCTCACGTTCAACTTCGCCGTCGCACGCGTCCGCATCAAGTCGACCGTGTCCGAAACCACTCCGGTGATGCGCGTTTTCTTCCGTCTCTTCCAGGCGGCCAGCACGGTCTCGAACTTCATCGAGGTGGGCACTGGCCAGGGCACCTATCGCTGGGGCACCAACGGCACTCCAGGCCACAAGATCCCGCTGCTCGGCGTCCAGACCGATCAGAACGGCAACCTCGAATACGTCACCATCCCCTGCTTCGCGACGGCCCGCGTAAACCTCGGAACGCCGACGGACATGAATCAGCAGACCGACCCCCCCAACGCCCATCCGATCAACACGATCGCCAACACCGAGGTCGACACCTACTTCGGCTGCTGGCTCGACGTGAACCAGACCGGCGGCGCAAACAACTTCCTCATCCTAACCCCGCCCACCACACCGTCCCAGTGGGACGGCCCGTGGACCGGCACCGAATCCATCAACGGAGCGATCAACGTCGCACCCCACCAGTGCGTCATCGCCGAGATCCGCTACGACGACACCCCCATCCCAACCAACGCGACCTCGGCTACGACCGACAAGCTAGCCCAGCGCAACATCGCCTGGATCGACGGCCCGAACCCCGGCACCGATCCCTCGCGCCTCATGTCGCATCCGTGCGAGATTCGCGCCTCCGTGTCGAATGATGCAGTGGATGAGCTGATGATCACCTGGGGCACCACGCCGAAGACCGGCACCGCCTCCCTCTACCTGCCGGCTGTCTCTTCGACCGACATCCTGAACCTCGCGAACGCGATGTACCCCGCTCACCTGCTCTCGATACTCGACCCGAACACCATCCAGTTCCCGAGCAACAGCATGACGCTGGTTCCCGTTCCTGCCGGCACCGGCCGTTACGCCGGGCTGCTCTCGGTCAATCTGCCGCCGCACGTGCACAAGGGCGATCAATTCCACATCGCCGTGCGGCAGTTCGAGAATATCTCCACCGTCGTTCCCACTCCGCCGCCTCCGCCACCCGCGCCCAAGATCAGCATCGCGCTCCCGGCTGCGGCCGCGAGCCCAGCCGCGATCGCGGTTTCGGACCTCAACTGGCGGCAGCTTCTCGGCGCATTCCAGTACACCATCACAATCAGCACCAAGGACCAGCTGCTCTACCCCGAGGAGCGTCTGCTCGCATGGCTGAAGTGGCGCCTGTCGGTTACGCCCCACTTCAACCGCTGGTATCCGGTGCTAGAGCGCTACCTGCACCAAACCACAGGCCGCGTCAACGGCTACGGCGGCAATGCGGGCTCCATCAACCCGTCACAAAACGGCATTATCCCAGGCCACGGACCGGTCAAGCCGCCGCACCACGTTCCCGAACCGGGCCACGATCATGCCCGCGGATTCACCGGCAAGGTCATTGGCATAACCTACGACCGCTTCGGCGACTTCGAAGGCTTCACGCTGCTCACCGAACACGGCACCGAACACTGGTTCCGCGGCCACGAGGAGCGCATCGAAGATCTCGTCATGATGGCCTGGAGAGAGCGCATCGTCATCACGGTCTACGTTAGCCCCCACGGCCACGATTGGCCATCGTCGATCGTCCTGCGCCGCCTCTAAAAGAGGGCGAGAGCGACTCCGCGCATCCTGCAGACTGCGTGGCATTTGGTACACAGCTACGCCGCAAGCATCGCTAACAACCTGGCCACGACGAACGTCTCCCGGGTTGTGGGGGTGGTCAAACGCGTTCCGTTTCCTGGGGCCGAAATCTCGGCCGTGTCCGTAGACAAAAGCCCATCAAGACTTGAAATCAACAACTTGCGGTTTCCGCAGCGTCGGCTGCCGGGCAGGCACTCGATAAGGTTGGTCGACAAAGAAAGGATTTCGAAATACAGCCATTGATCGAGGCAACGATGCTGAAACTGGAATTGCTTAATCAGGAGTGCACCGCACACTGCAAGGCTGTGCCCTAACCGAGTCTCAGTGGCTTGCAGCGATCCACAACACGGCCGCGCTCGCTGGACCGTGCGGCTCGTGGTCGAAGAAGCAGTCAAGGGGCAACTGGTTCCACGAGTAGGCGGGGAAACCAACCGTATGCGCCACGACCTCAAGCCGTGGCAGGAAAAAATTTGGTGCGGGCCGACCTCACTGAAGACTACATCGCTAAAACGAAAGACGTGCTGGAGACTCGACATCGACCACGACGGTCAACGTGCAAGACCTGTTCAGAAACCTGTTCAATGTCCGCCACGATGCGCTCCGAGGGCGATGCAGATTGTGCGCGGTAGACTGAATTTTCAGCTATTTACGATGTGCGGGCTGATTCGTAATTGATAAAGGTTTCATCGGCT
>PKYZ01000397.1 GCA_003132865.1 Bryobacterales bacterium
GGGCAGAATTGCCCGCCCTCCATTTACACTGAAGAAGCGGGAGGCGCGAGCGAACGTGCAAGTATTTCTGACTGGAGCGACCGGATACATCGGGAGCGCGGTGGCCGAGGCGCTGTCGAATGCGGGTTACGCCGTAGTGGGGCTGGCGCGGTCGGACGATCAGGCGCGCACGCTGGCGGCCAAGGGTCTGGGGGCGCACCGCGGAGATCTGCGGGATCCGGCGAGTCTGGCCGAGGGCGCCCGCAACGCCGATGCCGTGATTCATACGGCGCTGGCCGCGGCGGCCGATACAGGGCAGGTGGACCGCGCCGCCGTGGAAGCGATCGTCCGCGCGCTGTCGCAATTCAACCGGCCGTTTATCTATACCAGCGGCTGCTGGGTGGTGGGCAATACGGGCGATAAGGTCGCGGACGAAGACACGCCGCTGGCGCCCACTCCGCTGGTGGCCTGGCGTCCGGCAAACGAGCAACTGGTGTTGGCCGCGCATCATGGTGTGCAGGGAATCGTGCTGCGGCCGGCCATGGTTTATGGACGCGGCGGCGGCTTGGTCGCGTCATTCGTGCAGTCGGCGCGCGAGCACGGCGCTGCCCGCGTGATCGGCAATGGCGAGAATCGGTGGACGTTCGTACAGCTTGACGATTTGGCCGCCCTCTATGTACTGGCGTTGCGAGCGGCCGCGGGCACGCTGCTGTTTGCGGCGCATGGAGCGGCGATCCGCGTGCGGGATGTGGCCGAGGCTGCCAGCCGTGCGGCCGGCGCGGACGGTAGAGTGGAGACCGTGCCGATCGAGGAAGCGCGCAAGACCATGGGGCCGTTCGCCGACGCCCTGGCCCTCGATCAGCAGATCTCCGGCGAGCGTGCCCAGCGGGTGCTGGGCTGGCGGCCGCAAGCCCCGACGGTGCTTGAAGAGCTGGGGGCCTGATTCCACCCGAAGAGCGGGTCCTGGAGGACCCGCGCAGACCTGGAGGTCTGCCCCACTACTTTGGCTGAACGGTGACGGGCGGCCTGGGCGCGGGCGGCATCATCGCCGCGGGGGCCGGTCCGAAATAATCGGGGTTCATGACCACGGGCGTGGCGTTCTTCAGATCGTCCATGGCCTTCTTGACCAATTCCCCATCCAGTTTCTTCTCAATATCCGGCCGCACTTCGACGAAGGTTTTCTCCTGCCTCGTTTCGACCTTAATAATGTGATATCCGAATTGGCTCTTCACCGGTTCGCTGAGCTCGCCCACGGCAATCGTGAAGGCCACTTGCTCGAAGGCCGGCACCATCCGGCCCTTTCCGAAGGTCCCCAAGTCGCCGCCGTTGGCGCCGGAACCCGCATCGTCGGATTCAGCCTTGGCCAGCGTGGCGAAATCCGCGCCATCGACCAGCTTCTTCCGGATTTCCTGCGCCTTGGCCAGTGCTTCTTCGTCGGTCAGTTCCTTCGCGTCCTTTTTTAGAGGGACCGCCGATCCTTTAAACCGAATCAGGATGTGACGCGCTTTCACCTGCACATAGTCCGACTTGTGCTCATCGTAGTATTTGCGCGCGGTGGCTTCGTCCACTTTGGTGGTGGCCGCCAGATCCTGGTAGCCCTGTTGTGCCAGCAATTGTTCGGCCTGAAAAGCCAACTGGCTCTTGTAGGCGGGCGTGTCCTCAAGCTTGCGGCGGTGCGCTTCTTGTGCCATCACTTTCAAACTAACGAGTCTCTCGGCGAATTGCCGGCGGCCGGTGGTGCGCATCTGAGCGCGGTATTGCTCCGGGAGCATGTCGATCATGTGATCGAGGTCGGCGGCGGTGATCTTTTCCTCACCAATCGTGAGGACGACCGTTTCCGGAGGAACGTGAGCGACGGCTGGAGCGGGAGGCTGCAGCGCCACGGCCGGCGGCCTGGCCGGTTGACCCGCGGGCGCGGGAGGGTTCGCAGGTTGCGAAGCTGGCGGTGCCTGCGCGAGCAGACAGGCCAGGGGTGTCAAGAGAAGCAAGAGTTGCAAGGATTTCATCTACTCCATGATACCAATAGCTGGGAGCTGGCGCTTAGCTCCAAAACTGTCGGCTGAAGCCGACAGCGGCACGCTGAAGCGTGCGCCACATCAGCGCTTGCGGACTTCCAGGGCCACCGGCCGCGCCACGGCACTTACCGCGGGATCGTAGTACTCATACACGCGCGACTGGAACGTCCGCGCGCGTATGGGATACTTGGCGCGCAAACGAAACTGCAGCGTCACCGTGTCGCCCGCGCCAATCGCATCGAAATACAGAATGGCTTCGGTAGCCGTCAAGCTGAACTTCTCCAGCTTGCCGCTCTTCCGCGCACGGCTCTTCTCTTGATACGCCTGCAAGTCTTCGCTCAGCAGGTCGAACCCCGGCGGAATGCCCAGATCCACCATCACCATGTTCGCCCGTTTGTGCAGGTTGTTCTTGACGGTCGCGGTGGCCGTGGCGATGTCGTCCTGCGCCATATGCGTGCGGTCGTAGGCCACGTCGATCGAGAGTGGCTCGCCCGCCGGCTTCTCGCCCCATGGCACGAAGTAGCGCCCGACGATCTGATAAGCCAGGCCGCCCTTCCCTTCGAACCGCAACTCCACACCGTGCGCGCCCTTTGCATCCACCGGGAACGCGAACTGGTGCAGCAGATCGTTGTTCTCCGGCGTGAGCACCAGTTTCTGCACCAGCTTGCCGTTCAGCGAGATCTCCACCGCGCCGCGCACATCCGCCGCGCCCTTCTCCGTCGAAAGCAGCAGCGCGCGCAACGCCATAATGGTCGCTTGCGTGGTGCCCCAGGTGCCCTCCGCGTCCTTCTTGGCTGCGATATAGCGCAGCGCCTTGCTCGCAGTGGCGGACGCCTCGCCCCATTTGAGCAGCGCTTGCACGGCCAACCCGGTGGTCTCGACGGCGGCGCTCGCGCCCGTGCCGTAAACGCCGGTCTCTTCCGCCGTCCACCAGGCTTGCTCGTCTTTTTCCGTGCGCACGGCTAGCAACATGTGCATCGCCTGACGCGTGAACTCCCGATCTTTCCCATACTCGGCAGCGAAGTTGGCCGCCACGGCCAGCGTATACGCGTCGATTTTGCCGTTCAGGTGCGTGGCCACGTACTCTTTGGCCTTGTCGACCGCGGGACCTTTATGGCCGGTATTCTCCAGAGACCAGCCGAGGTAAGCCGTGATCCTCAGCACATCGTTGTTGTAACGGTTGGTGGCGCCTTCGTTGATGAAGTTGGCGTCCGGTTTCCAGCTTCCGTCCGGCTGCTGCTGCGCGGCCAGCCACTGCTGGGTCCGCTCGATCAGTCTCGAATCCACGTCATGCACGCGCGACATGTCGGAGAACTCCATCAGTCCGTATGCCGTCAGGATCTTGTTGGCGGGCGCGTTGCCGAACCACGAAAATCCTCCACCCGGAACTTCAAAGGTCAACAAGCGCTGATACCCGTTCGCAATGAATCCCTCGGCTTTGGCGTGCACTTCGGGAGTGAGCTTTTTGGTGCGCTTCATGTAATCGAGCGCCAGCACGTTGGGGTACGTGGCGGAGGAGGTTTGCTCGAAGCAGCCAAAGGGCATGCGCAGGATCGCGTCCATGCCTTCGACGACCTGGCTTAACGGGCCGGGATACAGCCGCACGAAAATCTTGCTCGCATCCGCAATAGCCGCCGCTGGGAATTTCAGCTCGTGGCCCGCCGTGGTTTCCAAACGCCCGTTGAACACCACGTTCTGCTCGCGCCCGTTGGGAACGACTTCGATTTCCCGCACCACGATATCCGCGGGGTTGCTTCCGCCGTTCATATGGGCGGCCAGTGTCAGCTTGAATTTCCCGATACGCTGCGCCTCCAGCGTGAACTGCGACACGCCGACGCGCCCGGAATCCACCGCCACGGTCTTGCCGGCGTTGTCATCGGCGTTGTCATTAGCAAGCGCGAACCAGTCTTCCTTTTTCAACTCCAGGCGGACATCCCCACGCGCCGCCGAGTAGTTGTAGACGGCCACCGGAACCGACACGCGGTCGCCCTGGGTGAGGGTCACTGGCAAATCCAGGTCCACGAAGAAATCCTGGAACACCTTCAGACTCGACACGCCGCTGCCCAACGCGCCGTGGGTGGTGGAAGCCAGCATCGCCATGCGCCAAGTGGTGATGGAGTCCGCCAGCGGAATCGCGATGCTGGCCGCGCCATTTTGGTCGGTTACGATTTCCGGATTGATATAGAGCGCCTCCGGGAAGTATGCCCGCACGTGCGCGGCGGGCGCGGCTGGTTCCGTCTTGGCGAACGCGGCAGACCGTATAGCGACCATCGCTTGGGGAGGGGGAGACGCGGGAGCCGCCATCGCCTGCATCCGGAACCCCAACCCTCGCAGGACACCGCCCACGACACCGTCCGCGACATCAAAGCGTGCGTTCCCTCCCATGGCGAACCTGCGCGGCGGTTCACTGGCCACAGCTACCACGCTTCCACCAGCTTCCTGCCGGAGCATGATGGAAAGCACCCCGCGGTCGCGCACGTGAAGAGTGACGCGTTGCGAAATCGTCTTCGGCCCGCTGGACACTTTCACGTCATAATCGCCCGCTGGAAGGGCCGCAAGGGTGAACTGCCCATTGGCATTCGCCCAGGCCGTACGCGTCGCTCCGCTGGAGACTCCGCGCGCCGTTACGGTGGCGCCCTCCAGCGCGCCGCCCTGCTGGTCCACGACCGATCCCGTCATCTCCGCCAGGCCGTTGGAAGGTCCGCGATCGTGTTCGGAGTTGAGATCGATCCGGCTCGGTCCCGAACTGGAGCGCCCCACCGCCTTCCGCCCGCGAACTTCCAGATAACCTATCAGATCGTCGGCGGTGTCGAATTTTTTGTCGGGACCCGCGCTGCGCACTTGGTAGTAGTTTTCTTGCCTGACCCAGTCCACATGTTCCACGCGAACGCTGGTCCCCCACGGGTCGCGCGCCGCGCGGCGAAGAGCGGGTTCTGGAGAACCCGCGCAGACCTGGAGGTCTGCCCCACAGCTTGAGAAGATATTGGCCAACTGGGCCAACTGTGCGCGGTAGTGCTGCTGGTAGCGCTCGAAATACTCCGCGTATTTCGTTAAAGGAACGCTCCGGCCAAACTCCGTCTCGAACTTGTTGCCGCTTACCATCTCCGTCGCCGAGAAGAGCGCGCGCGCCGCCCGGTCGCGTTGTTCGGCCCGCGCCATTGGAACCGGTTCCACAATCTCCGGCATGCCGAGCGAGTGGATTTCATACCGCGGCTTCATGGCTTCCTGCTCCAGGTAGAAGAACACCTTCGCCATACCCGGCTGTTTTTCCGCCAGCGCGAATACGGCTTCATCCACCACCTGCAGGCCCAGCGCAGCTTCCACTCCGTCGCCCCGCCCGTTGGTGACGCGGAAGTGTATGTGCGCGTCGTCTCCGGGCCTGTAGGCCTGCGCGTCCACCAGGGCCTCGATCTTCAACTCGTCGGCCGGCTGCACGAAAACCAGCCGACGATCGCCTACGGGCCGTGCGTCCTGCCCGAACAGGTACGCGTGGATATCGACCGTGCCCGCCAGGTCCGGCGTCGCGGTCAACGCCAGTTCCGCCTGCCCGTTCACGATATCCAGGTCGCGCGTGAGCACCGTCTGCCCTTCCTTGACCACATCCACGTATGCCGTGCCGCGCCTCTTGGTCGAAAATACCCGCAGGGCAATGCGATCGCCGGCGCGATATACCGCGTGCTCCGTGCGCAGAAGAATCTGGTCCGCCCCGTCGCGGGCTTCGAGGCGCATCGAACTCGCCGCGTGGTTCCCCTCCTTGTCGCTGGCCTCGATCTGCACGGTTTCCTGTCCGGCGCCGGCCCGCAGGCGGATCACGGCCACCCCGCCGTCGTCGGTGGTGGCACTCTGGTCCGCGTTGCCGGCGGCACGCACCTTCACGCTGGCGACGGCCGGGGTCCCATCGGGATAAGCAGTGACCACGAAAATCTGGTTCTCCAGATTGGGTATCAGGGTGCCACCCTCCGGAACCGCCGTGACGATCAATGGCGATTGGCTGACCGTAATCGGCTCGCCGCGAGTCTCGGCATGGCCTGCCGCGTCTTTCACAGTGGCCTCGATCAGCACGCCGGCGGCCCCATGACTCAGCGGGCGCCCCGCGAAGTAGCTCGGCAGCCGCAGATCGAATCGATAGGCCCCTTCCGCATTTGTCTTACCTCGCTCGGACACCGCATGGAACTCCGCCACGTCCATACCGGAGGCCTTGACGTCGATCTCCGCCTCATCCACCGGCTTGCCGAAGAAGTAGTTGGCGCGCACCGTGCCCGTCACATGGTCGCCGGGGCGGTAGCCACGCTTCGCACGGTTATCCTTTCCCGCGAAATCCACGGCGACTTTGAATTTGGGCAGCACGTATCGCTCGACGTTGAGCGCCAGCTCCGCGGTGTTGGTGGCGGCTTCCTCTTCCCCCATCACGGCGCGCAGATGATACGTCCCCAGATTCACCTCGTCCGCCAAGCCGAACTCGGCCGACGCAATTCCGAACTTATCAGTCTGAGTCGCCTTCTTGAACACCTTGTTGCCGCGCGAATCCTCCAGCTCGAAGATCAGCTTGCGTCCGCCGGCCGCATTATGATGCGCGCGGTCCAGCGCCAAGGCGCGCACGTGTATGGTCTGGCTTGGTTGATAAATGGGCTTCTCGGTTGTGATCAGAATCCGGACCTTGTCCTCCAGGCGCACCTGCTCGGTGAACTCGGCTTCTCCAATCGGTGTTTCCGCCACGTAGCGCAATGGGTAACTGCCCACCAAGCCGGCCGGAAACCGGAACTGCGCCTCTGTGGTTCCGCGCCCATTCAGACGGCCCGTGAAAAGCGCGCGCGCTTTGTGGCCCTCGGGCGCCAGTTCGATGCGCACCGAGCTGGGCCCCGGAATCGGCTCGTTCTTCGAATCGGTGACGATCACCCGCACCGCCGCCTGCCCGCCGCTCAAGTAAGATTGCTGGCCCAGGATGTGGACCACCGGCATGCGCAGGATCTGCGAGACGGATTCCGTGCCCTCGATCAGGGCCCCCTTGCCATCGTCGTAGGAAAAGCGGTAACGCAGGCGCTGCCAGGCCAGGTCGTCGATCCCCATCGGCTTCGCCAGTTTGAGATCTTCCTGCCAGTGCCCCTTCCCTGCTTCCACGGCGACCCTCCGCTCCGCGCGCCCCAGCACCTGGTCGCCGGGATCGAGAACCTCCACTGTAAGTTGCCCCGCGCCGGCATGCGGCGCTCGATAAGGAATGGACACCCGCACGGTCCCGTGCGAGTAAGTAAGGGCGGCCGATTCGCCATCCGCCGTGGCCGTTCCTTGGAAGGATTGCAACATCGTGAGACAGACAATGCCGCCGAACGCTGCGAAAAGCAAAAACCAAGCTTTCATGATGTATCTCCGTGATCGTGGTCTATCCGCGCCTCGTGGAATTGGACCGCTGCACTCGCCCAATAGTTCCACAAGGCTGTCACAGAGGAATTCCGCCAGCGGGCCATTCCTTTCGAAACAATCTTGGATCGCTGCCGCGCCGGCCCCAGGGTCGCCGGCAATTCACAGGCTGAAGCCTGTGCCACCTAGCGGGGCGGTTTGGGCGCTTCGGTCTGTGGCACATCCTGTGGGCTGGAAGACGGTGATGCGTCACTGAACCCTTTCACGGGTTTACCATTCTCCGCCCGGTAGAGGACTTCGGACTCGCCGGTCGAGGGATTCACCACAGTTACCCGGAGCTTGGGAGGGTGCTCATACTTTTGTTTCTTTCCTTGCGATTGTTCCGGCTGTTTCGGTTGTTCCGACTGTTTCTCGCGGGCGGTTTTGATGCGGTCCAACTCCTTATAGGCCTTGAAGTAGGCGCGTTCCAGGCGGCACTGGAATTGCGTCATACGGCCGAAGATGGCAGCGCGGGCGTTGGCGGACTTGGCTTCGGCGTAGCAATCGGCTTCGAACACTTCGGCGCGCACCAGCTTCCACTGGGCGATGGCCGCCTGGTCGACCAGGTACTGCTCGGCCGGGGTTTGTGGCTGGTATTGGGCTTGGAGTCCGGCGAGGATCTGGTCAAAGTCTTCGCGATTCTCGCCGGGCAGAACAACGGTGCGGGCGCGGAGGCCGTGGTGCAGCGCATTCATGGAAGCCGTGGCCTTACCCGGGCGTGTTTTTGGACCCGTGGACTTGCGTGCATTGCGGCGATTTGCCGCGGTTTGTCTCTTTGTTGACATAGAGTTACCTTTTCTGAACGAACGAAGCCAATTTTGGGGCGGAGTGGGCGAGCTGCGCTCGCCAACATCGACAAAAGGCGTCGATGTTACGAGGGGCGACGCGGCGAAGGGGCGACGCGGCGATCCTTGTGCGGGACTCCGTGCGTCCTTCACGCGCTCTGGCGGGACCGAAGTCCCGCGCGGGCTCAAGCCCAATGCCACTTA
>PKYZ01000712.1 GCA_003132865.1 Bryobacterales bacterium
ACGACCGGCGGCCGTGCCCCTTTCTCTCTCCTCTGAATACTTACCGATCGGCTGCGTTTACGGTTTCCAAAGGAAGCTGTGATACAACGAGTCGTTTGTAACAACGTACACGCCGGCGACAGCCCCTTCCCCGTTGATGGTCAAGGGGAGCGTACCACCTAGGCCGCCCGGCGGGTCGATTGTGGCGAAAGTGCCGCGGGCTGAGCGGGAGAAACCGTGCTGCACATTGTTCGCGTCGATGAACCACCCCGTGACCGCTCCGAACAAATTGATCGAATAAGCGAAGGTGCCTTGAAAGCGGCCCGTGCCCGCGCCCGGAACATCCAACGTGGTGAAGTTGCCATCGCGAGTGCGCACGAAGCCGTAAAACAAGTTGTTCGAGTCGAGGAAGTATCCCGCGATCGTGCCCTCCAGGGTGATGCTCATAGCGAAAGTGCCCAAACGGCTCGCTCCAGGCGCGTTGATCTCCGTGATCTTCCCGTCCGGCTCGCGCAGGAAGCCGTGATAGCCGTCCGCATCGGCGTACCATCCGGTGATCGCGCCCTCCGCGTTGAGGCTGCGAGGAAACATGGCAACGTAGTCGCCGGCCGGACCAGGTAGATCGAACGAGGTGATCTCGCCATGGCGCGACCGCACAAAGCCGTGGTACACGCCGATCCCGTCAATGTAGGTCCCCGCGATTGCTCCTGCCAGATTGATGCTAAATGCAAAGGTGCCCGTGTTTGTGCCTGTGCCCGCGCCCGGAGCATCGAACGTGGTGAAGGAGCCGTCGGGATAGCGCACAAAGCCGTGAAACTCGTAGCTGGAGTCCTCGAACTGTCCCGCGATCACGCCCCAGATCGTTGATGCTGTATGCAAGAGTACCCTGGTCGAGGCCAACCCCCAGACCCGCTCCGGGGGCATCAAAAGGAATAATTTGGCCGTTCGGAGTGCGCAGGAAGCCGCGCTGCACGATGTTCGCGTCTGTGTAGGATCCCACGATCACTCCCTCCGCATTGTTGTCGTAAGCGAAGGTACCACAATACACACCGCACGCCGGCGGAGTTACCGTGGCTGCGCCCGGACCGGCGAACTCGATGATTTTGGGCTTATGCAGTTGAGCGATGGCCGGCAGAGCAAGGCTCGCCGCCAGCAACGTCAAGCTGAGAAATCTCGTTTTCTTTATGTTCGTCATGTCTTTTCCTCTTTCGATTTGCGTTTGATTTGACTGCGCCTTACCAAAGGTCCTGGCAGGCTGAATGCCTGCGCCACCCGCGGCCCACCGAATTCACGGTGCAAAAGTTGCGACGACGCCCACGTGATCGGACCCAAACGGCGGCGAGAACCCGGCTGGCGCCGGCGAGATCACCTGGTCCGCCGTGAGCGCGGATATGCCGAGTGTAAAGAAAAGGTCGATCCGCTCGACAGGAGTCTCGGCCGGGAAGGATATCGGAATCTGGTCGTCCTCGTAGAGCGGCCAGGTATCCCCAGTGTCTCCGTTGTGGAGCAGCTTCCACACTTCCGTGTAGCCGGCCGCCTGGATCATGTCGGCCGTCGGAGTGAAGTCGGGCGCCGCGGGATTGTCATTCGCGTCGGAGTTGAAGTCGCCGCATAGGACGACAGGCAACGTGGCGTTGCTCAACGTCCGGATCAACTCCTTGGCCTGCGCCACCTGCACATCGGTAGCCGGCGGATAGCCCGGAACCGTGCTCTCCAGGTGAACCGCTGCCAGGAGGAACTTTTGGTTCCCCACATGGACGACCGCCGAAATCCAGCCCGAGGGAACCTGCAATCCTCCGATATCCAAGACCGTGCTAAAGATGTGCGATTGCACGTCGGAGAAGATAAGGGGAGGCCAACGATACGCGGCGCGTGCCAACAAGACGTTGCTCTCGGTGACACGGAGTGCGCCAATCTGGTTACCGGCCAGCGCGATATCGTCCACCGTGTTTATACCAGCGACAACATACGGGGTCCCAAGGCTGTTGAGATCCGCGAGAAAATACTTGAGCTGGTCGTAGACGGGAGTAGACGCGTGTTGGGTGTCGGGCCCGATCCGCCAGAGCGCCACCTCCTGCAGCACGACGATGTCCGGCTTCTGTGCAGCGATCTGCCCCGCGATCAGCCTGGCGCGCTCTTGAAGGTGGCTCGCGTGCAACTCGGCATACGTCAGATCCACCGCCTGCGGCAGAGGCATCTGGCCGAACAGCGCCTCTACAATGTAGCCCTCGCCGGTGCCTTCATCGATGTTTTGGGTCATGATCTTGACGGTCGAACTGCCGCTGGTCGCTGTCTGCGCCTGCGCCGGTGCTGTCCCTATGGCGGCTACTGCGCACGCGAGCCATAGCAGGCCGGTACCTTGCCGGGGACGCGTGGAACGAGTCCGGCATTCCCACCGGTTTTGATCTATGCTGCAAAACCGCTCCTGGCGGCTTGCATAACCTGGTTTGCCGGCAGGTGCGAATCCTGCCAGCGTCAACGTTCGCGTTACTTTCGTTCGAAACATGTCAGCCTCCTAGTCGACCGCGCCTGACCAGAAGTGTCGGCAGGCTGAATGCCTGCCCCACTCGCGGTCCGCCGTTTCCGGCTCTCGTTAGTAATGGCGCGAAACGATCGGCAAAACCGACAACCGGCCTCAAGAAACGCGCCCGGAGTCCCAGGAACACCCTGCCGGGCAGGTGAGAACACTTGGGAACCCGATTAATATGAAATGCAACGTCCTTGTACTTCACCACTCCGGTAGGGGATACTGACCCCAGGAACTAATGCCGGGCAAGCGCGATGGCGAGATAACCCGTCTTCTCGGCGCCTTCAGCAATGGCGAGCCGGAGGCCGAAGCGCGCCTGATGGAACTGACCTACCGCGAGTTGCGCAAGATCGTCGCGGGTCATATGCGCCGGGAGCGATCCGCGCGCAGCCTCCAGACCACCGACCTGGTCCACGAAGCCTACCTGCGGCTGGTAGAACAGGCCGACACGCCCTGGCGCGACCGTGCCCATTTCTTTCAGGTCGCCGCGCATGTCATGCGGCAGGTCCTGATCGATCGCGCCCGGAAGCGCCACGCCGGCAAGCGCGGTGGCGGTGTTCCTGAAATCAGCCTTGATCGGGCCCTGGACATAGCCGAAGCGTACTCCGGGGACCTGCTCGTTCTCGAAGACGCGCTGGCGCGATTGCAGAAGCTGGATGGCCGCCAGTGCCAGGTGGTAGAGATGCGATTCTTCGCAGGCATGTCCGAGGATGAGATCGCGGAAGTGTTGGGCGTTTCGGCTCGCACCATCAACCGCGAATGGCGGATGGCGCGCGCCTGGCTTTACAAGGAGGTGTACGGATGACCCCCGAGCGGTGGCAACGCATCAAGTCTCTGTTCGAGCGGGCGCTCGAACCATCCCGCGGCCGCTCGGTCGCTCTCACTCGCGGGGATTCTCGCCTCGCAATCGCTATCGCAGTTGTTCGTCAGTCTCTTTCCCCTTTCGATCTGCGTTTGATTTGACTGCGCCTTACCCGATATACTCGATTTCGCGGCCCGGGCGCCGTTACAGCGCTCCGAGCCGCATGCACCGGCTGGGGGTTAGTGCTGTGCAGTGTAGAAGTAGTAATCGGCGGTGTAAGGCATCAGTACTTGGCCGCCGACGTCGGTTGAGACGGCGCAGCCGGTAGTGGGCGCGCTTCCACCGGAGGTGTTCAGCCGCTGGACGTAGGTGGCGTTCGTAAGTATGCCAAATCGGCGCGTGGGACCGTCTTGGGATCCAATTACCTGGAGCAGCAGACAGGGAATGGCGCCAGAATTGGGACAACTGGAGGGGTCGGAACCGGCTGTGATGCTGTCAAGTTTGTTGCCCCAGATGACGCTGCTGTCGAAGGAACTTTGCCACGTCGGGCTGCCAAATGGGAGCGGGGATGGGGCAAACTGATTGGGGTTCGCGTCGGGGCTGAGGAAGTGGGTAAGGATCTGCTGGGTGAAGCCGTCGAACAACCCGACAAATAAGGTGGCTTGCGGCCGCGAGGAATTGACCGTCCAAGAGGCGCCCTCGCCCGACGGCAGGCAGACATAGCCTTGAGTGCCGGTGGCGTGCCCCAGGAGGTACGCCGTGTTCCCCGCCGGCGGCGTAATGCTGGGGGGTGTGGGGGGCGGCGTGACCCTGCCAGAGGCGAGTGCCGGCGGCGCCGTGAATCCTGCCAAGAATACGAGGGCGAGCGCTGCCATGCGGGCCCCGATATCATTCGAGAGTCCAAAGGCTCCCTTCGGTTGCAACATTTTGCAGTTCATGTTCGTCATGTTCATCTTCTCCTTCGATTTGCGTTTGATTTGGCCGCGCCTTACCAGAAGTCCCGGCAGGCTGAATGCCTGCCCAACTGCGGGCCGCCGTTTCCGGCTCTCGCTAGTAATGGCGCGAAACGATCGGAAAAACCGACAACCGGCCTCAAGAAACGCGCCTGGAGGCTCAGGAACGCCGGTTTGAAGGCAGGCATCGGGGAACCACGGGCCGGGTGACGAGAAATCAAATGTGGTAGAATTTCAAGGATTTGGCGCTACCGGGCCAGTGAGAACACGGCGGAACCCGATCAATATGAAACGCAACGGCCTTGTAACTCACTACTCCATTAGCAGATCCTGATCCCAGGAAATAATGCAAGGCAAGCGCGATGGCGAGATAACCCGTCTTCTCGGCGCCTTCAGCAATGGCGAGCCGGAGGCTGAAGCGCGCCTCATGGACCTGACCTATCGCGAGTTGCGGAAAATCGCCGCGGGCCATATGCGCCGGGAGCGGTCGGCGCGCAGCCTCCAGACCAGCGACCTGGTCCACGAAGCCTACCTGCGGATGGTAGACCAGGCCGCCACGCCCTGGCGCGACCGTGCCCATTTCTTTCAGGTGGCCGCGCATGTCATGCGCCAGATCCTGATCGACCGCGCCCGCAAACGCCACGCCGGCAAGCGCGGCGGCGGTGTGCCCGAGATCAGCCTGGATAGGGCCCTGGATATCGCCGAAGCGCACTCCGGTGACCTGCTGGTGCTCGAAGAGGCGCTGGCGCAACTGCAGAAAGTGGATGGCCGCCAGTGCCAGGTGGTAGAGATGCGATTCTTCGCAGGCATGTCCGAGGATGAGATCGCGGAAGTGCTTTGCGTTTCGGCCCGCACTATCAACCGCGAATGGCGGATGGCGCGCGCCTGGCTTTACAAGGAAGTGTACGGATGACCCCCGAGCGTTGGCAACGCGTCAAGTCCCTGTTCGAACGGGCGCTCGACCAACTCCCGGCCGCGCGCGACGCCTTCCTCGCCAAGGCGGGCGAAAGCCCCAGCGTAGTGACTGAAGTACGCAAGCTGATTGCCGGCGATGCGGCGGCCGGGAGTTTCCTCGAGGACGCAGGCTCCACGGAGTCTTCGGCGGCGCCGCTCTTGCCTCCCGCCGACTTGGTGGGCGGACAGTTCCGCATCGTGAGCTTGTTGGGGCGGGGTGGCATGGGCGAGGTGTGGCTGGCCGAGCAGAAGCAGCCCGTGCGCCGGCGCGTCGCCCTTAAGCTGATCAAAGCCGGCATGGACACGCGCGAAGTCGTGGCGCGTTTCGAATCCGAGCGGCAGGCGTTGGCGCTGATGGACCACCCGAACATCGCCAAAGTCTTCGACGCCGGCGCCACCCCGCAGGGCCGGCCGTACTTCGTGATGGAGTACGTCACCGGTATGCCCATCACGGAGTACTGCGACAAGCACCGGATGACTCTGCGCGAACGCCTTGAGCTTTTCGTCCACGTCTGCGAAGGCGTACAGCATGCCCACCAGAAAGCCATCATCCATCGCGATCTGAAGCCAACGAACATTCTGGTAGGCGAAGTGGACGGGAAGCCGCTGCCGCGGATCATCGATTTTGGTCTGGCCAAAGCCACCGCGCAGCCGCTGACCGCCGAAACTCTCTTCACGCAGGCGGGGGCGATTGTGGGGACCCTGGGATATATGAGCCCGGAGCAGGCCGACTCGACCGGGGTGGATGTGGACACACGCACGGACGTGTACTCGCTGGGGGTGGTTCTGTATGAGCTGCTAGTAGGGGCGCTGCCGCTGGAATTCCACAAACTGGCGTTCGACCAGATCCTGCGGCGGTTACGGGAGGAGGAAGCGCCCCGTCCCAGCACAAAGCTGCGCACTCTAGGCGAGCAGTCCGGCGCTACGGCTCAAAACCGCGGCTCCGATCCCAGCACGTTGACCCGGCAACTGCGCGGGGATCTGGACGCCATCGCTCTGAAAGCTCTCGAAAAGGAGCGCTCGCGACGATATGCCACGCCATCCGAACTGGCCGCCGACATCGGTAGATATCTGTGCCATGAGCCGGTGTGGGCTCATCCGCCGAGCGCCGGGTATCGGGCTGGCAAGTACATGCGTCGCCATTGGGTTGGCGTAGCGGTGGCCGGCGGGTTGCTGGTGGTGCTGATCGCGTTCGGCGTTGTGCAAACGTTGCAACTGCGGCGGACCACGCGCGAGCGGGACCGGGCCACGCGTGAGCGCGATCGGGCGGACCGCATCGCAACTTTCATGACCGGCATGTTCAAGGTGTCGGACCCCAGCGCCGCTCGTGGCAACAGCATCACGGCCCGGGAGATCCTGGACAAAGCCTCGAAGGAGATCGACACCGGGCTGTCCAAAGATCCCGAGCTGCAGGCCCAGATGATGCAGGTCATGGGGGACGTGTATCGCAGCCTCGGCCTGTATCCTCAGGCGCAGTCATTGCTCACGCGGGCGGTCGACATTAGGCGGCGTGTGCTCGGGCCACAGCATCCCGACACCCTCACCTCGATGTACAGTCTGGGCGGGAATCTTGAGGTGCAGGGCCGCTACGCCGAGGCAGAGAAGTTGGATCGCGAGACGCTGGATACCCAGCGTCGTGCCTTGGGACTGGAGCATCCGGACACACTGAGGTCGATGGATAGGCTTGCTGACGTTCTCGACGAGGAGGGCCGCGACGCCGAGGCAGAGAAATTGGAGCGTGAGACACTGGATATTCGGCGCCGTGTCTTGGGGCCGGAGCATCCGGACACACTGAATTCGATGAATTGCCTGGCTACCGCTCTCGATGACGAGGGCCGCTACGCCGAGGCGGAGAAGTTGTATCGCGAGACACTGGATATTCAACGTCGTGTCTTGGGGACGGAGCATCCGGACACACTGAGGTCGATGAATAACCTGGCTATCGTTCTCAATCACCAGCGCCGCTTCACCGAGGCAGAGAAGTTGCATCGCGAGACATTGGATATTCAACGTCGTATCTTGGGACCGGAGCATCCGGACACACTGATGTCGATGAATAACGTAGCTGACGTTCTCGATCACGAGGGCCGCTACGCCGAGGCAGAGAAGCTGTTTCGCGAGACACTGCATATTCAACTTCGTGTCTTGGGGACGGAGCATCCGGACACGGCAATCTCCGCATATAACCTCGCTTGCATGTTGGGCCGTAAAGGTAACCGTGATGAGGCGTTCTCACTCTTACGAGAGGCTGTTGACCACGGGCTGCCCCCCAATGCCGATCTCGGCATCGAAAAGGATCCCGATCTCAAATCGCTTCATGGCGACCCGCGCTTCGCCGCTCTCGTGGCCCACGCCCAAGAGCGCGCCGCCGCAGCCCTGAAGCCAAAGTAGCGCCGCACGCCGGCTACTCTTGGGAGGCCCGGAAGTGCAATAAGCAGAATGGGATACCGGCTCCGTCGGCGAAGACATCGGCACGCGAACCGACGTCTACTCGCTCGGCGTGGTCCTCTACGAACCGCTGGCAGGCGCGCTTCCGCTCGATTTTCGCAGCCTGCGCTTCGATGAGGTTGTGCACAAGATGCGTGAGCAGGATGCGCCGAAGCCGAGCACGAAACTGCGCACGCTCGGCGAGCTGTCCACCACCACGGCCCGAAACCGCCGCACGGAACCCATAGCACTAGCTTAGTACTCCAGTTCAGAAATTCGCTAACGTATTCCGCCGACGTGGGGCAGCGCCATGCGCTGCGGCGGACCCTCGGTCCGCCTCCGGCCAGGCGGCGTGAGACGCCGCCGCAGCGCGAGGCGCTGCCCCACACTCTGACCGCTTGAATACGTGACCGTACTTAAGGAATCGTGTACTTAGCTAATCAAGGCCCGTAGAACTTCCAATTCGACACAAACCCCGCATCCAGCGGCTGCTTCGTCAAACTGGCGCGCACCATCTCCACCGGAATCGCGTTCATCTTCAGAATCGAGTCGTGGAATTCGCGGTCTGACATTTTTCCGGAGCCCACCAGATCCTTGTGCAGCGCGCGAAACTGCAGCGCGCCCAGCATATAGGCGACCTGATACAGCGGCCCATAGTAGCCCGACTCAAATGAACGGCGCACTTCGCCGGCGGCGTTTTCGCGCTCAAACCCAACGCGGTTCACCAGAAAGTCCACGCACTCCTGGGCGGTCATCTTGCCCAGGTGAAAACTCAGCGAGAAGATGATGCGCGCGCAACGGTGCATGCGCCAGAACAGCGCGCCGATGCGATCTTCGGGAGTCTTCGTGAAGCCCTGGTCCCAAAGCAGCATTTCCCAGTGCAGCGCCCAGCCTTCCACCGAAAACGGCGTCTCGAAGATGCTGCGATAGGAGCGGTAGCGCGCGTTCATGAATTCCTGCAGGAAATGGCCGGGAATCACCTCATGGAAGGCGGTGGCGCGAGAGAAGTGTTTATTGTTGCCGCGCATGCCCATGAGCTTCTGCTCCTCGGTCATGCTTTCGACCGGATAGGAAACGCTCAGCACCTCGCCGCCCGTGAAGAAGGGATTGATGCGCTGGCGCTCCGGCGACATCATATCCATGCGCCAGGTCTCGGCCGCCAGCGGCGGCACCGTCACCAGGTTGTGCGACTGGACGAAATCGATGGCCTCCAGCACCAGGCCCTGGATGAAGGCCGGCTGCTGACCGGGCGGCACGTAATCGGATTTCACGTGCTCCAGCGCCTTCTTCCAATCGTCGCCATAGCCCAGGTCGCGCGAGGCGCGCAGCATCTCGGCATCGCACCAGGCGAACTCGCGGTTGGCGATCTCGACGATCTCCTCGGGCGTGTAGGGAATCATTTCGTAGGCCAGTTCGCTGACGAGCATGTCGCGGCCCACGGCGTCGCCGACGATGGTGTCGCGATCGCCCGGCTTGATCCCCGCCAGTTTTTCGCGAATCAGGACGGCGTACTTCTCCATCGCGGCCGCGGTCTTCCCATACGGCTCGGTGACCCACCAGGTGAATAGGGGATCGTAGCCGTTGTAGAATTCGAACCAGGCTTTCAATGTGTCGCGCAGGCGGTCCACCGTGCGCGCCGCGCGGAAAGCGGCGGTCTTCCGGACCTTGACCTCGGCCCCCTTGGCGGGCTCGTTAATGCGCTTCGAGAGGCCGTCCATCTGTTTGGAGATCTGCTCCAAGGTGGAGGCGGCCGCGGACGGGTCCAGCGGATCGACGCGCTGGCGGGTCTCCTTCAGCTCGATGATGGCGGGCGCGAACGGGATCAGATCCGCGATCTCTTCGGAACGCTTCCGGTTCAGATCGAGCTGGCGAATCTCGTGGTCCAGCTTGTTGCGGAAGAGGAGGTAATCGATGCGCCCCTCCTGCGGCAGGCTGTCGAATTGGATCTGTTGGANNGTGCTGAAGAGCAGATAATCGATGCGTCCTTCCTGCGGCAGGCTATCGAACCGGACCTGGTGGAGCCCGGTCCGCCACGCTTCGTAGAACTGGCGCATGACCCGCTCGGTGGTGGGAGAGAGAGACACATCGTAGAACCTTCTGAGGCTCTGCAGATCGCTCGAGTATCTTTCCAACAAGGCCCCGAGATCGGCCGGTGCCGGGCCCTGCCCTGGCCCAATGATCTCGCGCGCATCCGGCGCCTGGTAGGGCGCGGCTGGCGCACGGCGAGTTGGCTGGGCGCAGGCGAGCGCGGCTGCCGTGAGCAGGGTAGCGATGGTTCTGGCGGCTTGTGTATTCACAGGCTTCCGTTATAACGCAAGGGCGAGGTGGTTGCAATTGGTTACCGTTCTGTTACAGTTGGCTGTAACGAGGGAAGCGATACAGTTCACTCAAAGGAGGAATAACGATGTCTCGTCTGAGAGTACAGTTCAGAATCGTATTGCAGCTCATTTCGGCGATGCTGTTGTCGGCCGTGGTGGCCGCCGCCGCCATTCCAGGGCTTTGCAACACAGGCCATTCGGTGCCGTCGGCTTGTGGCCCCTTAGTGACCCCGGACAATGGCACAACTACCGATGCCAACTGGCAAATAGCCGTGCCCTATCCTTCGGCCCCTTCCAGTTCCCCGATCACGGATCCGTGCGTGCTGCCGAAATGGGTTCCGGCCTGGGTGGACACGCCCAACACGCCCCCGTGGCTTCCTGATACTAACCCGTACTCGGAGTGGATCACACCGAAGGTGGAGAACGGCAAAAGGCGGCTACTACGTCTACCGCACGCTGCTTCAGGTTCCCACGACCGCCACCGCCATCACGATCTCCGGCAAGCTCCTCAGCGATAACGAGGTTTACCAGATTTTCGTTGGCGGTCCTCCCGGAACCCCTTGTTTCGTGACGGCCGGCCCACCAATCAACCCGCCACCCGGCAGTTTTCACACGTGGTTCAACTTTACCTACAGCGGTGCAGTCGTTCCGGGGACCGTTAACGGGCTGTACTTTGTGGTCCGGAACCGCGGTGTCGGCGGAATCGACTCCAATCCGACTCCGACGGGTCTACGCATACAATTCAACCAGTCCGCTTCGCACTACTGAAGCCAGGCCTATTTCACAATGCGCGGCTTGCCGGCGGCCGCCCCGGCAGTCAGCGCCGATAACTTATGGTGCAGCCGTTGGTAAGCCTCCCGCACGCTTTCATAGTCGGCCGCCAGCGGTTCGCCCGCCGCCGCGCCCTGCTGCTCGGCAATGGTGAATGTATGCTGCACCTGGCGGATCGCCACCAACAGCATCTTGACCTCGTTGTCGTCTAACTGCACCAAGCTGGGGGACACAATCATCCCATCTTAAGTGAGGATCTGTGTCCAGTCCATATCCGCCGCCATTTTCTGGCCGATCTCGACCAGGGTGGGTATGGCGGACAGATCCGCTTCGTCGATATCGCTAGGCAACTGCGGGTTGAAGGTTTGCATGACTCCCGGCCACTGGCGCTTCACGGCGTCGTCCACCCAATCCTCCCCGGTATCGACCAATGTGCTGGTGACCCATCCAATGGTGTGCACCAAGCCTTTGGGAGGATCGTTGGGGGCCGGAAAAAATCCCGTTCCCAGCGCCACCACTCGGGTTTCCGCCGGTGTGAAGCCGTCGTACTCGAAGGCTTCCACGCACGCCTGATATGCGGGATTCGCGGTTCCTCCGGCGCCCCCATCAAAAAAGTTGAGGGTCTGTCCCTGGATGCCGGCGATCGGCCAATGATCGAAATAGGTAGGCGCGCACGCGGAAGCCACCGCCGCGTCGATCAACTTCACCGCGCCGGTAGTCCGGCTGTTTTTGGGGTTGTCTTTCACGAAGAACCAGTTGTGCCCGTCCATGGCCGTGGCCGAGATCATCACGCCGATCGGACAGTCGCCGACCGTCCAGGACGCCGCGGCGCCGAAGACGCTCACCAGGACGTCGTGCAGTTTCTTCGGATCGTACATGAAGCCCTGGATGATGCGCTTGCCATCCGCCGCGACGCCGGTGGGTGTGAAGATCTCCTTGGAGCGTTCCGTATAGACCGTCAGAAGCTGGCTGGCCGGAATCCCCGCCGCGACCGCGGCCGTCAACAGCGCGCCAGTCGAAGTTCCGGCGCAATAATCAATGTGCTCGCGAGTGAGGCCGCCCAGTTGCGCCTCCAGTTTGATGAGGCAGCAACACGGGATGATCCCCCGGATTCCGCCGCCTCTGATCGATAGAACGTTACGCATGTTGCCTCCTTCCTGTCTCTAGACAGCATACGCCATGCGGACGGCTGGTTGGAAGGCGTTACTGCGCAAGCCGTCGCCATCAGGGCGAGGCCGCGCCGTTTCCGCGCTGCCTGCAAGCCTAGAGTGTACTGTCCACGAATTAGCTGGACAGGCGAAGTGGTGTCCAGTTGCAGACCTCAAAGACGGCACCCAGCACTTGCTCGGCCAACGAATCCAAGGAATCCGGCGGAACCGCATGATTCGATTTGTCCATCTGTTTCCTGGACGCTACACTAGCGGAAGGTCATGGACATAGATGCTCGCCGCGAGTCTGGCGTCGCGGATCTGCACGCCTTTGACTTCGTGCTCAACCAGGAGACAGCGCCAGCGGCCATGCACCGCGGGAATATTCCAGAACTCGCCAAGCGTCTGGAGGGTGTAACAGCGCCGCACGCCACGCGCCACGAGGGGAAGAGGTTGCGGTAAAACCCACGATCCCGCGAGACCAACCGGGTCGCCTGCGTTTGGGCATGCGCCCCGATCGGGAAGTCCACCAGAATCCGCGTCCTCTGGCCACCTTGCTTGCGATAGGTGCGCCACGCTCGCCAGGAAAAGGGCTTCTCTGCTCAACGGCTCGACTCGAATCTCATTCCCCTCAAGAAAGGCGTCGCATTCGCGCTGCGACGAGAAGTAGGTGCAAAGCTCGGCATACACCAAATCGCACACAACAAGAGACCCCGACGTTGCGGCGTTCTCCAAAGCCCCTACGGACGCTTCATAGAATAGAACTTCTCGTTCGGCGGCAGAACGTCTAGTAAAATGTTCGTGTCGATCGCGGTAATTATCGGCCGCGCACGTCATCGATGAATCTGTCTACGGATGTGTAGCCAAGTTCGGCGAAGCTGTCCTTGCAGCCCCCTTCCACTTTCGCAGATCGAGCTTCTTGGGCGCCTTCTTTTCTTTGGGGATGGTGACCTGGCCACGCTCGCCGGTTTTCATACAGACAGCATAAGCCATTGGAGCAGTGATGGAAAACCACCACCCCACCGGAGCCGGACCGCCGCGTATGGCGCCGCGCGCGGAGTTCTATCATGAATAACAGCGATGCCTGCTTTGCCCGTCGTGCCCGCTCTGCTGCTGGCGGCACTATCGTTCCAGCTTCCGGATACCAAAGGCGTCCGGCACACCTCCGCCGAGTTTCGCCAGAGCAAAGCCGTGGTGTTCGCGTTCGTCCCGGCGGATGGCCCGATGGCGAACGGCTACGCTGGCACGCTGGCGCGCCTCTACGCGGCTTACGCGCCCCGTGGTGTGTCGTTTTACGGGGTGGACTCCGATGCCGGGGTGAGCGCACGCCCGTTGGGGTTGCCGTTCCCGGTGCTGCTGGATCGCCGGCGGCAACTTGCGCGGCTCGCCGGAGCGAAGTCCAGGCCCGAGGTGGCGGTGCTTTCGCCGGCGGGCGAGGTGCTGNNCCGGGTGGATACCCTCGGACCAACGCTCGATGCGATCCTGGCCGGCAGGCCCGTTTCGACGCCGACATTTGCCCGCGACGTGGCGCCCATCCTCTACCAACACTGCGCCATCTGCCACCATCCCGGAGAAGTCGCGCCGTTTTCCCTGCTCACTTATCAAGACGCCGCCAAGCGCGCCAAACTCATCGCCACGGTGACTGCCAGCCGCTACATGCCGCCGTGGCAGCCGGAGCCGGGCTATGTCCATTTTCAGGGCGAGCGGCGGTTGCGTGACGCGGAGATCGCCACGCTGCGGCGCTGGGCCGAGGCGGGCGCGCCCCAAGGCGTTCCGGCACAGCTTCCGCCGGTCCCGCACTATCCCGAAGGCTGGCAACTCGGCACGCCGGACATGACCATCCACATGCCCAAGCCTTTCATGGTCGCGGCGGACGGCCCCGATCAATACATGTGTTTCACGATCCCGTTGCACCTCACCGCGGACAAGTATGTGCGCGCGATGGAATTCCGACCGGAGGCGCGCAGCGTGGTGCATCATGCGCTGTTTCTCCTGGATGCCGGCCACATCGGGCGCCAGCTCGGCGAATCGTATCCATGCTTCGGCACGCCGGGCTTCCTGCCTAGCGGCGCACTGGGCGGGTGGACGCCGGGCATGCAGCCGGCGCGCATGCCGGATGGTCTGCAGCTTATCCTGCGCAAAGGCTCGGATCTGGTGATGCAGATCCACTATCATCCGACGGGCAAGCCGGAAACGGATCAGTCCACGCTGGGGCTTTACTTCACCGATAAGCCGCCTACCAAGTGGGTGATGGACATCGCGCTAGGCTCGCACCAGATCGACATTCCGGCCGGCGAGCGCGCGTATAAAGTGCGCGACCACTTCACCACGCCGGTGGATGTGGAGGCGGTGGGGATCATCCCGCACGCGCATTACATCTGCAAAGAGATGGAAGGCTGGGCCATTTTGCCGGACGGCCGCAAGCAGTGGCTGCTCCGGATTCGCGATTGGAATTTCAATTGGCAGGAGCAATACCGCTACGCCACGCCGGTGAAGCTGCCGGCGGACACGGACTTGCAGATGGAATTCACTTACGACAATTCCGATGCGAATCCGCACAATCCGAATCATCCGGCGCGGCGCGTGGTGTGGGGTCCGGACACTACCGACGAGATGGCCGGTCTGCACGTGCAGGTAGTGCCGGAAGACATGGACGACTGGCACGAGTTAGGACAGGCGCTGTGGGGCAAATTCATGCGGAGCGTGGGCGGCGGGTTCTATCGCAAGCCGAATTGACGGCGGCAGCGCCCGGATGTACGGTAAGAGCATGCCAGACGAAATTCGCAAGATCGACTATTACGTTGCTGCCGTGGCGGACAAGCCCGGCGAGGCGGCCCGCATCCTCTCGGCGCTGGAGCAAGCCGGAGTGAACCTGATTGCCTTTTCAGGCTTCCCGGAGGGGGCCCGCAAGGCCCAACTAGACTTCATGGCCGAGGACAGCGTTGCCCTGAAGAAGGCGGCGCGCACGGCCGGGTTGACGCTGGGGCCGAAGAAGACCGGATTCCTGGTGCAAGGCGAAGACCACTTGGGAGCCGCGGCGGAGGTGGCGCGCAAGCTTTCCGCGGTGGGTATCAACCTGACTTCCATGCAGACGATCTGCGCCGGAGCTGGGCGATACGGCGGGTTGTTTTGGGTGAAGCCGGAGGACGTGCGGAAGGCGGCTAAAGCGCTGGGCGCGAAATAGGGCAGACGAGCTGCGCTCGCCAACATCGACAAACTGCGTCGATGTTAGAGCGGGCGACGCGGCGATCCTTATTTGGGACGCCATGCGTCCTGGCCGCGTTTTGGTGCCGGCCGCTCAAGCGGGTCCACTGGTCCGTGGAGCCAACCCTGCGGCGTTCGGAGCGCCATAAGCGGTCACGAGCGCGCTTGTCGTTCCCGAGCTTTCCAGCTTCACGGGATCTGTCGCCGCTGCGGCCGCTCCCGAAACCGAATCTGCGGACCCGAGCGCGTTTTAGCAGGGCCAATCTGTTGCGATGCCCGGATGGCTGTCGAATGACGCCAGCTTCAACCGGCAGCACGCTGCACATGTCTTGACGTCGATCTTCGTGGCGCCGGCCGCAGAAGCCCCCTCTGTCTCCCCGTTGTTCAAGACTAAAAGACCCGATTTTGGGCTTGTGCCGACGCCAAAAAAGGACTATTATACCCTTGGAGTAGTACCACGCAAGATGTCTGCGGCTCGGCGGCACGGGGCCTCCATCCGCCGGCAACGTCACGCCTGGGAAGCCTTTTCCGGCGCGATCAATAGAATAACGCGACAGACAAGCGCGCGGTCTCGCACCCTCGCATTTCAGTGTATCGGGTCTGAAAGGCGTCGAGTGTCGAACTAAGGAGTTCCGCATGATGCATTATTTCCAGGACATGAAGCTGTTCTGCGCCGGCGCCCTCCTGCCGGCAGCCTTGCTGTTGGGCGCCACTGCCAGGACCGAGCCCGCCCTGCCCCCGCGGGTGATGGATTCCTACGGCAAACTGCCCCTCAGCTTCGAGGCCAATCGCGGCCAAACCGCCCGCCAAGTGAAGTTTCTGGCGCGCGGTCCCGGCTACACGCTGTTTCTCACCGGAGACGCCGCCGTCCTGTCGCTGCACCGCCAAAAGGCCAACGCCGTTCTGCGCATGCGGCTGCTGGGCGCCAATGCGCGCGCCAGCGTGACGGGAGCCAATGCGCTGCCCGGCAAGAGCAACTATTTCATCGGCAGCGATCCGAGCCAGTGGCACACGAATGTTCCCACCTATAGCGCGGTGAAGTACGCGGGCGTCTATCCCGGAATCGACTTGGTGTACCACGGCAATCAGCGGCTGTTGGAATACGATTTCCTGGTGGCGCCGGGGGCCGATCCGCAGACCATCGGCATCCGTTTTCAAGGCGCCCGGAAGCTGACGGTGAACCGCGAGGGCGCGCTCGTGATCGGGCTTGGCGGCAGTGAGGTGATCGAGCCCGCGCCCGTCGTATACCAGGAGATCGGCGGTCAGCGGCAGACCGTGGCCGGACGCTATGTGCTCCGCGGCCGGGGTCGAGTGGGATTCAGCGTGGCGGAGTATGACCGGAGGCAGCCGCTGGTGATTGACCCGACGCTGGTGTATTCCACGTACCTGGTCGGAGGCGGGTGGTATAGTGGCGGGGGAGTAGCCGTGGATGCCTCGGGCAACGCCTATGTCACGGGCGGGACCGGCTCCTCCGATTTCCCCACCACCCCGGGCGCCTTCCAGACCGCCTTCGGCGGCGGACACACCCACGCCTTCGTGACCAAGCTGAACGCCACTGGCTCGGCCGTTGTCTACTCCACGTACCTGGGCGGAAGCAGTCTCGACTATGGCAATGGCATAGTGGTGGATGCCACAGGGAACGCCTATGTCACAGGCCAGACTTGGTCCTCTGATTTCCCTACCACTCAGGACGCTTTTCAGACTTACCCAAGCGGGCGCGGGGATGCCTTCGTGACCAAGCTGAACGCGGCCGGTTCGGCTCTCGTCTATTCCACCTACCTGGGCGGAGGTGATGCCGCTGGGGGCAATGGCATCGCGGTCGATGCCTCGGGCAACGCATACGTCACAGGCAGCGCCGATTCCGGCGGCTTCCCCACCACCCCGGGCGCCTTCCAGACCAGTTCCGGCGGGGCCGGCGGCGCTTTCGTGAGCAAGCTGAACGCCGCAGGTTCGGCGCTGGTCTACTCTACGTACCTGGCAGGAAATGACAACGCCTACGTCTATGGCAATGGTATATCGATCGATGCGTCGGGCGAAGCCTATGTCACAGGTGGCACTTCTTCACCCAACTTCCCCACGACCCCAGGTGCCTTCCAGACCACTTTCGCCGGCGGCGCCGGCTGCGCATTCGTGAGCAAGCTGAACGCCGCTGGTTCGGCGCTGGTCTACTCTACGTTCCTGGGAGGAAGTGGCGGAGCCGAGGGCATCGCGGTCGATGCCTCGGGCAACGCCTATGTCACGGGCCTGACCAATTCCGCCGATTTTCCCACCACGCCGGGCGCCCTCCAGACCGCTTACGGCGGGAACGCGGACGCCTTCGTCAGCAAGCTAAACGTCGCCGGCTCGGCGCTTGTCTACTCTACCTACCTGGGCGGAAATAGCGAGGATTTTGGCACTGGCATAACGGTCGATGCTTCGGGCAACGCCTACGTCACAGGCACTACCTACTCCTCCGATTTCCCCACCACCACGGGCACCTTCCAGACCACTTACGCGGGCAACGCGGATGCCTTCGTCAGCAAGCTGAACGCCAGCGGCTCGACCCTCCTCTACTCCACATACCTGGGAGGATCTGGCATGGACGAAGGCACTGGCATAGCGCTTGACGCCTCGAGCAACGCCTACGTCGTAGGCATTACCGATTCCATCGATTTCCCCACTACCCCGGGCGCCTTCCAGACGACGACTTACGGCGCGAAAGGGAATATATTCGTCAGCAAGCTGAGCCTCGGCGCTTTCGCTGGACCCGGCCCGGTGACCACGGCAAATCTGAACGGCCCCTCAGGAAATAACGGCTGGTATCTGGGCGCCGTAACGGTGACGCTCGTCGCCGCACCCGGCAGCAGCCCCGTCTCCGCCACATACTACAGTATTGACAGCGGCCCATACCAGGGTTATGGTGCTCCCTTCCCGATCTCACCCGACGGCATTCATCAGCTTATGTTCTACAGCGTCGACACCGCCGGTAACCAGGAGACGCCTCACGGGCAAACGATCAAAATCGATGCCACCAAACCCGTAAGCCACGTCACCGCGCTGCCCGCCACGGCAACCACGCCCAATTTCAGCGTCCAATGGTCCGGAACCGACGCGACATCCGGCCTCGCCAACTACACCATCTACGTCTCCGACAACGGCGGCCCCTTCGCTCCCTGGCTGTCGAACGTCACCTCCACCCAGGCTTATTACACGGGCTCTCTCCTCCACACCTACGGCTTCTACAGCCTCGCCCTGGACGTCGCCGGCAATCAGGAGAATCCGAAAACGGCAGCCGAGGCCACCACTCACGTGCCGCAAATGCCCGGCGACGTCAATGGCGACGGCAAAATCAACTGCGCGGATATCGCCCTCGTGAAAGCTTCTTTCGGCAAGCGCACCGGCCAGCCCGGCTTCAACCCCAACGCCGACGTCAACCATGACGGAGTGGTCAACGTTCTGGACCTCGCCATCGTCTCCCAGAAACTCGCCCCCGGAACGAAGTGCCCGTAAAGCCAGGCCTCCCGGAGCCGCAATGCAGTTCGTCTTACAATGTTAGTCTTGGAGGATTCATCCATGAGTCAAAGTCGAATAGTCTCTGTGGTCGCAGTCCTGGCGGCCGCACTGTTGTCTGTACCATTACTTACAGCCCAGGCAGTGATTTCGGCCGGTTCCACCGATACCTCGGTTGACCAAATCTTCACTTTGCCGGTCAGCATCGCGGATGCTTCGGATGTGTACGCGTTCCAGTTTGACCTCGCTTTTGATCCGTCCATTCTGCAACTTTTGAGCATCTCCGAGGGGAGCTTTTTGCCTTCCGCCGGCAGCACATTCTTCATCCCCGGCGACATCGACAACATTGGTGGGAATGCCATAAGCAACGCCGACACCCTGGTTGGCGACATCCCAGGCGCGTCCGGCGATGGCGATCTGGTCGATTTCATGTTCCAGGCGATCGACACGGGCACCAGTTCTCTGGCCCTGTCCAACGGGCTTCTGTTCGATTCCAATTTCAACGACATTCCGTTCACCACAGTGGATGGCAGCGTGACCGTGACCGCCAGCCCCGTACCTGAACCGGCGGGGCTGTCTTGGGTCGGCTGCCTGGCTATCACCGGCATGCTTTTGGCCAAGCGGTGGCGTCGAGCCGGGCGGAGAGCGGTGAAGATTTCTCGGAGTCCGCCGGAGTGAACCTGATTGCCTTTTCAGGCTTCCCGCAGGGCGCCCGCAAGGCGCAACTCGACTTCATGGCCGAGGACAGCGCGGCCCTGAAGAAAGCGGCGCGCGCGGCCGGGTTGACGCTGGGGCCGAAGAAGACCGGATTCCTGGTGCAAGGCGCAGACCATTTGGGAGCCGCGGCGGAGGTGGCGCGCAAGCTTTCCGCGGTGGGCATCAACCTGGCTTCCATGCAGACCGTCTGCGCCGGCGCGGGGCGATACGGCGGCTTGTTTTGGGTGAAGCCGGAGGATGTGCGGAAGGCGGCTAAGGCGCTGGAAGCGAAGTAGTACTGGGAGGCGGGGTTCGCTCGCCGCGGCTGGTGGTCAGTGGGACCCAGGGAGGGTACGCCGGCTGGTTGGTTGTGCCCGCTCCTGTTAAACACGAGAATGTATTTTATCGTGTTTAAAAGCAAGCCCAGCCATTCGCCCGTTTGCTAGCTTAGCTAGACGATTACATACTTTGG
>PKYZ01000763.1:0-2911 GCA_003132865.1 Bryobacterales bacterium
TTGCGCCGCGAAGTAGCTAGCTAGCTAGCTAGGGGGGCAAGACTGCCCGCCCCACAAGGATGGCAAACAGCATCCTTGGTAACACGGTAGCAATAGTGTGCCCAGCGTGAAGGTGGCTCTCAACGGCGGACTCTCTGCACGTAGTTCGCGAATGGCCTTGGCCGTCTGCACATGAGTGAGAGGCTCTTCTCCCGGCGCTGTGGGCCGTTATGGCAGGGCCGCCATCCCGCTCCCCTTCCCCGTTTGATAGACTGAGTAACACCAACTGCACTCAACAATCATGCAACGTCTTGCCCTGGTGTTCCCACTCGCCGTGGCGTGCGCGCTTCCTGCCGCCACGGTCAATCACCCTGCGGAGATCGCCCGTTCTGTGACCATCTATCGCGACACCTACGGTGTGCCGCACATCTTCGGGCCGACCGACGCGAGTTGCGTCTTCGGCTACGCCTACGCGCAGGCCGAGGACAATTTCTGGCAGATCGAGGACAGCTACCTGCGCGCGCTGGGCCGGGCTTCCGAGATCTACGGAAAGAAGACCCTGGACGACGACCTGGTGATCCGGACGCTGGAAATCCCGCGGCTGGCGAAGGCGGAATACGAGCATGCGGCCGCGCCGCTCCGAGACCTGCTGGACGCCTTCGCGGAGGGGATCAACTACTATCTCGAGCGGCATCCGCAGGTGCACCCGCGACTGATCGCGCACTTCGAGCCGTGGCACATGCTGGCGTTCAACCGCTACGCGCTCTACTACCTTTTCCTCTACGGCGAAACGGGCATCCCCAAGGAAGACACCGGAAAAATGGCCGAGTCCCAAGGCTCGAACATGTGGGCCATCCGGCCGTCGAAGAGCGCCACCGGCCACGCCATGCTGTTCATCAACCCGCACCAGCCGTTCTTCGGGCCCGGCCAATGGTATGAGGGCCACGTGCACAGCGAGTCGGGCTGGGATATGTCCGGCGCGTCGTTCTTCGGCTCGGCGTTTCCGACTATCGGCCACAACGAACACCTGGGCTGGAGCCACACGGTGAACAAGCCGGACGTTTTCGATGTCTGGGAAGAGGCTTTCGACAAGCCCGGCGATCCGTTGGCCTATCGCTACGACGGCGGCTACCGCCAGGCCACCGCGTGGACCGATTCGATCACCATCAAGACTGATCAGGGGCCCGTCACGCGCACTTACAAGATGATGAGGACGCATCACGGGCCGGTGGTCGCGCAGCGCGATCGGAAATCGCTGGCGGTGCGGTTCGCGCGCTTCGAGGAAGGCGGCCAGATCGCGGAATGGTACCAGATGTCCAAATCTCGCAACCTCGCGGAATTCCGCGCGGCCATGTCGCCGCTGGCCGTGCCCATGTTCAACGCTATGTACGCCGATGATGCGGGCAACATCTTCTACCTTTACAACGGCGCGGTGCCGCGGCGGTCGCCGAGTTTCGACTGGTCGAAACCGGTGGATGGCAGCACGTCTGCCACTGAGTGGCACGGCTTCCACACCATCGACGAGCTGCCGCAGGTGCTGAATCCGAAATCCGGCTTCGTGCAGAACTGCAATTCCACGCCGTTCATGACGACTTTCGAGGGAAACCCGGATCCTAGGGAGTATCCGAAGTACATGGTGGGTGAAAGCGACACAGCGCGCGCCCGAATTTCCCGCCGCATCCTTTGGAACAAGGAAAAATTTACCTTCGACGAGTGGGCGCGGGCGGCGTTCGACACCTATGTGATCGAGGCGGAGACGGAGATTCCCCGGCTGGCGGAGCGTTGGGAGGCGCTGAAGCAGTCGGATGCGCCGCGCGCCGCGAAACTGGCGCGCGCGATTGCGGATCTGCGGGAGTGGGACCACATCAGCCGGGACTCCTCGGTCCCCATGACGCTGTTCTCCTTGTGGTTCTGGAAGCAGGCCCGGGACGACAAGGCCAAGCAGGATCCGGTCGGGACGCTCGAAGGGATCGTGTCCGACCTGGAGAAGGACTTCGGGACGTGGGAAGTGCCATGGGGCGAGATCAACCGCTTGCAGCGCGCGCAATCGGGCGGGGAAGAACCGTTCAGCGATGCGCGGGAGAGCTTGCCGGTGGCCGGCGGTCCGGGGCCGGTGGGTATTGTGTTCAATTTCTACGCCCGCCCGGAGAAAGGGCAGAAGGAGCACTTCGGCGTGGCCGGCCATTCGTTTGTAAGCGTGATGGACTTCGGGCCGAAGGTGCAGGCTAAATCCATCCTGGTCTTCGGGGAGAGCGCCGATCCGAAATCGCCGCACTATTTCGACCAGGCGAAGCTTTACGCGAATCAGCAGTTCAAGCCGGCGTGGTTCGACTTGGGCGATATACAGGCGCACGCCGAGCGGACGTATCATCCGGGGGAATAACGTTCGACTGCGCGCCTGCGTACAATGGCAACAAACGTGCAACTCTTTGGCAAGATGGCAACGGTGGCGAGTGCGGCGGCAGGTACGGCAGGCTACGTCTGGGAGGATCCCGGCGACTCGATCATGATCCAGGTCAGCCTGGACTTGGTCGAGCGGTTGAGCGCGGCGGTGCAGCAGGGCTTGGGTGCAGGGCCGCGCGGCAATGAAATCGGCGGGATTCTGTTGGGCCGTACGCTGCCTGGGTTCGGGCGGGCGGTCATGATCGAGGATTTCGAACTGGCNNCGAACTGGCGCCTTGCGAACACCTGCGTGGCGCTTCTTACACACTCTCTCCGAAGGACAAGCGGTTGCTCGGTACGCGTCTGGCGCGCCGCGCAGCGCGGCAGGTGGTGGGCTATTTCCGGAGCCAGACGCGTCCAGGGCTGTATCTGGATCAGGACGATTTCGCGGTCTTCAGCCAGTACTTTCCGGAACCCTGGCAGGTGTTCCTGCTGGTGAGGCCCTCTACGGAAGGTCCGGCGATGGGTGGGTTCTTCTTCTGGGAGGATG
>PKYZ01000763.1:2928-12054 GCA_003132865.1 Bryobacterales bacterium
CGGGTTTCTTTGTTTCGGAAAACCCGGCGCCGACGCGCGAGGCAGCCGCGTTCAAGGCCAGTCCGCCTGTTGAGCCATTGCTGCCGGAACCAGTTTCCCAAGCGGCGGTGAGTCCCCACGCGGCGGTGAACACGCCCACGCCTCCTGCAAGTCAGGAGGCAGCCGCGCCGCCCGTCAAGCCGGTAACGCTAGCGCCAGTCAGCCCCATAGCGACGCCCAAGGCGAAGCCGGCGAAAAAGCCGCGGCCGACAGCCGCTGCGCCCCCACCGGTCACGGTTGCACGTACACCGTCCCGCGAGGTCGAGCAGCCGCCAGCGCTGTCCGCTCCCATTGAGATGCTTGAACCGAAGCTAGCTGCCGTCTTGCCCTCCCGGGTGAATGCCGCGCCTCNNGTCTTCCGGCGCGCGCTGCACAGGATCGAGGGCACGAGCGATGTGCCAGCGTATCCTATCAAGAAGGTGGCGCCGATGAAACCTGCGGATGCTGGCGCCGACGCACGCCCGGTGGACGTGAAGGTATTTATCGACGACTCGGGCAACGTGTCCCGCGCGCAGGTGCTGACGAAGGGCAGCGATCTGGCCGGCGCGGCGCTGAACGCCGCGCGCCAGTGGCAGTTTACGCCGGCCCGCAAACACGATAAGCCCGTACCGAGCGAGATGGTGTTGCATTTCCGATTTGGTGAGCTTCGCTAGCGGAAGCGGGTCCTGGAGGACCCGCGCAGACCTGGAGGTCTGCCCCACTGAAGTCAGGTGTGCACCCAGCGACGGGCCTTCATCTCAAACCGCGGCAGACTGCCTTGCGGCACCACGGACACAGGGATCCGCAACGCGAAGGCGTTGGTAAGCGCCGCTTCCAACCGGTGAGTCAAAGTGGAATCGTGGGCGTGCGCCGGCGCGGCTTCGACTTGGATACTCAGCTCAGGGAGCGTGCGGTGGTTTTGAATCTCGACCCGGTACTCACTCACGGCGTCGAAGCCGCGAAGAATGTTCTCGACGGCGCTGGGATACACGTTCACGCCGCGCACGACTAACATATCGTCGGTGCGGCCGAGTATCCCTCCGTTCAGGGCCAGATCGCTGGCGCCACATTCGCAACGATCTTCCGCCGCCTGCACGATGTCACTCGTACGATATCGTAGCAGCGGCGATCCAAGGCGGCCGAGGTTAGTCAGCACTAACTCACCGGTGACGCCGCGCGGCACGGGCTGGCCGGTCAGGGGATCGATCACCTCGGCAATGTAAGAATCCTCGATCACGTGCAGCACGCCGGGGCATTTCGGACAGCCGTAACTGACGGGACCGATCTCGGTCATGCCATGATGGTCCACCACGCCGGCGCCGCGCCACAGTTTAGACATGTGGCTGCGCGTGGCTGGCACGCTGCCGCCCGGTTCGCCGGCGACGATCAGGGTGCGCACCTTGGCTGCACTTAGATCGATGTTCTCCTCGGCGGCGACCTCGGCCAGCCGGATGGCATAGGTGGGCGTGCAGCACAGCACGGTGGCCGAGTTTTCGATGATGGCCTGCAATCGCGCGGCGCTGCGCATACCGCCTCCGGGTATGGCTAGGCAACCGACGCGCGTGGCGGCTTCGAACCCGACCCAGAATCCGAGGAATGGCCCGAAGGAGAAGGCGAAGAAGATGCGGTCTCGCGCGCCGACGCCGGCTGCCTGGTACACGCGGACCCAGTTGCCGATCATCCAATCCCAGCTCTCGGGCGTGTCCAGCCAGCGCATGGGAGTACCGGTAGTGGTCGCGCTGGTTTGGCAGAAGCGGGTGTAGCGATCGAGGGGATAAGTCAGGTTGGTGCCATAGGGCGGATGCGCCTGCTGATCTTCGATCAACTCTTGTTTGAGAGTGAAGGGCAGGCTGACGAGGCCGGAGTCGGGGCTGAGGCCGCGCAGTTTGGCCGCGTAGAAAGGGTTTCCAGGAAGGATGGCCGCCAGAACCTCGCGCAGTTTGGCTAGCGGCATGACTCCAGGACTTCTCCGGGGGCCAGCGGCTCGCCGTGCGGAAGCGGCTCGGGCACGGCCGCGAACTTGGCCACAGCATCGAATAGCGGCCGAAAGTCGCGGAACAGGTTGCCGATCAGGCAGTCTGTCATGTCGCCCTTTAGATGCGGAAACTCGGTGATGAACACGCGGAAGCTGAATGCATGGTTATAAAAGGCGTAGACCAGCTTACGCATGGCCTCGATGCCCTCGCAGACCTGCGCTCCGTACGCGGCGAACTGGGACGCGGAGACATCGCCCGTCTGCAAAGCCGCATCCACAGCGTCCGCGGCGAGTTCCCCGCTGCGCAGCGCCAATAATACGCCGGACGAAAAGACGGGGTCCAGGAAGCTGAAAGCGTCGCCAGCCAGGACCAGCCCGTCGGCGGCGCAATGGCGCGAGCGGTAGGAATACTCTCCGGTTACGCGATAGGGTCCGAATTGTTGGCCAGCCGCCAGGTGCTTCTCGATCCAGGCGTTTTTCTTCACTTCGCGATGAAAGATAACGGTCAGGTCGCGCGTGTCTTTGTAGAGATAGTCTTTCTCCGCGACGACGCCCACACTGACTATGCCGTCTGCTAGGGGGATGTACCAGAACCAACCCTTTTCCGGCACATAAGCTACGGTCGTGGCGCCTTCATCAATGCCGGGGTCGCGCAATGCACCTTTATAGTAAGTCCAGACAGCGATCTTATTCAAGTACGGATCGCGTACTTTCCATCCGTTACGCGTAACCGCGAAGGCGTCGCGCCCGGTGGCGTCGATGGTGACCGGAGCGTGGAACTCACGCGCCGCGCCATCCTTAGCGACTGTCTTGACTCCGATGACAGCGCCATTCGGCTGAATCAGTTCGCGGGCGGTTATTTCCTCAATCACCTCCGCTCCTTTCTCGCGCGCGTTGTCCAGAAGGATCTGGTCAAACTCGCTGCGCAAGACTTGCCAAGTCGCGGAGGCTTCGTGCGCGAACTGTTGCGAGAAATAGAATGGCACGGAGGCGCGTCCGCTGGCGCCGACGAACTGCACGCTGTGTTTTCTGGTGAAATGCGAAGCCTTGATGCGGTCCAGCACGCCGATGCGTTCCAGCGTGAAGTAACCGTAGGGCAGCAATGATTCGCCGATGTGATAGCGCGGAAACTTTTCCTTCTCCAGCACCACTACGCGCCGGCCTTTGGCGGCCAGCACGGCGGCGGCCGTAGAGCCGGCCGGGCCACCTCCGATCACGATTGCGTCATAGGAGCTTGAGGTGGCAGTCATGGCAGGCCGACAGCCTGCCCCACCAAGTGTTCGGGCAGGAAGAACTCGTAAAGCAACCGGTCGACCTGCAATAGACCGTCGCGAGTGAGACGCAAGCTGTCCGCGTCCGTGGTGAGGAAGCCTCGGTCGCGCAACATCTTTACAGGGACGGCAAAGCGCTCCTGGATCCGAACTCCGAACTTGCTCTTGAAGTACTGATCGCGCACATGTCCCAGTTTCATCTGCAGGATTAGCTCTCGAATCATCCGCTGTTCTTGTGTGAGAGTCAACGCACGGTAGATCGGAAGAACGCCATGGCGCAGTTTGTCGGAATAGGTCTCGAATTCATGCTCGTTCTGGAAGTGAGTGCCCTGGACGTGTGAGAAAGAGGCGACACCCAGGCCAACCATGTCCGCACCGGACCACAGAAGGTCGGTGTAGACAAAGCGCGTCTTC
Source organism: Bryobacterales bacterium (assembly GCA_003132865.1). The sequence goes on from PKYZ01000763.1 coordinate 6,607, forward strand.
GTAGGATTCTTGACCGCCGTGTAAGCGCTGCGCACGGTGTAGCCCGCATTTTCCAGTTCGGAGAAGGCGTAACTGACCCACTCGCGCTTGGTCTTCCAGGTGGCGACCGGGGCGACCGACTGTCCCGTAACTTTCATCTCTTTGAAGATGGTGGTGTTGTAGGGAACTTCCATCTGGTAAATGGTGACGCTGTCCGGATCCAGCTCGATGGTCTTCCGAACGCATTCGCGCCAGTTGGCGGTAGTCTCACCCACCATGCCGGCGATGAGATCGATATTGATCTGGGGGAAGCCGATGGAGCGCGCGAAGCGGTACGCGGGTCCGATTTCTTTCGATGTGTGCGCGCGGCCGTTGACCTTCAGGATCTCGTCGTCGAAATTCTCGATACCCAGGCTGAGACGCGTGACTCCCAGATCCTTAATCACCTGGAGTTTGCCTTCGGTAAGGGTTCCGGGTTCGCATTCGAAGGCGACTTCGTCGGCTTCATCCCACGGCAGCAGGCGCTTCATACGCTCGACCAGGCTGGAGAGTTGCCGGGAGGAAATGTAAGACGGTGTCCCGCCTCCAAAGTAGATGAATTTCGGCTTGCGGCCGCCGATGAAGGCTTTTTCGGAGTAGAGGGTCAGTTCCTGGATCGCGGTATCCAGATAACCTTCCACTTCGGCGGCATTCTTGTCGGTATAGACTTTGAAGTAACAAAAGTGACAACGCTTCCGGCAAAAGGGGATGTGGAGGTAGATGCCCAGAGGCGTGTGGGGCGCGGGCAGGCGGTCTAGCGCGGCAAAGACGTCGCCAACGTGAGCCGGACTCCAGAAGGAGTACGGGGGATAGTTGGAGACGAAATAGCTACCGGCGGTAGTTTGTTCGGTTTCAGTGTCGGTCGGCATCCTGTCAGCGTCCCAGTTGATTCATTATACCGCTCCCTTACCCGCGCAGGCCGGGGGCCTGCCCCACATTGCCGAATTGACTGCCCCAAAAGGTGGATAGTAGAAATTAGAACAGCAGCTTCAGGCCCAGTTGCAGGCGGCGCGGATTGCCCGCCGAAAGAATTTGCCCGAACGTGGGCGAGCCGATGAAGTTGTCGGGCAGGCCGAAGTTCGTGTGATTGAGCACATTGAATGCCTCGACGCGGAATTGCACCGTGGCGCGCTCGCGAATCGCCGTATTCTTCACGAGCGATAGGTCGACGGTGGCCATGCCCGGCCCTTCGACCGTGTTTCGGCCGGAGTTGCCGAACGTGCCGTAGGGCGGAATGGCGAATGCCGACGTATTGAACCACTCGTTGGCCGTGGGATTGGAGAGCCGGGGGCTCCCGACTACGTTCGGCCGGTCGTTGGCGCCGAAGCCCAGGCTATCGATGCCGGTGTTGCTGTTGTCGAAATCCGGCAGCAGCGACACGGTGAAAGGCTGGCCGGTCTGGAACTGGAGAATGCCGAACGTCTGCCAGCCTTTGAGCCAACGGGAAGCCTTGCCGAACGGCAGGTCGTAGGCGTAGCTGGCGACGAACCTGTGGCGGACATCGAAATTGGAAAGCCCCCGCTCCGCACGCAGGTTATAGCTGTCCTGCGGGAAGTTGGGATCGCCGGCGCTCGAAAAGAAGCTCGAGCCGTTGTCGATCGACTTGGCAAACGTGTAAGAAGCCAGCAGAGACAATCCGAAATTCAACCGCTGTTCGAAGCGCGCCTGCAGGCTGTGATAGATGGAATTGCGGTTGGACTCCATCAGGTCGATATCGGCAAATGCGGCCACCGGACGCTGGTAAGTCTGCGCCGGCGTGGGCGGCGGTTGGTTGATGTCGCGCGCGCCAATCAGCCCGGTGCCCTTCGAACCGACGTAGCCTATTTCGAGCATCCGGCTGCCGCCCAGAGACCGCTCGATATTGAAGTTCCATTGCTGCACATAGGGCGTGCGCAGATCGCGCTGGAAGGCCAGCGCGGAGGACGGCGTGGGCAACGGAAAATTATTGGGGAACGGGTTGGAGAGCAACAGCGGAGCCGTGGGGCCGAGCGGGTAGTACACGTCGAAATTGAAATAGGGCGGGCTGAAGTAGAGGCCCTCGCCCGGCGCCAGCGACGACTGATCGTAGTAGATGCCGTAGCCCGCGCGCACCACNNGTGGCGGGCGTCCAGGCCAGGCCCAGGCGCGGGGCGAAATTGTTGCGGTCGGGGAGGTAGCCGCCGCGCGGCATGCCGCCGGTGCCCACGGGTACCAGCGTCTGGGTCGCCTGATCGTACAGGTTGGCGTGGTTTTGCGCGTCCACGCCGGGCGAGTTGTATTCGTAACGCACCCCCAGAATCAGCGTTAGATTGGGGCGCAGGCGCCAGGTGTCATTGGCGAAAAAGTTGTAGCTGTAGGTGCGCAGATGCTCCGGGTTATTGAGCGTGGCGACGCCGGAATCCGTCGCCAGGCCCAGCAGCAACTCTTCCAGGGCATTGCCGGTGAACAATCCAAGGAAGTCGATGAAGCCGCGCGACTCCACGTCGCGGTAGGCGTTTTGCTGGAGGACACGGAAGTCGGCGCCGAATTTCGCCAGGTGGCGGCCGTGCACCCAGGTCAGGTTGTCGGTCAACTGATACACGTTGGTGACGCCATGCTGCGGGTTGTTGGATTCGTCGCCGAGCGGCGAGAATCCGGTGACCGAGATGGAGGTGAGTCCGAAATCGCGCGGGTTGGTGGAAATCTGCGGCAACCCCACCTGGCCGTTGACGTCGTGCCCAATATCCTGCTGAAAAACGCCCAGCGAGACGCGGTCGAATCCGGCGCGGATTTCGTTGAGCAAGGCTGGCGTGAAGACGTGCGTTTCGGCGAGCATGGCATTCTGCGCGCGGCTGGGGACGTTGTCGCCGTAGCCGGGCACCAGGGGAAAGCTGGGGCCGGTGAACGGCTCGAACAGACTGTTGTCGCCGAAGCTATAGCGGAAGGTCAACTGAGAAGAAGGCGCGAGCGAATGATCGAGGCGCAGATCGAACTGATCGTCGCGCACGCGCCAGGCGGGTGAGGACACATAGTTCTGGTTGGGCACGTTGCGGTTGGGCGCAGGATAAAGCGCGGCGATGGCCAAGCCGGCCGGGTTCAGATAGTAGCTCGGGATTTTGAGGTTGGGGAACGGCGCGCCGGTGGACGGATCGATGGGAACCAGGCTGCTCTGCGAGAAATCGCCGATGCGTTCGGCCAGTGTGGGCACATTGGTAACTTGGGTGATGCCGGTGCTGTCGCGCGTTCCCTGATAGTCGGCGAAGAAGAAGGTGCGGTTCTTGACGACCGGTCCGCCGACGGTGCCGCCGAACTGGTTGCGCTGGTCCTGCGGCGCGGAGGCGTCGGATGGCGCGAAATAATTGCGCGCGTCGAAGATGGCGTTGCGGAAGAATTCGTAGGCCGTGCCATGGAACTGGTTGCCGCCGGATCGCAGCACGACGCTGACTTGTCCGCCGCCATCGCGTCCGAAGGAGGCGTCGTAGGTGCTGGACAAGACCTCGAATTCGCGCACGGCATCCAAGGGCGGGCTGACCGCCGTGCCATTGAGCTTGGGGTCGCCGTTATAGACGCCGTCGAGCAGGAAGCCGTTCGAGTCCTCGCGCGCGCCGTTGATGTTGATGGCGAAGGAGCCGCGCACGGAGGCAGCGGAGCCTACCGCGGCCGGCACCACGCCGGGCAGCAGCAGGCTGAGCTCGTAGAAATCGCGGCCATCGAGCGGCAGCCCTTGCACCTGGCGGTTGTCGATGACGCCGCCGACGGTGGAAGAGTCCGTGCGCAGCAGGCTGCGGACGGCGGTGACGTTGACCTGTTCGGTGGTCTTGCCGGGGAGCAGGGGCACTTCGACGCGGATCTCCTGATTCAGATCGAGCAACAGATCCTGGACGTGGGGGCGGTAACCGGGCGCGTCCACTTCCAGGCGGTAGGTTCCGGGATCGAGCAGGGTGATGAGGAAATCGCCCTGCGGGCCGGCGACGGCGGTGCGCTTCCTGTTGGTTTCGCGTTCGACGAGCGCGACCGCGGCGTCGGAGACCGGCTTTTTGGCGGCGTCGGTGATCTGTCCGCCGATGGAGCCACGCGTGGATTGCGCATATAGCGACGCGGCGGCCAGCAGGATGGAGATCAGAGATGCTTTCACTTGGATCCTCGGGAGGTGCGTTGACCAGCTTTATATACTATAGCCCGATGTTTGGCTAGACGCGCGGGCGCGCGGGGGGTTTGGGTGGGTGAGCTGCGCTCGCCAACATCGACAAAAGGCGTCGATGTTGGACGCGGAGACACGGCGACACGCCGACGCGGCGATCCTTGTTCGGGAGTGTGTGCCCAGTCTGGCGACGAAACTGACCCTTGCAACGACGCCGTGCGCGGGCCAGTTAGCAGCGAACCGATGATGGCGATGAGTTGGGGCACGGCACACAGGAGCGCATGCATCAGGAAGAGTAGGGCAGCGGACCCAGAGGGTACCCCGGCATGGGCGATGCCCCCATTTTTTGGGTTCGAATGGTAATTCGCGTCGTTTGAGGGCGTTGCGGCGGGTGTTGCTGCAGATGGGGCGGGCGGAACCGATTGCGCCACGTCGGGGTTGGTGGGTTCGTCCGGGGGTGGGCTGGGCTGGTGGCCGGGGTTTGGGGTGGAGGCATTGCGCGCGTCTTGGTAGGTTTTCAACTGGCGGAGGCAGCGGTCGATGGAGCGCTCGATGCCGCCTTCGTATCGGGCGAGCTTGGCGAAGGAGTTGGGACCCTCGCAATCCACGTTGAAGGCGCGGGCCAGGAGGTCGCCCTCGTCGGGCGGGGTGGGAGGGGGCGGCACCGGATCGCCGTATTTTTCGGCGTCCCTCCTTTTGTTGTCGTACTGGTGCTGGCGGACCTCGTCCTTCTCGGCGACGTCGTGGAAGCGGTCGCGGTAGATGCCGGCTTCCGCGGGGAGGGCGCGGTCGAGGCGCCATTGGTCGGCGGCGATGCGCAGGACCAGTTTTTCTTCGCCGGGACCGACGGGCTGGAAGCGGTCCAAGTGGTCGTGGATGAGGAGGAGGAATTCGGCGGGGTCCTCGTCGAGCAGGATGTGTTTGTTGGCGCGCAGTCCATGGAGAAGGCGATTGCGGCTGGATGCGGATTTGCCTTCGTCTGTTCGCGGACCAGTGGATTTCTTGGCGTTCTCACGGTTGGCGTTGATCTGGGCCTCGGTGGGTTTACGGGGTTCGTTCGTATTTTCCATATTCGTATTGGCGGGCGCGTGTGGCCCGGTCTCCACCTTGACTTTATGGGAGGGGCGAGGCGGATTCGGCTGGCATTTGGTGCAAGTAGCTGAAAGTAATGGGGCGGGAATTTTTCTGAACGCGTGATCGTTGGCCCCTTATGCCGAGTGCTGGATTATGGCGGGTCTTGTGGACGGTTGTTTACCAAGAGCGGGGCCACTTTACCGGCCCCAGTGGGGCAGGGCTCCCGGCCCCTAGCTACTTCGCGGCGCAAAAATACC
>PKYZ01000755.1:0-14354 GCA_003132865.1 Bryobacterales bacterium
GTTCGTCGCGCCAGTCCACTTCTTTTTCCGGCGGGCCGGCGAAGAGAATGAAGAGGCGCGCGGTGTCGGCGCCGTAGCGGTCGGCGAGCGAATCGGCGCCCACTACATTGCCTTTCGATTTGGACATCTTGGCGCCTTCGGCGATCACCATGCCCTGGGTGAAGAGCCGCTTGACGGGCTCTGAGTTGGCGACCAGTCCGATATCGCGCATCATCTTGGTGAAGAAGCGCGAGTAGATCAGGTGCAGGATGGCGTGCTCCACGCCGCCGATGTATTGATCGATCTCGAACCAGTAGGCGATCTTGGCGGGATCGAACGGCATGCCATCGTTGTGCGCGTCGCAGTAGCGGTAGAAATACCAGGACGAATCGAAGAATGTGTCCATGGTATCGGTCTCGCGGCGCGCCAGGCGGCCGCATCGCGGGCATTGCACGTTGACGAACTCGGGCACTTCTTCGAGCGGCGACCGGCCTTTGCCGGTGAACTGCACGTTCAGCGGCAGCACCACGGGCAACTCGCTTTCCGGCACGGGAACGACGCCGCAACTGGCGCAATGGATCACGGGAATCGGCGTGCCCCAGTAGCGCTGGCGCGAGATGCCCCAGTCCTTGATACGAAACGTGACTGCGGCTTTGCCGAAGCCTTCCGCCTCCGCTTTGGCGTTCATGTGCCGGCGGGCTTCGGCGCTGGGCAGGCCGGACCACTCGCCGGAGTTCTCCACCACGCCATCGTCAGTGAAGGCGGCCTGCATGTTCGCGGGCCGCAGGCGCGCGAGTTCGCCATCCACCGGGCGGATCACGGGACGAATGGGGATTCCATACTTGGTGCAGAATTCGAAATCGCGCTCGTCGTGCGCGGGCACGGCCATGATGGCGCCGGTGCCATAGGTCATCAGGACGAAGTTGCCGATCCAAACCGGCGCCTTTTCGCCGCTGTACGGATTGATGGCGTAGTGTCCGGTGAAGAAGCCTTCCTTGAGGATGTCGCCGGGACCGGCGTTGGCGCGCGCATCGACCATGGCCTTGGCGCGCGCCTGTCCTTCGCGATCGAGCAATTGCGCGGCGAGCGGATGCTCGGGCGCCAGGATCACGCAAGTGGCGCCGAAGATGGTGTCCACGCGCGTGGTGAAGACCCGTATGAGTGCGCCGGGCGCGGCGGTGCCCTCCAGGCGGAAATCGGCTTCCGTGCCTTCCGAGCGGCCGATCCAGTTGCGCTGCATGGTGAGCACGCGCTCGGGCCAGCCGCCTTCAAGGTTGCCGATGTCGCGTAGCAGCTCGTCCGCATAATCGGTGATACGCAGAAACCACTGTTCCAGCGCGCGCTGCTCGACGGGCGTGTCCTCATGGCGCCAGCAGCAGCCGTTGACTACCTGTTCATTGGCCAGGACGGTGCAACACTTCGGGCACCAGTTGACCAACGCTTTCTTGCGATATGCCGTGCCGCGATCCAGCATTTTGAGGAAAAACCATTGATTCCAGCGATAGTATTCCGGCTCGCAGGTGGAGACTTCGCGGTCCCAGTCGAAACTGAAGCCGAAGCGCCTGTAGGTTTTCTTCATGGCGGCGATGTTCTGCAGGGTCCAATCGCGCGGATGGCGCTGGTTGGCGATGGCGGCGTTTTCGGCGGGCAGGCCGAAGGCGTCCCAGCCCATGGGGTGCAGCACGTTGAAGCCGCGCATCCACTTATAGCGCGCCAGCGCGTCGCCGATCGAGTAATTGCGGATATGGCCGATGTGCAGGGTGCCGCTGGGGTAGGGCAGCATCTCCAGCACGTAGTATTTCGGCCGCGAGGAATTCTCCTCGGCTTTGTAGAAAGTGGCGTTCTGCCACCGCGCGTGCCATTTCAACTCGATTTGGTTGTGGTCGTACGGCTTTTCGGGCATAGGTTCTTTAAGTTTTCCAGATTGCGGCGGCCGTCGCCAGGATGCGTCGGAATCCGGCCTTCCCGATGTATCCTTCTCCGATGTTCGCATGCCAGCAGATGGCCGGTATCCGGGCACTAGCCTCCGGCACGTCGGCCAGGGCGCGCAGCTCTTCGAACGGGCCTCCGATCTGCGCTCCACTGCCCGCGGTGTTCTCCAGCAACACTGTCACTCCGTTCCGCGCGACGCCCGTGGCGGCATCTCGCGACGCCAGGCTCACCAGATAGTTCACGTAGACGCTCGCGGGCGCGCCGCAACGATCGGATTTGTTCCGGTTGGCTCCCAACCCGGGTGCTTTCAGCGCGGCGTTTTCAAGCGACGCCGCTATGGATGTGTGGATCCCGATGCGCAGACTACTATCGTAACAAGGCGGCGTGCGCGGGGGGCGCCGTACGGGCCCGGCTCGGTAACTACCACGTCACGGTGGTCACGCTATATTTCGCCAGGCGAATGGGGTTGCTGGAGGTCATGGTTTGGATCCGGACGTTAGTGGGCGATTGGGCGGTGTTGGCCGCCAAAGGACTCGAATTCGTGACATAAGTCACGATAAGGGTGCCCTGCACTTTGGCGCCGTCGAGTTCAATCGCGACCAGTTGAGCCTCTGCGCACTTGTTGGTGATCAGGAGGTGGTGGCGGCCGTTATCCGCCAGGTATGCCTGGGCATAGACGGCCGGTATGGGATTGCCGTCAAATCCGGTAATGTCGACTGTGGGCCCGCCGACGACGATGGTGGGCCAGATGCGCTTACCGCTGTTGATGGCCAAGTTGGCCACCTGCATGGCCAGTCCCGGCGCGGAAGTGTAGAATTGAAACTGGGTGTTCGGATTGATAGCCGTGTTCGTGGAATAGCCCGGGTCGGCGGCTACCTGATTGAGCAAATAGCTTTCGAAGTCGTCCACGGATTGAATCAGTCCATGATAGTCGGAGTTTTCGGTATACAGGGAGTTCACTCCAACTGCCTTCACATTCGGGACTGCAGACAGCCGCGCGGTGTATTCGGCCAGGAAGATCCCGTTGTATAGATAACTCAAGAACTTGTTGCTATACGACGAGCAGCAGTTCAGTTCTGTGATGAAAATCGGGGTATTGGCGCCCATCAGGGGGACTAAGTACGAATTGATGTAATCCGAACTGCCGTGCGCCAGGATGCCGTTCAAAGCCCAGATCGTGTCTTTCGCGGTTTGAGTGCCAACGATCGGATAAATATGATTCGACGCCGCAGTCCAATATTGTGGAGAGTAGCTCTGCAATCCTAGATCCCAGTTGGTGAAATCGCCCGATACTCCCGGGTACAACCCCGCCGGGAACAAGCCGACCGCGGCGTAGGGAGCGCCAGTACTTATATCGTTGAAGTAATCATTGGACGAGCCAGCGTAAATTGCGGCGGTCTGGAATCCCGGGATTAGTGGATAGAAATAAGCCTCGTTGCCAAGTTCCCATTCCACCACATTCAAGCCCCAGCGCCGGGCAGTCAGCGCCATTAGGGTGGCGCTGCCGGCGTTGTTATCAGTGAAGCTATTGAAACAGAGGATTGCCGAGGCGTTCAGCGTGCGGGCGAACGTGACGAAATCGGAAAACAAGACGCCTCCCTTGGCCTGCGTGAGCTGCTGGGAAATGGTCAAGATCTTCGCCGATTGGCCGGTTACGAGCGGCGGATTGCCGTCGATCAAGGAGTTCATCCAGCCAATGTTCATATGACCGGTGGTCCAGTCGAACGCCAGGGACACCGTACCACCGGGATAGCGCACCCAGCCCGTGTTTAGCGGGGTTACCGCCGCGATAAACTTAGAGTCGAAATACTCTACGCCGTTGCGCGGTTGAGGCGCATTGACGCCGCTGAAACCAGCCGCAATGGTAGTTACCGGTTGTGACGCGATTCTAATGACTACAGGGTCTCCGGCATGGGCCACCGGCAGCAAGCAGCCTAGCATCAAGAACGCAGCGATGGCCACCGAGCGAAATCCGCCATTGGCACGTTGGCGGGAATGGCGTACCAAAACGCCGCTCGCCCATTGCAGTCGAAATTGGCGCACGAACTCTCCTTCGTCTCGACCAGACACCTTGGGACTAGATATAACACGATTATTATCCCACGGTCAAGAAGGAAATGAGTCATTAACGGCGGTTAAATTCTAGTCATCCAGCGAACCCCGCAATTGGTAGCAGTAGAAGTACTAGGACAGAGAAGTACTAGGACAGAGAAGTACTAGGACAGCGGCCGAGGCGACGCCCCACTTCGGCGTCCATCGGTTGAGGATGGCGGGCGGCGCGGAAGGCGCAGGCTGGCGCATGCTATCCTGATATTCTCGTGGCCAATCCAGCCTTAGGGGTTCTTTTTGTCTGCGTTACGGCGGCCGCCTCGGCGCAGTCCTCCGTGCTTCTCGATACGATGAGCGAAGAGTTGAACCGCAACTTCTCGACGCTCAAAGCAAAGGCCGATCCGGCGCCCTATTTCCTTTCCTATGAGGTCACCGAGGAGGATTTTCACGGTGTGGCGGCGACCCTGGGCGCCATCACCAGCAACGGTCAGGGCAAGAGCCGCCGGCTGGATGTGTGCGTGCGGGTGGGATCGCCCAAGCTGGACAATTACCATCGGGTACGGGGCGAGCGGACGCAATTCACCTCCGGCGCTGCGCTCACGTTCGAGGATCAGCCGGCCTCCATTAAACACCGCATCTGGTTGGAAACCGACCGCACTTACCGGCTGGCGGCCGAGCGGTTGATCAAGATCCGCACGAATTCCGAGGTCAAAGTTGCCGAGCAAGACGCTTCCAGCGATTTCTCGAGCGAGGAGCCGGTGGTGCGCCTGGAGACGGTTCCGCACGGACGCTTTGCAGCGGTCGAGTGGGCCGCGCGCGTGCGCAAGCTATCCGAAAAATTCAGCGACTACCCGGGTATCCTGACCTCCAGCGTCACGGTAACGTACCAGGACGAAACCAAGTATTTTGCGAGCAGCGAAGGGAGCCGGCTGCGCCACGGGCGGGGATTCGCGCGGGTGGTGGTAAGCGCGCAGGCCAAGGCCATGGACGGCACGGACCTGGCCACCGGAGAGACGTTCGAAGCCACCGATCCGGGAGGTTTGCCGCGCGACGAAGTCATCGCCGCCGCCGTGCAGCGCGTGGCCCAGGATTTGAAAGCGCTGCTGGTGGCGCCTGAGGCCGCACCGTTTGCCGGCCCCGCTATTTTTTCGGGCCGCGCCGCGAGCGTCTTCTTTCACGAGATTTTCGGGCACCGCGTGGAAGGACATCGTCAGAAAGACGAGGAGGAAGGGCAGACTTTCACCAAGAGCGTGGGCGGCAAAGTGCTGCCGGATTTTCTGTCGGTGGTCTTCGATCCGACGCGTAAGAAAGCCGGCAACATCGAGCTGAATGGCTCTTATTCATACGATGACGAAGGCATCGCGGCGCGCCCGGTTACCGTAGTGGAGAACGGGGTGCTGAAGGCGTTCCTGATGTCCCGGTCGCCGATCCAGGGATTCGACCACTCGAACGGCCACGGCCGCCGGCAGCCGGGCCTGGAAGTGGTCTCGCGCCAGTCGAACCTGTTGGTGGAATCGTCGCACACTGTTCCCGAGGCCCGCCTGCGGGAAATGCTGGTGGAGGAAATCAAGCGCCAAAACAAACCCTACGGCCTTTATTTCCGGGATGTCACCGGCGGCGTCACCAACACGGGGCGGCAGGGAGTGCAGGCCTTCAAGGTGATCCCTATCGTGGTGTACAAGGTATATCCGGACGGGCGGCCCGACGAACTGATTCGGGGAGCGGATATCGTCGGCACGCCGCTGGCCAGCTTTGCGAAGATCCTGGCTACGTCGGACCGGCTGCAGGTATTCAATGGCTATTGCGGCGCGGAATCCGGCAGCGTGCCGGTTTCGGCTGTTTCGCCGGCGCTGCTGGTGTCGGAGATCGAGATCGAGAAGAAGAACAAGTCGCAGGACAGGCCGCCGCTGCTGCCGTTCCCGGTGGAGGGGCGATGAGCGCGAGGCGTTCCCTGGTGTCGAGGCTGAGCGGGCGAGGGGGCGAGCGGGCGAGGGGGCGAGTCTTCGCGTTGGTGCTGCTCCTGGTTTGCTTGAACGTGGGTGCGTTTGGGCAAGCTGCCGGCGACACCCTGCTGCGCGCCATGCGGGATGAGTTGAGCCGGTCGCGCGGCTTGAAGGTGCTGAGCCTGGAAGCGCCTTACTTCATTGAGTACACCATCGAGGATGGCGACAGTTTTGAAGTTTCCGCCAGCCTCGGCGGCCTGGTTTCCGTGCGGCACAACCGGTTTCGGCTTCCGGAGATCAAGGTGCGGGTGGGCGACTACAAATTCGACAATACCGGCTATGCCGGCAGCGGCTTGCATTTCGGCACGCACTACGATATCGAGCGGTTTCCGCTCGAAAACTCCTACGAAGTGATGCGGCGGTTCTTGTGGCTGGACACCGACAGCGCGTACAAATCGGCTGTGGAGGCCATCTCGCGCAAGCGGGCCGCGCTGAAGAACGTCTCCGTCAACCAGCCGCTGGACGATTTTGCCAAAGCCGAGCCGCTCAAAAAAATATTGGACATCCGGCACACACCGCTCGATGAAGACGCCTGGAGCGGGCGGGTGCGGGCGCTTTCGGCCATCTTCGAAGCATACCCCGCGCTGAGAGCCTCAGGCGTGGAACTGAGCGCGACGCAGACCGCGCACTACTACCTGAACTCGGAAGGCGCCGAAGTGCGCATACCGGATAATATGATCTACCTACTGGCGCGGGCGGAAGCGCAGGCGCCTGATGGAATGTTGCTGCACGACGCGGTGGTTTTTCAGTCGCTCGATTATGACCGTATGCCGGCCGAGCCGGAACTCCGCCGCGGCATCGCGGCGCTGGCGGCCAGCATGGCGGCCCGGGCCAGCGCTCCGAAAGGCGAGGACTATTCCGGTCCCGTGCTATTTGAAGGCACGGCCGGCGCCCAACTCTTCGCCGAAGTTCTGGGCAGCAACCTGGCTCTGGCGCGGCGGCCCGTGATGGAACCGGGCCGCAACGGCTTCGCGCCGGTGAGCGAACTGGAAGGCCGGCAAGGCGCGCGAATTCTGCCGGAGTGGTTCGACGTGGTGGACGACCCGACGCAGAAAGAATGGCACGGCCGTCCACTTTTCGGCAGCTACGAAGTGGATCGCGAAGGCGTGGCTCCCCGGCCGCTGTCGCTGGTGGAAAAGGGCGTGCTGAAGACTTTTCTGCTCACGCGGCAGCCGGCGCCGGGGTTTGCCGGCTCCAATGGAAGGGCGCGTTTGCCCGGCAGCTTTGGCGCGAATGGCGCGGCCATTAGCAATCTTTTTGTGCGCGCCACGGAAACCGTACCGGTAGCGGACCTCAAGAAGAAACTGATCGAAATGTGCAAGCAGCGCAACAAGCCGTATGGCGCGATCGTGCGCAGAATGGATTTCCCATCGTCGGCTTCGTTCGAAGAGGTGCGGCGGCTGCTGGGCAATTCGGCGCAGGCGGGCGGCCATCCGGTGAGCGCGCCGGTGCTGGTGTACAAAGTGTATCCGGATGGCAGGGAGGAACTGGTACGCGGCCTGCGGTTCCGCGGTCTGAACGCGCGCTCACTCAAAGACATCCTGGGCGCGGGCGACGATAACAATGTGTTCGAATTCCTGAACAACCAGGCGCCGTTTGCGTTGATCGGCGGCGCGAACTATGTAGCGGAGAGCTGCGTAATCGCGCCCTCGGTGCTGATCGACGACGTGGAACTGCATCCGCTTGAAGAAGAACCGCCGAAGCTCCCCATTGTGCCGGCCCCGGAGCTCCGAGCCGAGGCCAGCCACCCGTAACCGCATGCGCATCCTGGGCCGCTACATCTTCCGCGAGATCATCTCCAGTTCGCTGCTGGGCATGGCCCTGGCGACGTCCATCATCTTCCTGCAGGGCGTGGGCAAGCTGTTCGAGGTGCTGGTGCGCAGCTCGCCGCGGCCGGAGACGATTCTGTATCTGTTTGCGCTGTCGCTGCCGCCGCTGCTGCCGCTGACCATCCCGTTCGGCACGCTGGTGGGCATCCTGGTAGGGTTGGGACGCCTGGCAACCGACGGCGAAATCACGGCCATGCGGGCGGCCGGGTGCTCCAGCCGCAAAGTGGTGTTGCCGGTGATGCTGTTCGCCTTCATCGCCATGTTAGTTGCCGGGGCGATGACGCTGCGCCTGGCGCCTCTTTCGGTGCGCGTGAGCAAGGACATTGTGGACAAGCTATCCGCTTCAGAGGTCAGCGCCGACATCGAACCGCGGGTCTTCGACGAGGATTTCCCCAATACGATTTTGTACGTGGGGGACGTGCGGCCCGGCGCGGTAGTGGTTTGGCACAACGTCTTTCTGGCGGATCTGACGCCTCCGGAGCAGCGCACCAGCGGCATGGGCGACAAGGCCCAGGGCCCGCTCATTACGGTGGCGCAGGAAGCTATCGCGGTGCCGGATCCGGAGCACAACCGGCTGCAGCTTACCATGCGGAACGCCGGGAATCACGAGATGGGCAAGGATCTGAAAGGCTACGACAGCTTTTCGCCGGTGGTGGCGCAGGCGCTGTATGCGGCGCCTTCCGTGCCGGGCGCCCGTCGGCCATTCAGCGAGATGAACACGCGCGAGTTGCGGCGCTACTCGGCGAGGGGCGCGGACTGGGTGGAAGCGCGCATCGAGCTGCATCGGCGGCTGGCGTTGCCGATTGCCTGCCTGGTGCTGGCGCTGGTGGGCATTCCGCTCGGGGTATCCTCGCGCAAAGGCGGCAAATCGGGCGGATACGTTACCGCCGTTTTTCTGGCCTTCTTCTGTTACTGGCTGGCGTTCATCACGCTGGTGAGCCTGGCCCGCTCGAGAACGCTGCCGGTGGAAGTGGCGCTCTGGCTGCCGAATGCGGCGTTCCTGGTGGCCGGGTTGATATCCGTGGCGCGCATGGAGAAGCCCGGCGGACGCGATTTTGTGGGCGGCTTGAAAGACACGGCCGGCACCGCGCTGAGCAGACTGCGCGCGCGCTTCGTCCCGGAACGCGGGCAGGCCGCGCAAGCCGGGACCTTTCGCTGGCCGTTGCTGCCCCAGATTCTGGACACCTACATTCTGACCAACTTCGTGTTCTATTTTACGGTGTTGCTGGCAAGCTTCGTATCGATGAGCCAGATTTACAACTTCTTCGAGTTGCTCGGCGATATCGTACGAAACAAGATTCCGCTGGCGAAGGTTTTCACTTACCTTTTCTTCCTAACACCTAAGTTGATTTATGAGACGCTACCCATCAGCGTGCTGGTCGGCGTGCTGGTGACGTTCGGCGTGTTGACCAAGCACAACGAGGTGACCGCGTTCAAAGCCTGCGGCGTCAGCCTGCACCGCCTGGCGATTCCCATCCTGGTGGCCAGCAGCTTCCTTAGCGGCAGCCTGTTCGCTTTCGATCACTACTACGTGCCGGAAGCCAACCGGCGGCAGGACGCGTTGCGCAACGAGATCAAGGGCCGCGCGGTACAGACTTATCTAAGTCCGGAGCGGAAGTGGATTTTCGGAAAAGGGCCGCGCATTTACTACTACAAATTCTTCGACCAGACCGAGAATATCATGGGCGGCGTGATCGTCTATGAGCTGGAGCCGAACACGTACCAGTTGGTGCGGCAGATTTCCGCCGAGCGCGCGCATTGGCAGGCATCTTTGAAGACATGGGTTTTCGAAAACGGCTGGCGGCGCGAGTTTCACGGCAACCAGAGCATACCCTTGACGGCATTCCAGGTGCAGACGTTCGCGGAGCTGAACGAGCCTCCCAGCTATTTCCTGAAAGAGGTGAAGCAGGATTCGCAGATGAACTTTCAGGAGCTGGACAGTTACATCCGCGATCTGCAGCAGAGCGGATTCAACACGGTGAAGCTGCGGGTGCAGTTCTACCGGAAATTCTCGGTGCCGCTGTTCGCGTTGATCATGGCGATGATTTCGATTCCGTTCGGGTTTCTGGTGGGCAATCGGGGCGCCATGGCGGGAATCGGGGTGAGCATCGGCATCGCCATCGCGTATTGGGGGATCGGGCTGCTGTTCGAGAAGATCGGGGATGTGAACCAGTTGCCGCCGGCCATCGCGGCGTGGTCTCCGGATGCGCTGTTTTCGCTTACGGGGCTGTATTTGCTGTTGCGGATGCGTAGCTAGGCGCGCGGGGGCGCGCCAACATCGACAAAAGGCGTCGATGTTTCGAGGGGGCGAGGGGGCGACGCGGCGACACGGCGATTCCTTTTTCGGGGCGCGGCAGGATCTATGTAGAGTTCGGGTATTTGGATGACACAACTCTTTCCTATTGCGGCCATCACCGACGAGTTCTCGCAAGATATCGAGGCTGCGGTGCGCTCGATGGCGGAGATCGGCATGGGCGGCGCCGAGTTGCGCATGGTTTTCGGAAAGAACGTTATCGACCTGACGGATGCCGAGTTGGACCACGCGCGGGAAATCGTGGGGCGGCACGGCCTCGAAATCGTTTCCATCGCATCGCCTTTGCTGAAGTGCGTCCTGCCGGATGCGCCCGCGGTGGACGCTCGTTTTCAGCAGGATGTGTTCGCCGCCACGCACACCTTCGAAGATCAGCCGCGTTTGGCGGACCGCGCGCTCGAAATTGCGGAGCGCACCGGCGCGCGCATCGTTCGCGTGTTCTCGTATTGGCGCTCCGTGCGGCCGGAGGCGTGCTTCGAGCGCGTCGCGCGCGCGCTGGAGCAGCTTGCAGGGCAAGCCGCGCTTCACGGGCGAACCATCGGCCTGGAGAACGAGCACGCCTGCAACATCGCCACGGGTGCAGAGACGGCGCGGGTGCTGGAAGCGGTGGCGCATCCGAATTTGAAGGTGGTCTGGGATCCGGCTAACGCCTACGTTTCCGGAGAGACGCCTTATCCGGATGGCTACCGCCGCCTGCCTGTGGAGCGCATCGCGCACGTGCACGCGAAGGACTGCCGCGTGGAGGGCCACCGTCCCATGTGGTGTGCGCTGGGCGAAGGCGGCATCGATTGGAAAGGCCAGATCCGCGCGCTGGCGGAGGATGGTTACAAAGGTTGGATCAGCCTGGAGACGCACTGGACGGGGCCGGGCGGCGACAAGCACGAGGCGAGCGTTATCTGCGGGCGGAATTTGATGGCCTTGGCGACGGGTAATGGTACGCATCTTTTCGGAGAGGAATAATGACACAAGGAGAGCCGTCGCGAAGGGAACTTGCCCCCGTCGAAGTCCAACGCCACGGAGAGAAAAAGAGTCTGGCGCAATTGTTCGCCGAATCCCCGTTTAAAGGCCGGAAATGGATTTTGAGCGATTTCCTGACATCCTGCCTCCGGTCGAGTTGTGAAAGGCTTTCTCCTCGACACCAACGTCCCTTACGAACTCACCCGGCGGCGGTCTGCGCTGCAGGTGGAGCGCTGGCTGAATGAGGCGGAGAGCGAACAACTTTACTATAGCTTGATTCCGTCTTGCGTCCGTGGTTTGCGGGCCGGATCCTGCCGATGACCGGGGGGATTGCAGAACGGATGGGACGATGGGCTGGATGAGCATGACATTCGCCAGCGCCCGCATTCTGCTTCATTCGCGGATGAGAAAAAGGCCGAGAGTATTCCACCCTTTTCCGTTAGCACAAGTGATGGGCAGCTCCCCGCATGCAGGAATACGACGTAGCCCTAAAGTTGCTGTTACAAGGTTCGGCCACGCTCATCATGCGTGAGTTGACCGGCACGGCGGTCGCGAAGTGGTTGGATGTGGAACTGCCAAAGGTGCAGAACCTACGGTTGGACCTTCTCGGCGAGACTGTCGACGGCGGTCTGGTCCACGTGGAACTGCAAAGCAGCAATGACGCGGCCATGCCGCTACGGATGGCCGAATATTGCCTGGGCGTCTTTCGGCTGTTCGGACGATTCCCGCGCCAGGTCGTGCTGTACGTGGGCGAACCGCAACTGCGCATGGAGAACGCACTACGCGGTCCCAATGTGTCGTTCTGGTACCGCCTGATCGACATTCGCACGTTGGACGGAGACCGCCTGCTGGAGAGCGACGCGGTCGGCGATAATGTAATTGCGATTCTGGCGCGATTGCGGGACCATGAAGGGGCGGTACGCAAGATTGTGGAGCGGATCGCGGGTCTGGCTGCGGGGGAGCGGGAGACCGCGCTGGCTCAGTTGATGATCCTGGCCGGATTGCGGCACTCGTCGAGAACGGTGGAGCAGGAGAGACGGAAAATGCCGATTGATATCGATATTCGGGAACACGAGGTCTTGGGACCTATGTTTAAAGAAGCGGAACAGAAAGGGCGTCAGGAGGGCCTGCAGAAGGGCCTGCAGAAGGGCCTGCTAGAGGGCCTGCAAGTTGGCGAACTCACCGTCCTTCGACGGCAAACCGAGAAGCGCTTCGGCGCCCTCCCGAGTTGGGCCGCCGAAAAACTCGCGACACTGTCGGCGTCCGAGCTTGAAGATCTGAGTGAGCGGGTGCTGGACGCCAAGAGCCTGGACGAATTGCTGAGGTAAAAGCCGCTCAGCCCGCACGAGGCATCCCGATCCATACGATACAGAGCCACAGGCGCGGAAAAATGCCCATTTCACATCGATATTCCGGAACGAAGTTTTTGGGACCCGCGTTCAAGAAGGGCCTGCAAGAAGGGCGTCAGGGAGGCGTGGGCGAAGGCGAAGCGACCCTCCTGCGCCGGCAAATTGCGAAGCGTTTCTGGTCACCCGCAACGTAAAGGATTTTGCCGGCTTTGGAGTTCCGATCTTGAATCCCTGGGTCGCCGCGGTCTGACTGTTTCGGGCCGATCTACGCGCTGGTCAATGCAACGATGGCAGGCATCACGATTCGCCGCTTGGATGAATCGACCAAGGCGCGGTTACGCGTGCGCGCTGCCCAGCATGGCCGGTCGATGGAAACGGAGGCACGCGACATCTTGACAGTGGCGCTCGCTACACAGAGTCGCGACCCGCAGAATCTGCCGGATGCCATCCGCGCGCGGTTCGCGCGTCTTGGCTGCCTGGAGCTACTGGAAATTCCTCGTGAACCTGGCCGGGATCCGCCCACTTTCGAGGATTGATGATACTCCCCATAAACGATCTCTTCGAAACCCACCTGACCGTCGCCGACTTGCAGCGCTCGATGGCCTTCTACGGTGGCGTATTGGGACTGGATCTGGCTCGCGTGTTCCCCGAGCGCAAGGTCGCCTTTTACTGGATCGGCGGGTCAGGCAAGGCCATGCTGGGATTATGGGAAGTGGGAAGCGGTCCGCTGCAGATGAAGCTGCACCTGGCTTTCACCGTCGATCTTCCGGACTTGCTCGAGGCGCCGGCGCGGCTGCGGGCGGCCCACGTCACTCCACGCGACTTTGCGGGCAGCGCGACCGATGAGCCGGTGGTGCTGGCCTGGATGCCGGCAGCTTCGGTCTACTTTCAGGACCCGGATGGCCATCAACTGGAGTTCCTGTGCATGCTGCCCGATCCCCCGCAACCCGAGTTGGGAGTCGTCACATGGAGCCGCTGGCTGCACCGTCACGACGGCGTCGCAACGCCAATCTGACCCAGATGATGCACCAGGTGTCTCACATAGTCCTCGGCCAGGTATCGAAGCGAAACCGGTGCATTCGACCCGATCCGGCACACAACTTCCAGCTTGGCGGCGGGCAGGTGGCGAATCACGTGGGCCAGATAGCGGTTGTAACTGACCCAAAGGTCCACCAGCATCGGCCAGCGCCGCCCTCACGAATCGCTGGTGACTGTTCGAGGCGGAATCGATCAGGTGTCCCAGCGTTGCTTCCGCGACCAGCCGCCGGGTAAGGCCGGACGGCCGCTCTCCTCTTCGCTCACCTGCCGGAGGCGGAGTTCCGCCGCATCGACTACGCGCGCCAGTTCCGCGCTGACATGCTCCATGGATACATTCTAAGATAAGGTATTGTCCTCTTCTTCACATTCCTCCATCCCGTGGCCGCACCTCTATCTGGGCGTGGCGTTGACCACGCTGGCGACGCTGCTGCTGGAGCTGTCGCTGACGCGCATCTTCTCGGTGGTCTTTTACTACCATTTCGCGTTTCTAGCGATCTCCATCGCCCTGTTCGGCCTGGGCGTGGGCGGCGTTTTTTCGTACATCGTGGCCGGCTGGAAGACGCCGCTATTCCGTAAGCTCGGCTATCTCAGCATGCTCAACAGCCTGCTGGTGATGGCGGCGCTGGCCGTGGTCGTCGCGCAGAAAGAGGAGCCGGGCGTCTGGCGCCTGACCCTGGTCTACTTCACGACGTCGTTGCCGTTCTTCGTCTCCGGAACGATCGTTTCGCTGGCCATTTCGGAAACCGTGGAGCGCATCGACCGCGTCTATTTCTTCGACCTGTTGGGCGCCTCGGCCGGTTGCCTGCTGCTGGTTCCTTTCTTGAATTACTTCGGCGGCACCAGCACCGTGATGCTCGTGGCCGTGCTGTTCGCCGCAGCGGGCGCCATCTGGCACAGCATGGCGGGA
>PKYZ01000755.1:14378-16539 GCA_003132865.1 Bryobacterales bacterium
TTCTCGCGCATCGCCGTGCGCGACCACTCCATCTTCATCGACGCGGACGCTTCCACCGGCATCGCCAGCTTCGATTTTGCGCACCTCACCGAGCGCGACCGCCACGAACTGCTGGAGCAGGGTCCGGCTCTGCCCTATGCCGTGCGCCCCGGAGCGAAGGCATTGGTCATCGGCCCCGGCGGCGGTTGGGACGTGGCGCGCGCGCTGGCTTCCGGCAGCCACGATATTACGGGCGTGGAGATCAACCCCATCATCGCCACTACCGTGATGCGCGATCGATACGTGGCGCAGAGCCGCGGCATCTATTTGCGCCCGGAAGTGCGCATCTTCGTGGAAGACGGCCGCAGTTTCGTCCGCCGCAGCCTGGAGCGATACCAGGTGGTGCAGGCCACCCTGGTGGATACGTGGGCTTCCACCGCGGCCGGAGCTTTCGCCCTTTCGGAGAACAATCTCTACACCACCGACGCCCTGCGCGATTACCTCTTGCATCTGACGGACGACGGCANNTGCACGACGGCGCCCAGCAGCGGCTGGTGTCGCTGGCCATGGTAGCTTTGACCCAACTGGGCGAACCGGAACCGTGGCGGCACGTGATCGTGGGCCGCGAAGGCTCCACGCAGGGCTGGGGCGCCAAGGATACCGTGTTGATCTCGCGCAAGCCGTTCGGCCCCGCCGATCTGGCCCGCGCGCGCGCGGCCATGGCTGCCGCCAATATGCAGCCCATTTACCTGCCGGACGAACGCATCCCCGGCCAATTCACCGATCTGCTGCGCAGCTCCGATCCGGCGGCCTACGAACGCCATTACCGGTACGATATCTCGCCGGTGAGCGACAACCAGCCGTTCTTCTTCTATACGGTGCAGCCGCGGGACATCCTGGCGTTCGTGGCCAACGCGTCGCGGCGCTCGGCCGATTTCAAGATCAACAAAGCGGTGCCCTTGTTGTATGCGCTGATGGCTATCAGCGTGCTCGCGACCGCCATCATCCTGGCGCTGCCGCCGGTGGTGCTGGGCGCGCGGCTGCCGCGGCACAAGGGCGTGCTCAGGTTCCTGCTCTACTTCCTTTGCATCGGCGCGGGCTACATTCTGATCGAAATGGCCCTGATCCAGAAGTTCGTGCTTTTCCTGGGGCACCCCACCTACGCGCTCACGGTGGTGATCTTCTCGATGCTGGTCTCCAGCGGGCTGGGCAGCTATTTCAGCCGGCGAATCCTGGGGGACGACGACCGCCGCCTGTACCGCGCGCTGATTCTGATCGCCGTCCTGGTGGCGCTGCTGGCGGCCGTAGTCACGCCGCTGCTGGCGGCGGGCGTGGGGTTGCCGCTGGAGCTGAAATTCGCGATCACCGTGGCCCTGATTTCGCCCGCCGGCTTCGTGATGGGGATGCCGTTCCCCACCGCGCTGAAACGCCTGGAAGAATGGCACAAGCCCTCGGTGCGATGGGCCTGGTCGCTGAATGCCGCGGCCAGCGTGCTGGGTTCGGTCGGATCGCTGGTGTGCGCCATCTATCTGGGACTGGTCCAGACCCTGCTGGCTGGTGGGCTGCTGTATCTGGCGGCACTGGCCGTGGCCGTCCGCACCACAAAAGTGCGGGATAATTCCGTGGCAACTACTGTTCCACTCGCGCAAGCTCCGCTAAACTGACATTTAGGGAGGGAAGCCATATTGGCCACCGTTACCACCGCACATCGCGCCGCCATCGCCAGGTGGCACGGACTGGAGCCCGAGCAGACTCATCAACGCCTTCCGCATCATGCAGACATCGCGGCGTCTGGACGATCGCGAAGTCGCGCTCAAGCGGCAGAACCGTATCTTTTTCCAGATCAGCGGGGCCGGCCACGAAGCGGTGGAAGTGGCAGCGGGCATGTGCCTGCGCGCCGGCCACGACTGGATCTTCCCGTACTATCGCGATCGCGCACTCTGCTTGACCCTGGGCGTGACACCGCTCGATATGCTGCTGCAGGCGGTGGGCGCGGCGGACGANNCCGGCGGCCGCCAGATGCCTTCCCACTGGAGCGATCCCCGCCTCAACATCGTCTCGACGTCCTCGTGCACCGGCACGCAATTTCTGCAAGCGGTCGGATGCGCCGAAGCCAATCGCTATCTGGCGCCGGATGGCGACGCGATCACCCTGACCGCCGGCGGCGATGGCGCCACCAGCG
>PKYZ01000808.1 GCA_003132865.1 Bryobacterales bacterium
CGCGCTGCCACAATCATCCGCTGGAGAAGTGGACGCAGAAGCAATATTACGAGCTGGTGAACCTGTTTGCGCGCGTGGGGCTGAAGAACGGCAACGAGCCGGGCGACATCGTGGTGTATGCCAAGGCCACCGGCGACGTGCTGCATCCGAAGCTGCTGAAGCCGCTGCCGCCCACGCCGCTAGATGGCACGCCCATGGCGCTCGATTCGACCGAGGACCGGCGCGTGCATTTCGCCGACTGGCTGGTGAGCCCGCAGAACACTTATTTCGCGCGCTCGCTGGTGAATCGCGTGTGGGCGAATTTCATGGGGCGCGGACTGGTAGAGTCGGTGGACGATGTGCGGGCCACCAATCCGGCTTCGAACGAAGAGCTGTTCGCCGCTCTGAGCGACGATTTCGTGAAGAGCGGCTACGACGTGAAGCGGCTGATCCGCACCATCATGAATTCCGGCGTCTACCAGCTTTCCGCCGATTCCAACGCGGCCAACCAAATGGACACGAAATACTATTCGCGCTATTTCGTGAAGCGGCTGCCGGCGGAGGTGCTGCTGGATGCCATGTCGCAGGTGACCGGCGTGCCCACGAAGTTCGGCGGATATCCGGTGGGCACGCGCGCGCTCGAATTGCCGGATGTGCAGGTGCAATCGCAATTCCTGAGCGCGTTCGGGCGGCCGAAGCGCATCATCTGCGATGCGGGTGAGCGGTCGAGCGAGCCGAATATCGCGCAGGCGCTGCACGTGATCAACGGGGACACGCTGAACAAGAAGCTGAGCGACGCGAATGGGTATGCGGCGCTGGCGGTGAAGCTGGGGCTGTCGGATGCGCGCATTCTGGACCACCTGTTTCTGTCGGCGTTCAGCCGGTATCCCACGCCAGCGGAAAAGCAGCCCCTGGTGGACGCGTTGCGCAAGGCGCGCGCCACGGCGGGATCGCCGGAGGTGCAGCGCGAAGTGCACCGGCAGGCTCTGGAGGACATGATGTGGGCCATGCTGACCAGCAAGGAGTTCCTGTTCAACTATTAAATGGAGGGCGGGCAATCTTGCCCGCAGCCGCCTTTCAGGCGGCTCTCTGGCCAGACTCAGCTTCGCACCCAGGCTGGATTGTGCGGTAGCCACCTCCTCGAGCGGACTTGGGGCCAGCGTGGGCGCAATTCTACGAGTAGTGCGTGATACGGTCAAGCGGCCACTGCAGCGGCAGTTGGCTAGGCGATCGGCCGCGGCAGTGCCACGGAGGGGCGGATCAGCCCGGCCGAGGCTGCTGCAAGCTATTTCTTCGTAGCAATGGATGCGAGGAACTGAGCAAGGTGTCGAATTCCTGGCGTTCCGGCAGGGTTCGTCGCAAGTGCTGAAAGGTCCTTGTCCACCTTGGCTCCTACCGAAAGCTGATCCAGAATCATTGCAACGTCAGCAGGGAATCGCTCATCGTACAGTCGGACCGTTTCCCGGTTGTAGCTTACGACCTGCTCTGATGTGGGTCCACCAAACGTCGTCGCACTCCACATTGAGGTTCCCCATAGACCTGGCGTAGAACGATCCCTCTCGTCAGCGAATGCCGTCAGCGCTTTGGCGAGCTTTGAAGCCGATGACCGGATCGGCGAGTCACGGAGCTGCGTTAACGAGCCTTCTAGCTTTGTCAACCGAGCCATAATCTCCGGGTCATTTGTGCGGTTCGACCACTGTGTCGCCACCTGAATAAACGTAGCGAATTGCCGGTTAAGGTCCGAGAATTTAGCATTTTGGCTTTGGGTTGCAGTCTGTTGACTGTCCCAAGAAATTACGCCGCCGATTATGGTCGTCACGGAAGCGCCAACGGCTAACCATTTACGGCGATTGGCGAGGTTCCGATCAAGAATTGCGTTCGCGATTCCGAATAGCGCGCCGACTACAATCACGACAACGGATAGAGGTAAGACCATGTTGCCCATGTGTGCTCTTACTCAATCACACCATAGCGCGTGACGTCTCAGCCGTCCAGATATGGCGATTCAACGAAATTCTGCAAAAACGCGCAAGCTGCCTCGGCTAGCGCTGCCTGCGCCGCGGGTCCCAAGAGCGTTTCAGGCAAGCCGCTGGCGCGGAGGGCGCTGCGCGTGCCCGTCGGTCAGCGTACGTGCACGCCCGGACCGCCGTTGTCTAGCGGAACGAATCCGGTGTACGAATCATCTTCGTTCTCCGCAATTCACAACCAGCACGAGGAATGCCCACCGAAAGATAGTATGTAAGCACCAGAACGCCAATCAACACCAATAGGTGCCGCGGCCGCCGCAAACGCCAGCGGCTTCCGTCAAGCAGTCTGATCAGCGCCGACCCATATCGGCGGGTGTGCGCGTTTTGGGTCAAGTTGACGTACGAAGACCTGACCGCACCGGTCAGCGACCACCGTTACCCGGACCGGCGCTTGCGGCTTTAGCAGGCCTGAGTGGCGGTCCTATAATCTGGGTATGAGAGATGAATTCCCTCATTCAATAGTCGTTGAGCTCCTGAAGGACTGTCACCGGCTATGTTGTGTGTGTCATCGATTCTGCGGGTCCAAGATGGAGATCGATCATATCGACCCGGCTGCTGACGACGGCGGCAACCAAGGCGAGAACGCCATACCGGTCTGTTTCGACTGCCACGCCGAGATCCACTCCTACAATCCGAGGCATCCGAAAGGTCGGAAGTTCACGCCAGAAGAGCTTCGGGGCCATCGCGATCAGTGGCTCGAACTCTGTCGTACGCGTCCAGAGATTCTCGTCGCAGCCCCCCGCGACATGGACGTCGGACCCCTTCAGGCACTCCTCAACGAACTGGAGTTCAACGCGGTCGTTTCATCCAAGTGTGCACCGCAGGAGCATGGCTGTCTCTTCAAGGAGGAACAGTTCGTCCGGGCGATCCAGCAGGGTTCAATCTGGATCCTTGACGAGAACCCGAAACGAGTGGTTCTGGAGGCATACGCTGCCATCGGGAGAGCGAACGCCCTGTTGGCAACTGAATGGCAGCAACCACCTGGCCCAATATTAACTGCGAGAGTTCACGATGCGCAGAAAGCCGTCGCAGCGGCTGGCCCGATAGTAAAAGAGGCGCTCAAACTGCTCGCTGCTTACCTCGATTTCGACGTTCGATAGAGGCACCGCCAACCACGCTAGCGTTCGTGAGCGGATCGGACCCGATCCAAAACCTGTCGCAAAGCAGGGGAGCAGAGAATCCATTAACAGAGGACAATTCACGGCGTTTCAACCGATTCGTATGCTCTTGCGAACCACCGCCCGGAAACGCATGAGCGAAAAGTCGCCGAACTGTCGAAGTGCGGCCGTCGGATCTCGATCACCCGAGGTACCCCAAGTGAGCGAGCCTGTGGCAACTCAGATCGATCATTCCTGGGCCGTGCCTGTTTCGCCGCCTCAATCGCTTGATCTTCCGAAACCGCCCGCGATGAGTAGCGCATCCCGCACTTCAGCCCATCGCGTTTCCGATAGATAGCACAGGACCGGACCAATTCGACTCCGTTGCGCCAGCGACACGTGATCGAAATTAAGCGCGCACGCGGCCGGCATCCCGTCATCAACGGTCAAGACTACCTCAGTTGTCACTCCTCGAATCGTTCGCGTCGCCGGTACCACGATGATCTCGTTCAGCCGAATCGATGACATCGTTTCGTGTGAGAATTAGAACCGGCCGCCGCTTATCGGGAANNCAATCAACCGCAGCAGACGTACGCGTTCCTGAGGCGTCAACGACGCGACTAGCGGAAGAATGTCGTCGGCCGTTAAAGCTCTGGCCATCGATTGCATTCTAGCAGGATCACGCCACCGAGCCAGACCTGGTGACGCCAGTCGCCGGCAATCCGTCGACCTCTCATAAGGATCCACTCGGACGAGAAGTCTGCAAACAATCCCTGACCGAGACTCTCTCCGCCGGGCACATCCGGTCTGCTCGGGTGTAAGCTAAATGGAGCAGCTTGGAGGATGCGGGAATGAGAGGTGTTGTTCCCATCGCGGGGGGTGTCCTGCTCTATTTCGCAATGCCAGTGTGTGCGGATGAGGCGCCGTCCTTTGCGAAGGATGTGGCTCCCATCTTCGCGGCGAACTGTGCGGGATGCCACGCCAGCAACGTCACCATGGGCACCCTCGACCTCGATACCTTCGCGGGTATCCAAAGAGGTGGCCATAGCGGGCCAGTGATCGTGCCCGGCAAGAGCGGCGATAGCCTGGTGTATTTGCGGATCACGGGCGCGGTGACGCCGGCCATGCCGCTGAATGGCAAGAAGCTGGCGGACGGCGAAATCGAGATTATCCGCAAGTGGATCGATGGAGGGGCGAAGCCGCCGGCTCCGGGCGAGGTGGTGGCGAAGGGCGCGGCGGCGATTCCGGATATCAAGCCACGCACGGCAGTGAAGCCGCTCATCAGCGCGCTGGCGTTTCGGTTCGATGGAAAGCTGCTGGCGCTCGGCACGTTCAAAGAAGTCCGGCTAGTGGAACCGGAAACCGGCAAGATCGTCGCGACGCTTCCCGGCGAAGCGGAAGACGTGCGCGCCGTTGCGTTTTCGCCGGACGGCAAACTGCTGGCGGCGGCCGGAGGCTTGCCGGCGCGCGGCGGCGAAGTGATGATCTGGGACGTCGAGAAGCGCGCGCCATTGCGCACGATTGCGGGCCATGCGGATTGCATCTATGCGGTGGAGTTTGCGCCGGATGGCAAGGCGGTCGCGACCGCCAGCTACGACAAGCTCATCAAGCTGTGGGACGTTGAATCCGGCAAAGAGATCCGCACGCTGAAGGATCATATCGACGCGGTCTATGCGCTGGCGTTCACGCCCGATGGCAAGAGGCTGGTTTCCGCATCGGCGGATCGCGGCGTGAAAGTTTGGGATGTGGCGTCGGGCGAACGGCTGTACACGCTGAGCGAACCGACCGACGGGCTGAACACGTTGGCGCTCGATCCGGCGGGTAAGCGCGTGGCGGCGGGCGGCCTGGACCGCACCATTCGCGTGTGGTCGCTGGGCGAGAAGAGCGGCGCGCTGCTGAATTCGCTGATTGCGCATGAGGACGCCATTCTGCAATTGGCTTGGTCGCCGGATGGCAAGTATCTGGTTTCATCCGCCGCGGATAAGGAAGTCAAAGTGTTTAAGGCGGACGATCTAAGCGTGGTGAAGACGTGGCGCCAGCCGGACTGGGCGCTGTCGGTGGGATTCGCGCCGGATGGGAAGAGCTTCGCCGTGGGCCGGTTCGACGGCTCGTTTGAGATTTATCTTGTGGGGCAGGCCCTCGGCCTGCGCGGGTCCCCCGGACCCGCTTTCTGAAGAGGCCGGCGGGGGGCTGGCCGCAGACCAGGGGTCTGCCCCACAATGTGTGCAGAGCACATGGGAAAACTGATGAAACACCTACTGGTTTTCGTTGGCGTTGCGGCGGCCTTCGCTGCCAACACCACATCCGACTGGCCCACGGGCAATCGCACCACGCCGCCGACCATCAATTCGGTTTCTCCGCGGGGCGTGCCGCGCGGCACCACCACGGAGCTGACGGTCGAAGGACTCAACCTGGCCAAGGCCAGCGCGGTATTCTTCAGCGAGCCGGGCATCCAGGCGCGTATCCTGCGGATCAAGGAACTGCCCGATCTCCCGGATGTCCGGCTCGGCTCGAACGGCGGGATTTCGACCGTCGATCTCGGGCCGTTGCCGCCGCGAAACGAGGTCACGCTGGAGTTGGATATCAGTCCGGATGCCGACATCGGCCCCGTCGATTTTCGCTTGCAGACGCCGCTGGGCACCAGCCCGGAGGGGCGCTTCCTGATTGAACCGTACTATGGCGAGAGCGCGGACCGCGAGCCGAACGACACGCCCGAGGAGGCCGTGGAAGTCTACACGCCGGCGATTCTGGTGGGCGCCATTTCCAGGCCTGGCGACGTGGATTACTACAAGGTCACCGTCAGGGCGGGCGAGCAACTGGTGTTTGAGAACGGTGCGGCGATGCTGGGCTCCGCGTTGCAGCCGGTGGTGAGTATTTACGATGCGGACCAGGCGCTGATCCAGCAGTATGGCCTCGAAGGCGGCCGGTCGGCGCAGTATTTCGCGCATCGCTTCGGCAAGGCCGGCGTGTACTACGTCAAGATCGCTGACTACGAAGAGGGCGGCAGCTCGCGGCATTTCTATCGCATCAAGGTGGGCAAGTTTCCGCTGGCGCTGGCGGCCTATCCGCTGGGCGTGCGGAAGGGCCAAACGGAGCAGATCGCGCTTACCGGGTACAACCTCGGCGCGGGCAAAATCGCGGTGCCGGGCGCGGCCTCGCCCGAAGACGAATCGGCGGTGATCCTGCGGCCTAAAGTGGGCGCGGGGAAGACGTTCAATAAGCTGAAGCTGGCGGTCGATAGCGAACCGGAGATCGAATCCGCGGGAAAGAATATCTCGGTAGCCGCCGCGCAGCCCATCGAAGCGCCGGTCACGGTGAATGGCAAGCTGCTGGCCGGCGAAAACGATTTCCGCTTCAAAGCGCGCAAAGGCGAGAAGCTGGTGCTGGAAGTGAACGCCAACCGGCTGGGCTCGCCGCTCGATTCGATGCTTGAGATCCTGGATGCGAAAGGCAATCCGGTGGAGCGCGCGACCGTGCGCTGCGAGTTGGCCACCGCGGTTACGCTCAACGATCCCAGTTCGTCGGGATCGGGAATCCGCATCCTGTCGTGGACTGGCATGGCGGTGGGCGACACCGTGATGATGGGCAGTGAGCTAATCAAGGTAAGCGCCATGCCGCGCGGGCCGGATGACGATATACGGTTTGAGTCCTTCGAGGGGCAGCGCCTGGGCCTGCTCGATACCACGCCCGAAGCGCATTCCATCGATACGCCCGTCTACAAGGTGCAGGTGTATCCGCCGGGCAAGACATTCGTGGGCAACGGTCTGCCGCTGGTGCGCCTGCCGTATCGCAACGACGACGGCGGCCCCGGTTACGGCAAGGATTCCCGCTTGCGGTTTGCCGCGCCGGCCGATGGGGAGTACGTCGTGCGGCTGCGGGATGTGCGCGGCTTCGACGGCGAGGATTATGCATACCGGTTGACGGTGCGCGCGCCGACTCCGGATTTCAGGCTGAGCGTGGAGCCGCGCAATCCCAATGTGCCGGTGGGCGGACGCATCCCCGTAACCGTCACGGCGCTGCGGCTCGACGATTTTGACGGACCGATCGAGGTGGCGATCGAAGATCTGCCCGCAGGGCTTTCCGCCAGCAAGGGAGTCATCGAGCCGGGGCAAGCAAGTACGACCCTGTTGCTGAGCGCGGACGAGAACGCGCATCTCGACCGGGCCGTGCCGCTGCGAGTGAGCGGCAAGGCGAAGGACGGCGCGCGGCAACTCGCGCACTGGGCCAACCCGGAAGACAAGCTGAAGCTGATCGCACTGATGCCGAAACCGGATATTACGATGGAAGCCAAAACCCGCGAAGTGGTGCTGGAGCCAGGCAAGACGGCCACCGTCGAGGTGGAGATCCGGCGCAACAACAATTTCGGCGGACGTGTGCCGGTGGAAGTGTACAATTTGCCGCCAACCGTGATCGTGGCCAATGTGGGGCTGAACGGCGTTTTGATCCACGAGAACGACAATCACGTCACCTTCACATTGCAGGCGCTGCCGAACGCGGAGGCCATCGGCCAGCCGATTGTGCTATCTGGTAACATCGAAACGCGAGCCGACCAGCAGAACGAGTACGCTTCCGAGCGGATCGTGCTGAAGGTGGCCGCCAAAAAATAGTCATGTCCAAAATCTCGTTAGTACGGGAAGCTCTCGCGGCCGGCGAGGGCATCGTCAGACTTGCGCCCTGCTGGGTGCCGCGCTCCTTCCTGATGCCCGGCGGGCGATTGAAACTGGATCCGCGCGATCTCTATGCGCTGGGCGCGCATCGGGGCGGTATCGACGAGCGCTGGTTTTCATCTACAACGCAGGCCGCCAATGGGCCGGGGACTCCGGAAGACGAGGGCCTCAGCTATATCGCGATCGACGGCCAGCGCGTGCTGCTGCGGGAAGCCGTCGCGGGCCTGGGGGAAGAGATTCTGGGTGCACACGTGATGGCTCGCTACGGCGGCTGGAACGTGCTCTGCAAGTTCTTCGATAACCTGGGACCGATTCCGCACCACATGCACCAACTGGACGAGCATGCCAAGAAGGTCGGGCAAAAGGGCAAGCCGGAAGCCTACTATTTCCCGCCGCAATACAATTTCAAGGACAATAATTTCCCTTACACGTTCATGGGACTGGAGCCGGGCACCACGCCGGACGATGTGCGGCAGTGCCTGGAGCGCTGGAACCAGGGCGACAACGGCATCCTGTACCATTCGAAGGCGTATCGCCTGCAGCCCGGCACCGGGTGGCAGATCGACGCCGGCATTCTGCACGCGCCGGGGTCGCTGGTGACTTACGAGCCGCAGGTGAATTCGGATGTGTTCGGGATGTTCCAGTCGATGGTGGAAGGGCGCGCGGTGCCATGGGACCTGCTGGTGAAGGATGTGCCGCCTGAGAACCATCACGACCTGGATTACATCGTCGGCATGCTGGATTGGGACGCCAATGTCGATCCGGAATTCGCCAAGCACCGGCTGTTCCATCCGCGTCCCGTGCGCGCGGAGGAGGAGATGGCCGACTGCGGCTACTCCGAGAAGTGGGTATGTTACTCGACGCCGCATTATTCCGCGAAAGAGCTCACAGTGTTGCCGGGACGATCGACGGTGATTCACGATGCCGTGGCGTACGGGCTGATCGTGGTGCAAGGCTGGGGTACGGTGGGCAAGATGGAAGTGGAGACGCCTTCGTTGATCCGCTACGGCGCGATGACCAAGGACGAGTTGTTCGTGACCGCGGCCACGGCCGAGCGCGGCGTAGTGGTGCAGAATCGGAGCGATGAGGAGAACCTGGTGATGCTGAAGCATTTCGGCCCGGGTAATCCGGACGCACCGAGCCGCGACCGTCAGGGAGCGGTCCCAGCATGAAATTCGGAGTGAATACCTTCATCTGGACGGCGAACTTCGACCGGTCCAATCTGCCGTTGCTGCCGGCCATCAAGGCGGCCGGCTTCGATGGCGTAGAAGTGCCGCTCTTCCAGCCGGCGCAGTTCGCGGTCGCGGACATCCGCAGAGGCCTGGCGGACAACGGCCTCGAGTGCACCATCTGCTCGATTCTGACTGGCGGCATGAACATGATTTCCGACGATGCGGCGGTGCGCGAGCGGACGCGCTTCCACATGCAGGATTGCGCGAAGGCCGCCGCCGAGGTGGGCGCGAAGATCATTGCCGGGCCTCTGTACTCGCCTGTGGGGCTGATGACCGGGCGGCGGCGCACCGGCGACGAGTGGAAGCGCGCGGTGGATTGCTATCAGGCGATCGGGCCGACGCTCAGCGAGTATGGCGTGACGATCGCGATCGAGCCGCTGAACCGGTTTGAGACCTACTTCCTGAACACGGCGGCCGATGCGGTGGCGTTGTGCGACGCGATCGGCCACCCGAACGTGGGCATCCTGTTCGATACATTTCACGCCAACATCGAGGAGAAGCATGTGGCGGACGCTTGCCGCGTTGCGGGCAGGCATTTGAAGCACGTGCACACGTGCGAGAACGACCGTGGCATTCCTGGTACCGGCCACGTGGATTGGCCCGGCGTGTTCCAAGCGCTGCGCGATGTCCACCACGACGGTTGGCTGACGATCGAGAGCTTCGGCTTCGCACTGGGCGAGTTGTCGGCGGCGGCGTCGATTTGGCGGGACGTCGCGCCATCGCCGGAGTCGATCGCGTTTGAGGGCGTGAAGTTTTTGAAGCGGGGCATGGCGGCGGGGTGAAGTTCGGCGATAATAGCATACGAGGACGCGATGGCTACTTTACCAGCGCTAATGACTGTCGAGCAGTTCCAAGAACTTCCCCTCGATAGAGGACCGGTGGTTCACGAGTTGCACCACGGAGAGGTTGTCACTTTGACGCGCCCGAAGGCTAAACACTATAGGCTGCAGACGCGACTGCTCGACCTCCTGCGGCCCAGAACCGAGCATCTGGGCGTCGTCGGCATCGAGATGCCCTTCCGCGCCGTGCCGCAGTTCGACCTGCGGGCGGCGGATGTCGCCTTTATCTCGCAAGAACGCTGGGACGCTATCGATCTGGAGGACAACCTGCGCGGTGCGCCGGAACTGGTCATTGAGGTCAAATCGGCATCGAACACCTGGGCGGAATTACGCGAGCGAGCCTCTCTTTGTCTGGCGAATGGCTGCCAGGATTTCTGGATTGTCGATGACAAGGCTCGAACCATCACCGTGATCGCGCCTGACGGAAGAGTTGTGCAGTATTCGGAGGCGGACAGCGTTCCCCTCCCACTGTTCGGTGGCGATGGTCTGCGCGTCGTGGATGTTTTCAAATAGAATTCAGTCAGATGCTGACTCGCCTATACATCGACAACTTTCGGTGTTTCGTCAAGTTTGAATACCGACCTGCGCGCACGCAACTCATTCTGGGCGCGAACGGTTCCGGCAAGTCGTCGTTGATTGAGGCATTGTTGCTTCTGCATCGGATCGCCGTAGAGGGCGAGAGCATTTATGGCATTTCCATGCTATACGAGCGCACGCGCTGGCAAAGCCGACCCGACCAAACCTTCGAGCTGGAAGTGAGGCTGGACGGGGGGAGTTATACGTACCACCTCGTAATCGGTCCAGAGTTGGAGCGGACGCGAGTGAAGTCGGAGCACGTATATCTAGATGGCCGTCCGATTTTCGAGTTTAGCAACGGAGAGGTGCGCCTTTACAGCGACTCGTTCGAACCGAAGCCTGTCTACCCGGCCGACTTGTATCGCTCCGCACTGTCCGCCCTTGGCGAGGGAAATGATATCCAGAAGCTGACTCAATTCAGACATTGGTTTCGAGGACTTGCTTGCTTTCGAATGAATCCGTTCGCTATGGCTCCGTCGGGGGACGAGTTTCACATCAATCCCTCTGCTGACCTTTCAGACTTCGCCGCGTGGTACAACGACCTGCGGCGACGCTATCCGGCCCAGAATGACGCCTTTCTTGCGAGCCTTCGCGCTGTTTTCGATGGGTTCGAGGATCTTCGCTTTGATTGGGGACCCGATTCCGCGCTCGAAGCTTGGTTCGTTGGAGGAACTCAGTTTCGGTTCAACGAACTGTCCGAGGGCCAATGGTGCCTGATTTGCCTGTACGCCATTTTGCATTTTGTTCTGGCCAAAGGACACACTGCCATCCTCGACGAGCCGGACAACTTCGTTTCGCTTCGCGAGATTCAGCCATGGCTGATGGCGGTGGAGGATGCGGTCGAGGATAGCGGGGGACAGATCCTCATCATCTCGCATCATCCCGAACTCATCAATCAATGGGCAACGAGCGGAGGCGTTCAATTCATTCGCGATGGCATCGGGCCAGTTCGGGTGGAGGACTTCCACTTCGAACCCGCTAGCGGCCTGGCACCGGCGGAACTGGTCGCGCGCGGCTGGGAGCATGCGTAGAACTTCGCAAGTGGTCGTCCTGGTCGAGGACAAGCGCCAACAGCGATTCGTTCGCCGTTATCTTTATCGCCTCGGATACACCCGTCACGATATCCAATTTGAACCCGTGCCGGGCGGAGAAGGGTCCGGAGCGCAGTGGGTTCTAGATCGGTACACCGACGTCGTCACAGCCTGCCGTTCGAGATCTGCTCGTGCCGAGACGGCTCTTGTAGCTGCTATCGATGCGGACGATGGCAGCGTCGCTGAACGTCAACAACCATTTCACGACCGGGCTACGCGGATCGTCGGCGAGAGAATCGTCCACCTAATCCCAAAGTGGAGTATTGAAACCTGGATCCTTTGCCTGAGCGGCGAGGTAGTGGATGAGGATCAAACCTATCGTCGGGTGCCAGACGTTGACGAGAAGATTTCGGCGGCGGCTGTCACATTCTTCATCTGGAGCCGTCCGAACGCCACGTTACCGCCGCACTGCACCCCGTCGCTGCGGGACGCTATACCCGAGGTCCGGCGGCTTGAGTAGCCGCCGCTTCCCCACCAAAGGCGCGTTCAGAAACTCCAAAAACGGCGTCAGCGCGCGGAAGCGTTTTTCCAACTCGACGAACAGCTTCGGCGTGGTGACGAGGGCCGGATCCAGCGTGGTGAACAGCAGGAATTGCTTGAAGCGCAGCAGATCCGCCGCGGGATGATCGGCGCAGAAGCCCTTGGGCACGCGCGAAAGCTGCTCGCCCTGCACCGCGCCGAACAGCCGCTTGGTGGCGCTCGAAGCCGCCAATTTCCGGAACTCCGCGTGCCTATCCGCGATGTGCGTGCGCACCGCCAGCAGCGTCT
Source organism: Bryobacterales bacterium (assembly GCA_003132865.1). Next base: position 12,277 of record PKYZ01000808.1, read on the forward strand.
CGGGCGGAGGCAAGTAGATGCCGCCGCCCACATCCACGCCCTTGTGCGAGATCGCAAAATAGTAGCCCGCCGCGCCGTGCTTCTCCATGCCGCGCCGCGCGAACGACGCCGCGATCTGCGTCTTATACGGGGTCTTGTCGGGACTGAAGCGCGTGTCGCGATAGATGCGATAGATGGCCTTGTGGGCATCGGTGACGTAGTCGGGCGCGAAGGCCATCATGGCCCGGTTCAACTCCGTTACCAACTCCACCATGGGCGCTTTCACCTTTTCGTCGTAGACGGTCTTGCGCGGCTGGAACCATTCGCGCGTGTTGTGGCGCGCAAGGCCGCGGTAAAACGTCACGGCGCCGGGCGGAAAGCCCGGAAACCCGGATCGCATAGCTGCCTCCTATAATTGAATCGATGGACCCCACGCTCGCGCGCCTGTCCGAAATACCCAATTTAACCGTTTCGCGCGACGCGCCGCTCTCCGCTTACACCCGCTTTGCTATTGGCGGACCGGCCGATATCTACGCCGAAACCGAGAGCGTGGAGTCCTTTATCCAGGCGCTGGCGGTGGCGCGCGCCAGCGGCCGCGACTACATGGTGATGGGCGGCGGCACCAACCTGATCGTATCCGATTTGGGTTTTCGCGGCATCATGCTGCGCTTCGTGGCGCGGCGCATACTGGCGGCGGGCGATCGCGTGCAGTGCGATGCCGGGGCGGTGCTGCAGGACCTGGTGGATTTCTCGATCGAGCGCGGGCTGCAGGGTCTGGAGACCCTGGCCGGCATTCCCGGCTCGGTGGGCGCGGCCGTATACGGCAACGCCGGCGCGTATGGCCATTCCATCTCCGAGCGCGTGCGGCAGGTGCGCTTCTTCGATGGCGAGCGCGTGCGCGTGTGCGATAACGCCGGGTGCGAATTCCATTATCGCGAGAGCGTTTTCAAACGCCACAAAGACTGGATCGTCTTCTCGACCGAGCTGCGCCTGACGCCCGCGGATGCCGGCGCTCTACGCCAGACGGCGGACGATATCATAAAGGTGCGCAACGAGAAGTTTCCCGTCACCATGAAGTGCGCCGGCAGCATATTTAAGAACCTGATCCTGGCGGAGCTTCCGGAAGCCGTGCAACGGCAGGTGCCGGAGCGTGTAATCCGGGAAGGGAAGGTGCCTTCCGCATATTTTCTGGAGCAAGTGGGCGCCAAGGGAATCCGAAACGGCGGCATTCGCGTGGCGGAGTATCACGCCAACCTGATCTACAACG
>PKYZ01000181.1 GCA_003132865.1 Bryobacterales bacterium
AACAGGCGCGTATCACGGTGGGAGCAGGCTGGCGTCAGCAGTACCCGAATTCTCTCGCAAATTCTCTGTTTTTGGTTATGAAGAGGGTTGCGTTTGAGGAGCCAATCCTAAGTCCTTTATTTCCAATACAACCAGGCCCGTCAATGTAAATTTACCAATCCTTACCCAAATTTCCGGAACGGGCGCCCCGTTGCGCCGGAACCTGAATCTGGGAGCACAAGCCGTCCGGCCGCGCCGGAGTGCTCCGTGGGCCAAATGTGCGCGAACGAAGCGGTCATTTCTGGTACACGCCATCTATCGCCATTTTCCTGCGGAGTTCGGCGGAGCCGTTCACGGGTGAGCGGCGGAGACATCCCGGTCGCGAAACGGTTGATCCGCTTCGTACAACGCGATCCTGATCCTGATGTCGTTCGCCAGCCCGGGCTGGTTCTCTTGCGCGGCCCGTACAAGAGCCCTGCGCGCCGTCAGTGCCGCGTCGGCGAACTGCCCCTTCTCGGCGTACGCGGCCGCGAGCGTGTCCAGCATCCGCGCGTCCTTTCCGCCAGAGAGTTCAACCGCCCGTACCGCGAACGCCAGCGCCTCGCCGCCGTTCCGGATTGTCGCATCGGGCGAGGTCGCCAATACCCAGGCCGCCCACCGCAGCGCCGGTGCGTCGTTCGGTTGCAGCCGGATACCGTCGCGCCAGTGCGCCAGGGCCTCCGCCGTCCGCCCTTGCGCATAGAGCGCGTCGCCCAGACTGTCGTGGGCCGCGGCGTATTTCAGGTCGAGATCCAGCGCGCTCCGCCATTCCCGGATGGCTCCCTGCGCATCCTCCCGCTGGCTCAAAACCAGCCCCAGATTGTAGTGTGCGGGCGCATACCCGGCGTCCGACTCCAGAGCCTTGCGCAGTTGAACTTGCGCCTCGTCCAGCCTCCCCAACTTCGCCAGCGCGCCGCCCAGGTTCGCGCGCGCCGCCGCGAAATCCGGCTGCAGCTCGGCCGCTTTCTCGAATTGCGCCACGGCTTCCTCCACGCGCCCCATCCGGACCAGCAGCACGCCCAGATCGTTGAATCCCCGCGCGGACGCGGGATCGGCCTCCAGCGCCGCGCGGACCTTGATCTCGGACGCTTTCCGCAAATGCGCCGCGGATTCCTCCCGGTGGCCCGTCATGAGCAGCACGCTTCCCAGGTTGCGGTGCGCGACTTCGTCATCGGGGCTCAGTTCCAGGACCTTCCTCCACTCCGTGGCGGACGCCTCGTACGATCCGGTCCTCTGCAGATACGCCGCGCTGTTGACCAACCGGTAATAGTCGATGACCGGTCCGCCCATTTGCCGCAAGCCATCCGGCGGGACGTTCACAAACTCCGGAATGTTCACCGCGCGGTTCGCCGCGGTTGCGTTCTCGATCAGGATGGGCGGGCTGTCATTGCCATCTGTGTCGATGTGCGTGAGATACATCTGCGTGTAGGGCGACCGGCCCTTCGACGAAAACACCAGCCAATGGCCGTTGGGCGAAAAGCTGTGCCACGAATTCATCCGGGGCGTGTTGCACCGCATGCGCCGCGCCTGCCCGCCCCCCGCGGGAACAATGTACAACTGGCTGTCGGGACGCAGGAGCTGCCCGTTACGGCATTCGACGAACACGATCCAACGCCCATCGGGCGACACCTTCGGAAACGTATTGCTCATACCGTTCCGCGACGCGCCGGCGATCGGCTCCGGCACGCCTCCCTCGCCGTTGTAGAACGGAACCCGGTAGAGGTCATACATGAGTTGGAGCTCGTTCGGGTCGTTGGCGAATTTCGCGAGCGGCACACCCGGCGGATTGGGGTCTGTGGCTTGGGCGCGCGCAAATACCAGGTACTGACCGTCGGGGCTCCATACGGCGCCCATCTGCACAAACCGTGGGTCATCGGCGCCGTGCAGCGGCCGCAGCACTCCCGTGCGGCGGCTGTACCAGCTTAGAATCCCGCGGGTTGGATAGAACACCTGGAGGAACCGGTAGTCCTTGAAATTGGCCACGTAATAGTTGCTGGGAGGCTCCTCGGAGGCGGCCGCCATCGCGGCCGGGTTGACCGTGGTGACCACGTACTGCCCGTCCGGGGAGACCTGCGACATGAAGCCGATCCGGACGTTCCCTTTCAGCTTGCCTTCCGGCGAACTCCACTGAATCACGTCTTGCTTGCGAATTGCCATCTCGGGCGCAACCGGCGTCAGGATGTACATCCCCCGGTTGTTCTGCAGGCCATCCAGATCCATTCCCATCGTCTTGCCGTCTGAGGAGAACGAATGGCAGTTGGCGCACACCGGCAGGTTTTCCATTACCACCCGGCTGCGGGCTTCGCCCACGTTGCGAACTCTCCAGGCGACGAGCGGCACCGCCTCCGCGGCCAGGGGTTTGATCGCGCCTTTTTCCAGATCCGAGGGCATCAGAGGCACGTCGCGATAAAAGATCGGCGCACTCACCGCGTCCCTTGAAGTGCGTATGGTGACCTTTCCACGCGAGATGGCTTGGTCCGGGGCATCACCGCGAAAGCCGATGATGGTCACCGTCGCGGCGCTCGCGACCGAATGCCGCTTGATGGCCTGCCAGGTTACAAGGTCCGGCGTCCAGGAATGCGCCGCCGCCAGGTGCGGAGTGAGCCTGGGTGGCTCGTTCGTCTCGGCGACGCAATCCGGATCGATCCTGCCGATGCGCATGCGCTCGCCCTGGGAGGTCCCGTGAATCGTCGCCGGGCCATCGCCGAACGAGACGTCGATTCGCCAGAAGGTGACACCCTTCCCGCCATCGCGCCACAGGAACGTCGGGGGCGTGATCTCGGGCGGAAAGATCGATCCTTCTTCCGGATAATCGATCGTGATCACCGACGGTGCGCGTGCTCGGAGCGGGCTTGTAGCCGCGCTCTTGCGGGCTTCCACACTATCGGACGCGCCCGCGGCCAGCGCCATCAGAAGGCCCGGCAGAAGAATCACCCTGGGCGACAAGCCGGCCATCATTGGCAACCCACCATAAAACCAGCTTACAGCCCGGCGCGACGGGGACTACGGGCAGCTAAGAGCGAGGGCTGCCGGTTAACACCGATCAACGCTGCTAAATTGCCTTTTTCCGCAACCTGTTAGCGTTAGCCTACGCGCAGCCCATCACCACGGTATGCGGGCTTCTGGGGATGGAGTGCGCGGTGATGGCGCCGAAGCCCGCTTCCTGGTACATCTTCTCCAGTTCGCGGAAGGTGTACGCATCGCCGGCCGCGGTGCTTGCCAACATGGTCAAGCTGAAGGCCGCGGCCATGGGCGGCGAAATGCGGTCTTCATTGGGCACGAATTCCAGCGCCGCCGCGCGGCCGCCGGGCTTCAATGCCGCATGCACTTTCCGCAGCAGCCCGACGCACGTGGGCGGGTCGAAATGGTGCAGGAAATTCGTGAGCAGGACGATGTCGTAAGGTCCGCCATACTCGACGTCGAACGCGCTGCCAGGCAGAAGCTGGTAGCGATCCTCCACGCCCGCCTTACGCGCGTTGCCGCGCGCGACCTCCAGCACGACCGCCCAATCTACCGCCGTAACGCTGGCTTCCGGATTCAGCTTGGCCACCTCAATGCCGAATAGGCCGTGACCCGCGGCAATATCCAGCACGCGCAGCGGTCCGGCCAGCCCGTCGAGCACAATCGCGCCCAGGGGTCCGGCCAGGGCCCCCATCATGGGCGCCATGCCGTGCGCGAACTCCACCCAAATGGGATTCTCCGGCTCCACCGAACCGTCTCCCGGCAGTATAGTGTGGCCGCTCCGCACGACCTCCGCCAGGCGGACGAACGGTTCGGCGAGCGCTGGATGGCCTAGAAACCGCGCTGCCGAGGCGATCGATGCCGGCGAGCGGGGGTCCAGGAATACCGCGCTCGACGGCGTGTGCCGGTAACGGCCACCTTCCTTGGCCAGCAATCCAAGAATGGTGAGGTAATCGCAGAGTATGCGAATGCCGCGCTCGGAGGCTCCGCATTGCCGCGCCAGCGAGGCGATGTCGCCCGGCCCTTCGCCGATGGCGCGAAACAAGTCCAATTCAATCGCCGCGCGCAAGGCCGCGGAGCGTTGATAGGCGATCAAAGTCTCGAAGATCAGTTCAGGCGAAGGCGCGCCTGCGTTTTGAGGGGTCATGCTTGGCTCTCTGCCTGGCTCTCTGCCTGGTGCGGCATGTGGAATTGATATCCGATGCAAGGCTCAGTCAGGATGTAACGCGGCTTGGCGGGCTCCGGTTCGATCTTCTTGCGGAGCTGATTGATAAACACCCGCAAATAGACGACCTCGTTGCCGTAGTCGGTCCCCACACCGCCTGCAACAGCCGGCGATGCGGAATGGGAGTATTGGGACTGGCAGCCAGATACTGCAAGAGGTCGAACTCCTTGCGGGTCAGACGGACTTCGTGGCCCCCCACATTGACCCGGCGCGCGGTGAAGTTGATCTCCAGGCCATCGGTTTGCAGCAGTTGTGGCGCCGCTTCCGGAGCCAGCGGCGAGCGGCGCAACCCGGCGCGGATCCGCGCCAACAGTTCCTGCATGCTGAACGGCTTGGTCACGTAATCGTCCGCGCCGGCGTCCAGGGCCCCGATCTTGTCCTTCTCCATGTCGCGGACCGACAGGACGACAATCGAAAGATCCCAACCGGCGCGAATCGCGCGGCAGGCTTCCAGGCCGCCCATGCCGGGCATCGCCAGATCCAGCAACACCAAGTCGTGCCGGCCGCGGCGCAGCATCTCCAAGGCCTCTTCACCGCTGCGCGCGTCGTTCACCGCGTAACCCTGCGCAACCAGCATCTTGCGCATCACTCGCCGGATTTGCAAGTCGTCGTCGACCACCAGGATTTTGGCTCCGCTCAAACGCTGGCCTCCTCGTGCGCCAAAGGAAGAGTAAACGAAAATGTGGCGCCTTCGCCAGGCTGACTCTCGACCCACACCCGGCCGTTGTGGGCCTCCACGACCTGGCGCGCGATGGGCAGCCCCATTCCCATGCCGGTCAGATGGCCGCGCCCCTGCTTGCCTCTGTAATACTTTTCGAAGATCTGCCGCTGCTCCTCCGCCGGAATGCCCGGCCCGCGGTCGGTGACGCTGATCACCACGCCGGTATCCCCCACGTGCGCGCCTACCGTGACGGGCGCGCCCGGCTGCGAATACTTCAAAGCGTTCCCGGCGATTTGCCGGATCACCAGGCGGATCAGCCCGGCGTCGGCGGCAACCGCAGGCAGACCTTGCGGCAAATCGATTTCGACTTGCGAACCCTCCGCCATCTCTTTCTCCAGGGCCGAGTAGACCAGATCCTCCACCGTGTGCATCTGCTTATCCAGGTCCATGTGCCCCGCTTCGATGCGCGCCATTTGGATGGCTTCGGTCATCATGGCGCTGAGGCGTCCGCTCTCTTCATCCATAATCTCAAGCCATTCCTGCTGATCGCGCCCCGGCGATTCCGCGAGCATGGCGTCGATGCCCGCGCGGATGGAGGTGAGCGGCGTCTGGAACTCATGCGCCAGAGCATCCAGCAGCATGGACTTCAGCTCCTGATGGCGCCGCGCCCCCTCGGCCTGCGCGGCGGCCTCCTGTTTGCGCACCCGATCCATGGCCAAGGCCACCAGATTGGCGATCGACTGCATAGCGGGCGCCGAAATCGAGGCGTCGCTGAATCCTAGGCTGCCGATGGCCGTGGCATCCAGGTTTACCGCGACGAGCGTCGCATTGCCGCCGGCCGGGCGCGGCGCATTGGAAGGGCCGGATATGTCCATCAACGCGACATCGGAGATCCCCGCCGCGGACCCGGTGCGGTGGACCTGGCCGGAAAGCCCATCGAAGAAAGCCACCCCGGGACAGCCAAAAATCTCCGCCACCTGCCCGGGAATGCCCTGGGCCAATGCGGTTGCCGCGCTGCCCTGCATCAGGCTACAGCTCAGGGCGTACATCCGCTCGATTTCGCTCTGCCGTTGGGTAGCCTCCAGGGCCCGTTTCTTTAGTCTTGTAGACAGTTCGCTGACCACGAATGACGTAATGAGGAAAGCGCCCCACGCGACCCAGTTTTGTGGGTCGTCAATGCCCAGCGCCGGCACAGGAGGCATGAAGTAGTAGTCGAGACACAGCATGCTCCAGACGGACGCCGCCATCGCTTCCGGCAGACCCCAAAGGGTGGCCGCTCCAACCACCACCAACAGATAGGTCAACGCGGCCGTAGTGCTGTTGGCGCGGATCGTATAATGATACAGGATGGACACGGCCGTGAGTCCCGCCATCAGGATGGCGATGCGGAGGATTAAGCGGCTCCAGGTTCGTTTTCGCATGCGGAGGCGCAGGCATTCAGCCTGCCAGGATTTCTGCACGGCTAGAGGCCATTATAGCCGCCATCCAGGCGCCAGGAAAGGCTTGACACAACCGTAATAATCAAGTCATACTAGTTCACTCCTCGCTCTTCAGAATTTGCGTTGCAAGGGGAGAATACTATATCGCCACTCGCGGGAGTGGCAGCGAAAGGGAGTGCCGATGCCAACCGGAAGAATGCTGCTCGCGGCGGTCGTTTGTTTGCTTGTATTTGGCACGAGTCCGTTACTCTATGGCCAGGCTACCGGGGTCATTTCGGGCACCGTATCCGACGCCACGGGATCCGCGGTTGCCGGGGCGAAGGTGGTGGTGACCGCGCCTGCCATGGGCGTCACCCGCGATTCCACGACCGACGATTCCGGGCACTACCTCGTACCTTTGCTGCCCGTAGCGAACTACAGCGTACGCGTGGAATTCACCGGTTTTCAGCCCGCCGAACAAAAAGACGTCCGGCTGCAAGTGGACGAACACCGCGAGGTGGATTTCAGGCTGGCCCCCGCGTCCGTGAAAGAAACCGTGGAGGTGACCGCGACCACGGTGGCCGTGGAGACCACCAACCCGACGCTGGGCCAGGTGATCACTTCCCAGCAGGTCGCCGAACTGCCTTTGAACGGACGCGACTTTGTTCAGTTGGCGACGCTCACTCCCGGCACCATTACGGAAACCAACCCGAGCAGCTTTTTCACTGGTGGTCCCAGCAGCGAAGTAGCGGCGCGCGGTTCGTTTTCGCTCTCGGTGGGCGGGTCCCGCGCCAACTCCACGGATTGGCTGTATGACGGCAACGACAACAACGAACTGACCGCGGGTGGCATCGCTATTCTGCCTTCGATTGACGCCATCCAGGAATTTAAGGTCCTGACTTACAACTACTCCGCCGAATATGGTACACGCGCGGGTCCGACAGTTTTGGTAACGACTAAGTCGGGGTCCAACGACTTCCATGGCTCCCTGTTCGAATTCTTCCGCAACACGGACCTGGACGCGCGCAGCTTCTTCGCCGCCAACACCGAACAGTTCAATTTGAATCAGTTCGGCGGCTCGCTCGGCGGACCGATCCAAAAGGACAAGACGTTCTTCTTCGCCGATTATCAGGCGAAACAGCAGCGGCACGGGATTCCGTTCGTGGGCTTGGTTCCCTCGGCCGCTATGCGAAGCGGCGATTTTAGTGCGGACGCATTCGGCAATCCGCGCTCCGGGTTTCTAACCAATCCTTATATGACGGGAGCGCCCGATTCACACTTCCAGTGCGATAGCTCGGGCAACCCGCTGCCGGCGGCTGCGGATGGCAGCCAGTCGCCGGGCGTCGATTGCAATAAGATTCCGCGGGGCCTGACAAGCCCGATCGGCCAGCAGATGATCAACCTCTATCCTTTGCCCAATGCCAACCACCCGGCCCTCGGCTACAACTACGTAAACGAGCCGGTGAGGAAGCTCAACGAAGGCGAGTTCGACATCCGGCTGGACCACAATTTTTCCAGCAAGGACTCGACGTTCGCGCGCTTCAGCTACGATCAGGCCGCCTCGTTCGTTCCGGGCGGTTCGCCAGGCTTCGCCGAAGCCGGCGCCTTTGGCAGCACGCAGAACATCACCAATCACGGGCGCAACGCCGCGCTGTCGGAAACGCACATTTTCTCCGAGCGGACCGTCAATCAAATCAACATTGGTTTCAATAGGATCTTCAACGAGATCACGTCGTTTGGCAGCGGCACGTGTGAAGCGCAAAAACTCGGCATTCCGGGCGCCAATCTGGGAGGCATCAGTTGCGGGCTGACGTCTACGGAGTTGAGTGGATACTGGTCGCTCGGCGATCGCGGGTATGCCCCGTTTCAGGGCGGCACTAACGTTTTCTCCATCTCCGACTCGTTCGACATGGTTCGCGGCAACCACGACATCAAAGTCGGTGGAAACATTCGCGCCAATCAGATGAATGTGCAGGCCAGCGGTTTCCAGGACGGATTCTGGATCTTCACAGGCGATTGGGGCGGGGAACCCGCAGCCTCTTTACTTCTGGGATTCCCCGACTTGGCCATCCACGATCAAACCTTTAATGGCACAATTACCGGCCGCCGCTGGAAAATGTACCGCCCGTATGTGCAGGACGATTGGCGGGTGACCAAGGACCTGACCTTGAACCTCGGCTTGGCTTGGGCTCTGGTAACGCCCATCAGTGAGGCTGCCAACCGCCAAGCCAATTTTGTCTTATCCAGCCAGACCTTTGCCATTTCCGGACAGAACGCGGACTCCTGGGCCGGTATCAAGATGGACATGACGGCGCTGGAACCGCGCCTCGGATTGGCGTGGAAACCATGGGGCAGCCAGACAACCGTAATCCGCGGAGGCTATGCCATTTTCCACGATTCGTCCTGGAACCAGGGCGCGCAGGGCTTATGGCAAAACCCGCCCTACTACGCCGAGTCCGACGCATTCGCTTTCGGTGGCGGATGTCCGTCCGCGGCGTCAGCCTGCGCCACGACGTATAAGCAGACACCCTATCCAGCGCTTACCGTGTCGCAGGGCTTCCCCCTTTTCACGGCGCCTCCCGACCCTAATTCGTTCACAGGCACTATTCTTTCGCAAAACACCAATTTCAAGCAGGGACGGGTCCAGCAGTTCAACGTGAACGTGGAACACCAACTGCCGGGCCAGGTGGTGCTGACAGCCGGATATGCCGGATCTCGCGCGTCCCACATTCTGGTGGACGGCAATAATTTGAACCTGGGATCTCCCACAGCATGCGGTACCGTCTCCGGATACACGCTGGGTTGTGGCCCGGGCGGGTCGGCTTTCGGCCTTCCGGCGACTAACTTCCCCTTCTCGACAATCTCTAACATCAACGACGTGGGGATCGCTCACTATGATTCCCTCCAAATCAAGGCGGAGACGAAGAGCGCCCGGCACGGTCTGTATGCGTTGATTGGCTATACCTATTCCAGGAACAACGACACCGGCTACTCAGACGGCCTGGGTAGCAGCTTGGGAGCGACTTACTTCCCTCTTCCGGGTTGGCAACAGTTGGATTGGGGTCTGTCTCAAATCAATCTCAATCATGATTTCACCGCCAGTGTGATTTATGAATTGCCCTTCGGCAAGGATAAGAAGTTCGGTAGCTCCTGGAACGGCGCCACCAGCGCGATCCTGGGTAACTGGGAGATTACCGGGATAGAGAAAGCCATCTCCGGGTTCCCGATTTTCGTGGTGGCGAGCAATGGCTCCGGGGTCAACTTCCAGAACAATGGGAACAGCCTGATTCGCCCGAATCAGATTTGTAACCCGGTACCGGGCAATCAGAGCATCAACGAATGGTTTAACCCCAATTGTTTCGTCGCGCCGCCCACCGGCGAACTAGGGAACGCGTCCCGCGCTCCGGTGTCGGGCCCGCACTTTGTGAATACGGACTTCTCGGCGATCAAGCACTTCCTGCTGCCCTGGCGCGAGGGGATGCGGCTCGATTTCCGGTTCGAAGTCTTCAATCTGCTCAATCATCCGCAGTTCGGCACCCCCGGCAGCGGCATCTGCGCCTCTTGCCCGGAACTCGGTACACCGGGCTTCGGCGCGATTAACACCACGGTGAATAACCCGCGTTTGGTTCAGCTTGCGCTTAAGTTTTTGTTCTAAGCGTACCCGCGGCGCCGGGGGGCGCTGTCTGGCTATCGCACTAACGCTGCTGGCGATCGCCGCCGCGTGGTCCCAGCAGCGTCGCAAAGTCATCGTCAACGAGGATTGCTCCGGACCCGGCGGCAGCAACATGCAGACGCTGCTGACGATGATCCAGTGTCCGCAAGTCGAAGTGCTCGGCATCACCGTGGTGAGCGGAGACCAATGGCGCGATGAAGAACTGGCGCACACGCTGCGCCTGCTCGAAATCATTGGCCGCACGGACATCCCGGTATTCAGCGGCGCCGCATTCCCGCTGGTGCGTACCCGCGAGGAAGCTCAACTCTGGCAGGATCGCTACGGCAAAGTGGCGTACGCCGGTGCCTGGGACGACCGGTGGTGGCACGCGCCATCCGTGGTGCCGGCGCTGCCGGAAGGCCAGCCCTCCACCAAGCCGGCCGCCGAAGACGCTGTGCATTTCCTGGTGCGCACGGTGCATCTGTATCCGCACGATGTAACCATCTACGAAGGCGGACCCATGACTAACCTGGCGCTCGCCATCTCACTCGATCCGGAGTTTGCGGGGTTGGCGCGCGAACTGGTGTTCATGGGCGGAAGTCTGAATCCCCAGACGGATTACACGGAGTTTGCCACTAATCCGCGTCACGAGTTCAATTTCTGGTTCGATC
>PKYZ01000486.1 GCA_003132865.1 Bryobacterales bacterium
CGTTGGCCGGTTAATTACCGAAGGCTCACGGTCGTCCACCCTGGGAGTACCCGGGCCCGAATTCATAAAGTTTCGCGTGAGGGCCTGGACGATGCATGGCGACGCTATCCCCACGAACTGACCCGCGCTCGTCAAATGAATCAAATATGGTCAAATTGGTTCGCCGTCTGGCTCCGCCTCGAAGCGAATCGCGATTAACTAAACTCCACATACGTAAACACCTCCGGAATATGCGAGTCGTAATGCCCGTGCCGATTCCAGGTCCAACCGGCGCTGGGCTCCAGCTTTCGTCCCGCACGGTCGAACTGCTGGAACCGCGAACAGTCGATGCGCCACACATCCCCGTTGCGCGGCGGCAGCGCGCGCCCACCGGCAAGCCCGCGCAATCCCTCCCACGGCAACGCCAGCTCAACGGTCCAGCCCGGAGGCTCCACATGCACCGCATGCCGCAACCCCGGAAAGTCCCAATCCAGAAAACCCCAGCGTTCGCCGCGCGGATGCACGTGCCCCCCCACCCCATCCAGAACCATGGTTCGCTGCGTCGCGGGATCGAACTCCGGCCTCCCATAATAAGGACTGCCCGGCGCCAGCGCATCCTTCCAAATCCAGAACACCTCGTAGATCGTATTCAGCGCGTTGATCTCGAATTCGTAATACGCGTTCTCACCCGCAATGAAGACTTCCACGTCGTTGTCTTCGTAAATGCGCGAATCGCGCTCGGTCAGATACCCGCGCACCTCCGGCTCTTCAGCCGTGAAACCGAAATACAGACACTCGTCGTCCCACAGCAGCGCCACGCGCGTATCGAACCAGGCCGGTTCGCCGGTAACGATATCGACGAACGGCTCGGACTTACTCGCCATGCGCCAGGATGGTTCGTCCAGCTTGCCGTCGATCCGGATCGGCCCCGCCGCCCGGTAGCACGTGTAATGCGCCAAGTCGTTCCGCATAGCTACTTTCTAACATGTAGCGCACGCACTCCTGCGCAATCGCGCATACTTTTCCCAATATCGGTAATGCTGCAAGAATTCGTGGGGCAGACCCCAGGGGACCGCCCCACGATTAATGCAGGTGCTCGGTTACAGGAAAAGTATACGGCATTCCGCACTCCTGCTTGCCGCGTCACCGCTCCTGGGGACGCATGCCTTGCCTCGCCACGAGGGGCATGAGTTCCACCCTACATCGGCACGTGCGGCGTCCCCACCATTCCGGACGGAATGTCCCGGAATCCCATGCTGAACCCCGTGGTCCCCGGCGGCGTCTTCACTCGCGCGCCCAAGACAAGACCCTTCTCCTGAATCTGGTGAAACGTAGCTTCGGTGAAACTCAATGGAATCGTCGTAAGTTGCTCCACCTTCCCCACCACCACCAAAAACTGCAGCGAGCCGGTCCACTTCCCGTCCTTGGGTTGGAGCGTGATGTTGCGCGCGTCGATGGTCACGGACGCCTTGTAGCCCCCCTCCACCGGATCGAGATGCACGGTGAAACCGATGCCGGCCAGCGCCACAGGATTCGCGATCGCCTCGGCCAGCGCCGGAGCCACGGCCGTCCCGCCTTGCTACATAGCCGGGCCGGTACCGCAACTTCACGTCCGGCCGCTTCACGGTCACCTCCAGCCGGTGATACGAGTCATCGAGGCTGCTGGCCGGGGGCGAGAACGCCAGCGAATAACTCACCCGCGCATCGCTGGCCGCCTCCTGAATTGCGGCACTCAGGTCGTTTATGTGGTGGAACGCCCGGCCGCCGGTCTCCCCGGCCAAGCCGGTGTCCAGGTGCAAGGCCACGCCCCGCACGGCGAAGAGCCGAATCACTTCTTCAACCTGGTCTCGCCGGATTACTTCCGCACTTTGGGAACGCCGCTGCTCCTCGGGCGCGATTTCACCGAAGCCGACCGCAAAGGCTCTTCACCAGTGGCCATCGTCAACCAGCGCTTCGCCGCGCACTACTGGCCTTCGGGCAGCCCTTTGGGCCGGCATTTCCGCTGCTACGGCGGAATCGATACCGAGATCGTCGGCGTGGTGGCCGACGCCCGATATCAGAATGTGCGTGACGAGGCGCCCGTGACCGCGTACCTGCCGCTCGCCCAGCGTCCTTTCGAACAGGTGACCGTGATGGCGCGTACCGGCGGCAACCCCACGCGCCTTTTACCGCTGGTGCGCGAGCAAGTCCGCGCGCTCGATCCCAAGCTGCCGGTCATTCGCATGACCACACTCGCCGGGCAGCGCGATGCGGACCTCTCGCGCGAGCGCGTGCTAGGGTTCCTTTCCGGCCTGTTTAGCTTGCTGGCTCTGCTGCTGGCGTCGATCGGCATCTATGGCATCACGGCATACTCGGTCGCCGCCCGCACGCACGAAGTCGGAATCCGGCTCGCCATGGGCGCGCGCCCGCGCCACGTGTTGGGATTGTTCGTCCGCGAAGGCGTCCTGCTAATCGCCGTGGGCGTCGCCATCGGTGTGCCCCTCGCTCTGGCCGCCACACGCGTGCTGGCAAGCCTGCTCTACGGATTGCCTCCCCACGACCCGGTCACGTTCGTCGCCTGCACGGCTCTGCTGGCGTTGGCGGGCGCCGCCGCGGCGCTGATTCCGGCCACGTGCGCCGCCACCCAGGATCCGGCCAGGGCCCTGCGTCACGAATAGCCCGCCTGCCGTTCCTTTGGATCACAACCGCGCGATCTCAACGTCGGTCCGCGAGAAGTCGTTGCCCTTAAAGAGAAGCGGCTCCCCCGAAGTCTTCGCCAGCGCGTATGAAAAACAGTCCCCGAAGTTCAGTGCCGCTGGGTGGCGGCCCTTTCCATAAGTGCTGAATGCACGACGGCCGGCATCCACTTGGTCCGGAGTCACTGCGACAATCTGGATCTCCGCCTTGTACAACAACAAATCCAGTTCTCGGCCGCCGATGTCACCGTAGCGCGCCTCAGCGACGATTGCCGTTTCGAGGACCGAGGCCGCTGAGGTCAGGCGAACTGGATCGGCGTCCATCGCAGCTTCGAACAGTTCCGCCTCTTGCTCATTGGCCAGGATAGCGACAAGTACCGACGTATCGATCACCATCAGCGTGGCAGTCCGTGCTCGTCGTAGCCAAGAATCTCATCGGCGCTGCGGTGGTCCAAGACCGGATAGCGGGCGCACCTCTCGCGAATGGTTCGGAGTTCGTCGCGCAGGCGCGGCGTTCGGGACTTTCCGCGCTGGCGGACCAACCGCTCCCGAAGAGCGTTGATCACGGCTTCAGTCAGGCTCTCCCCAGTCGTTTGAGCTAGTTCTCGCGCCAGCCGGTCTGCTTCGGGATGCTTGATGCTCAGGGCCATATAGGCTGCCTTTCTATATCATCAGATAGATTATATATGATTTGCCGATGACACGTCTTCCCTTCCCGTATCTCACTGAAAACAAGCCCTGCCAGAATGCCATCTCCTCAATCACTCCCACCGGCGTGCCAGCCTCAGATTGGGCTCCCCGCACTCGCCGAGAGGTGTTCTGCCTGGGTGCCTGCCTGATCTTTGACAATCCGCCGCCCGCCGGGCACACCAAAAATGATCGTCGCTCCGCCCCCAAAATTGGCTTTGTTCGTTCATTTTTCATGCGACTCCCAAGCCGGGATCCATGCACAAAAGCGCACACCCCGCACAATCCAACCGCAAGGATTACGAAGCGAACCCAATTCGTCCCTTATTTGCAACAAACTCCGCCAGAACGTCACAAGAACGCATACACTCCCGAAGAAGGGTCGCCGCGTCGCCCCCTCGCCGTGTCGCCCGCTCTAACATCGACGCCTTGTGTCGATGTTGGCGCGCTCCGCGCGCCCTGGCGAGCGCAACTCGCCTTCCGGGGATTACAATGCCGGTTGGAGGAACGCATGTTCACCGCAACCGCCGATCTGATTCTCCCCAGTACCACCACCGGATCCTTTCCCCGCCCGCGCTGGTTCGACGTCAGTATGTGGGGCCGCCCGCTGGACACCTGCATGCTCGACGTCCGCTTTCGCGAAAAATTCCAGGATGCCATGGCCGTGCTCATCAGCGACCAGGAACGCGCCGGGCTGGATATCCTCACGCACGGCGACCTGCACGTCGACGAAGACATGGCGGGCCGCGCGTGGCACCACTACCCGTTGCAGCGCTGGGCCGGCTTCGAGGGCGACCACCTGCAGCCGGAAGAGACCACCGCGCCGTGGCTTCACTATCCGCCCGGAACGCTGCTGAATGAAAT
>PKYZ01000103.1:0-16228 GCA_003132865.1 Bryobacterales bacterium
TGCGCGGGTCCTCCAGGATCCGCTTCCGCGAGCAAAGCGAGCCTGAGCGATAATGATGTCAGCCAAATGACCCGCCTGATTCTGATGGCCCTGCCTAGGCACGCGATGGGTAGCTATCCATAATCTGTTAGTGGAGGCCAGGAGCGCCGGAATTGCGGCGAAGCTGTTATTCGAGGTCAACATTAGCCATGTTTTTCACGTAGTTGACCGCTCGGGCTTCGGGCCTGGCGAAGGGTCCGGTCAAGGTGGTGGCGTCCTCTGTTTTGGTGCCGGCGACTTCGCCCCCGGCTTTCCGCCCATCGGCGTCTATGAACTGGTTTTCTCGCCGCAGACAGGCGATGTCATCCTCGCGCCGGGAACGCACCCCGTCTACTATCACCGCACCTTGCTTACCGGTCGCCGAGGGGCTTCGTTTGTGCCTCTCGATCGCGAGCAGTACCGCTTGGAGTATCTCGCGGCCTTGAGCTATCTTCCGCTCGGCGCGATCAAACGAGCTCTGGCGCCCACCACCGTGACTCGGTGGACCAACGCCAACGCCCATAGGAGTCAGGTGGAGGCGGCCCTCTCCGCGCAGCGCGCCGTGATCGAGCAACTCTTGGAAAAGCTGCAAAGCGCCGGGGTTCTCGCGCCGGACGAAGCCAATGCGTTGCAACTTGAGATTCTGATCGAGCAGGACGACCAACGTAAGGCCGGTCCAGCCCTTCCGAAGTTGCTGCCTGTTCCCGTGCGCGCCAATTGAAGAGGTGCTGGGGCGCAAACCCGCAGTCACCGCCAACAAAACCAAAATCGTCCCTTATCCCTCAGACGCTTGCCGCTTCTGAGTGCGGCTTCCCGCCTGGCCCTCGTGCTGTCATATGAGTATGAGAACACCGGCGCGGTTTCGATTCCGAAACTTATGCAATTCCGAACAACCTTGGCACACCAACCCACTAAAAATGCCGAACGAACCCAAAACCCGGTCCCGGACCCCGGTGGCCGGAAGGCCGCCCCGGCGCGCCCCCATTCCGAAATCCATGCACAATTCCGAACAACTTTGCACAGCAACCAATGAAAAATACCGACCGAACCCAAAAAATGGGGGCGAACGCAAAGCGAAGCCATCAAAACCACCAGCCACCAGCCACTACCCACCAGCCACCGTGGCCGAAGGCCGCCTACTAACCGCGCCTTCCCTTTTGCAGTCCAATGGATAGCTTGATGGAATTGAGCGATAGCGTGGCAGTCGAGCAGGCGCGCGCCGGAGACTCCGGCGCTTTCCGCGTCCTGGTGGAGCGTCACAGCCGCAATCTTTTCCGTCTGGCCTATCGTATGACTGGCCATCAACAAGACTCCGAAGACGTGGTGCAGGAGACCTTCCTCCGCGCCTACCGGCAGCTTTCCAAATTCGACGAACGGGCCAGCTTCGGCACCTGGCTCTACCGCATCGCCGCCAACTGCTCGCTGGATCTGATCCGCACCCGCAAGCGCCGCGGCGCGCAAACCGAAGCCGCAGCCGTTGAGGGCGCGCCCGATTCCATGCAGTCGCTGCCCGACCCGGCCCCCGCGCCCGACCGTCTCGCCATGAGCGGCGAAGTGGAGCGTAAAGTCGCCGCCGTGCTCGACGATCTCAGCGAGATGGAGCGCACCGCCTTCGTCCTACGGCACTACGAAGGCATGTGCATCGACGACATCGGCCGTACCCTCGGCGTGCAACCCAACGCCGCCAAGCACAGCATTTTTCGCGCGGTCCAAAAGCTGCGCCGGGCGCTCGAGCCCTTAGTGAGTTCCGCATCATGAATCACTTGACCGAAGAACAATTCGTTCTGTATTACTACGGCGAAGGCGACGGCTCGCCGGGGGTCCGCGCGCATCTGGACGCCTGCGAAGCGTGCCGCGCAGAGTACGCCAGTCTGCAGCGCGTGCTCAACGTGGTGGATTCTGCGCCTGTGCCGGAGCGCGACGCCAATTACGGCGCGCAAGTCTGGAACCGTCTGCGGCCATCGCTCGGCGGCCGGCGGCTCCGGTGGGGCCTCCCCTGGTGGCCCGCCCGCCATTGGGCGGCCGCCGCTCTCGTCGCCACGCTCATCGTGGCGGCATTTCTGGCTGGACGATACTACACGAAAGCGCAGCCGGGCGCGCAAACGGCGAACGCCGGCCAGGTGCGCGAACGCATTTTGCTAGTAGCGGTGGGCGATCACCTGGAGCGCTCCCAGACCGTGCTGCTCGAACTGGTGAATGCGCGCCCCGGCCAGTCGCTGAATGTGGCCTCCGAGCGGGAGCTCGCCGGAGATCTCGTCGCCGAGAACCGGCTGTACCGCCAGACCGCGGCGCGCACCGGCGATACCCGCGTGGCCAGCGTGCTGGACGATCTGGAGCCTGTGCTCCTGGAAATTGCGCACGGGCCGGACCGCCTCACGCCGGAAGAAGTGGAGAACCTGCGGCAACGCATCGAAGGCGACGGCATCCTGTTCAAGGTGCGCGTGGCCGGGTCCACGATGCGCCATCGCGGAGAGAATGCCGCGCCACCGGCCGGCCAAAGTACGTTATAGGAAAAAACAAAATGTCTAAATTACGTTTCTTGATGACTATCTTGATTAACGGGGCAGTCGCGCTGGCCCCCGCCGGGCTGGCGCTCGGGCAATACCTGGAAGCGCCGCAAGCCGAGAGCTTCTTCCAGAAGCCCGCCAACAAACACTCCGATGACGACCGCCTCCAGAAGGGAAAAACCGCCATCGACGCCGGCCGTTGGGACGAAGCCGTAGAGGCTTTCAGCGCGGTGGCTTCCGAAAAAGGCGCGCATGCCGACGAAGCGCTTTACTGGAAGGCCTACGCGCTGAACAAAATCGCCCGCCGCGCCGAAGCCCTCACCGCCCTGGCCCAGTTGCGCAAGGCGTACGCCAACAGCCGCTGGCAGGATGACGCCAAAGCGCTGGAGATCGAGGTCCGCGAGGCTTCCGGGGAGAAGGTGAACCCGAATGCCGAACCGGATGAAGACTTGAAGCTGATGGCCCTCAACGGACTCATGAACAACGATCCGGAGCGCGCCATTCCGATGCTTGAGAAGTTCCTGCAGGGCCGCCAGTTTCCCAAACTGAAGGAGCGCGCCCTATTCGTGCTGGCCCAGAGCGATAGCGCCAAAGCCCGCCAGATCCTGTTGCAGATCGCCCGCGGCGGCTCCAACCCGGACCTGCAAATGAAAGCCATCCACTATTTGAGCATCATGGGTTCGAAAGAAAACCGGCAGGCTCTTGCGGACCTCTACGCCAGCTCCAACGACATGAATGTGAAGCGCACCGTGCTGCACGGCTTCATGATTTCCGGCGACCGCGACCACCTGTTGCAGGCCGCCAAATCGGAGAAGAATCCCGATCTGCGCATGGAGGCTATCCATCAGCTCGGCATCAGCGGCGGCCAGGCGGAGCTTTGGCAGCTTTATCAGGCCGAGCCTACCGTGGAGGTTAAGGAAACGATCCTGCACTCCATGTTTATTGGCGGGAATGGCGACAAGCTGATTGAAGTGGCCCGCGGGGAGAAGAACGTGCGGCTGCGCAAGGCCGCCATCCATAGCCTGGGCCTCATGGGCGGCGAGCACACCGGGGCCGCGCTGGTATCCATGTACGGTTCCGAATCCGATCCCTCCCTGCGCGGCGAGATCGTCAACGCGCTGTTCATCCAGGGCAACGCCAAGGCTCTGGTGGATCTGGCGCGCAAGGAAACCAATCCGGAAATGAAGAAGACGATCGTGAGCAAGCTCTCGATTATGGGTTCCAAAGACTCCACCGAATACATGCTGGAGATTCTAAACAAATGAGACCGATTCTGTTCTTGTGCGGTGGGACAGGCCTCCTGGCCTGTCTCTCGCTGGCGCAGGGCCAATCCTCACTCAACGACCGCTTCCGCGAGCAATACGCGCAGCCGCAGCCGGCCTGGATCGGCTACACCGTGCCCGCCGTCCCCGGCCACGAGCAGTACTGCGACTACAACCAAGGTGTGCGCGCGCCCGGTCCGGTGCACTTGGAGCCGCCCGAGCAAGTACAGATCATGCTTCGCATCCAGGACAACCATGTAGGCAAGATCCGCGCCATCTCGGGCGATTGCCAGCTCGATGCCGACGGGGTGCCGCTGCACTGGATTCGCGACGTGCGCCCCGCCGAGAGCGTAGCGTTCCTCGCGTCCTTCGTCACGGCGGACAGCGAACATGTGCGCGATGGCGCTGTCACGGCCATCGCGTTGCATGCGGATGCCGCGGCGGATGAAGCGCTGGAACGGTTCGCCGCCGCGGGCCAGCCCGAGTCGCTGCGTGAGAAGGCCGTCTTCTGGCTGGGCGCGGCGCGCGGGCGGCGTGGATACGGCATGTTGCGCCGCATCGTCACCGAAGACTCGAGCGATCGCATCCGCGAAAAAGCGATCTTCGCGCTCTCCGTTAGCAAGGAGCCGCAAGCGCTGGATACCATGATCGCGGTGGCGCGCAACGACGCCAGCTCACACGTGCGCGGGCAAGCGCTTTTCTGGCTCGCGCAAAAAGCCGGCAAGAAAGCCGTGGGCGCGATTTCGGGCGCGATCGATAACGATCCGGACACCGAAGTGAAGAAGAAGGCCGTGTTCGCCCTGCAGCAGCTTCCCGATGGCGAGGGCGTTCCCATGCTGATCCAGGTAGCCCGCAACAACCGGAATCCAGCCGTGCGCAAGCAGGCCATGTTCTGGCTGGGCCAATCGAACGACCCGCGCGCGCTGGCGTTCTTCGAAGAGGTGTTGAAGCCCTAGCACAAAGCCTGGGTTGTGGGGCGGGCAATCCTGCCCCACGTGACTGCTCGGAGCCGGTGTTGTCCCCGATCACAGGAACTTCGCCACACGCTCCCGGAACCGCGTGTAGATCCACGAAACGCCCAGCAGAATGACTCCCAGCACGATGAACGAGAAGATGCGCGGCAGCGTCTCCAGGTGCCGCAGATCCCACACGAACAGCTTCAGGATGCAGGCCAGCAGCAGCGTCAGGCCCGATATTCTGAGCACCCGGTCGCGCAGCGGAAAGCCCGACGCCAACAGAATCACTCCTTCGATGCCGCAGGCCACTGTCAGCATGCTGCCCGAGATCCGGTAATACAGCAACATCGTGGTCAGCGTCGTTGCCAGCAGCGAGAAGTACAGCCGCCGCCAGCCATCGCGCTGCGACACAAGCTGCGCCGCGTAGAAGCAGGCAATCGCCGCGCAGGTTGTCCACACGGCTGCCGAAGTATCCGGCAGATTGGCCATCGAGAGAAGGTAAGCCAGCGCCGCGGCAGGGTAGCTCTGCCAGTCGAACACATCGCGTTTCCACTGCCGCGCGACCAGCAGCAGCGCCAGCGCCACCGCCGCCCACGATGCGGCAACCATCTCAGCGGGCAACAAGGCCCATAGAGCCACCACCCCGAACGCGAGCCCGATGGTCGAGGCCCCCATGAGCAACATGCCACCCTCCTCGCGGCGCGCGCGTAAGGCAATGGCGTAAGCCAATAGCGCGGCCCACAAGGGCATCAATCGGGGCTCCCACGGACCAGCATTACTGAGCCCCACCACATTGAACAACCAGACGTGGCCCGCGCCCGCCGCCGCTGCCGCGTACGCCACACGGCGGAAGTCGTCCGGCAAGCGCCGCAGCCCCAGCTCCAGGACCAATACCGCCAGCGCCATCCAGCCGACGCCCAGATATTCGCCCGGCACCAGCCGCCACACGAGCGCCATAAGCGCCGCCACTGCCGCGCCGGCGCCTCCCAGCCGCACCAGGCCGCGCTCGTCTTCCGCGAAGCGATCCGCACCTGACCACAACGCGCACAGCGCCACCGCGTAGCAGACCCCGGCGGCTACCGCGAGCGGCAGTTCGCGCGTCTCCGCGGCCGTGGCCGCCAGCCCCACCGCCAGTAACAGGTATCCCTGCAAGCGAAAATCGAACAGCCGCCGCCACCAGCCAAAGACAAACGCGCCGGCCGCCGCGGCCTGCCACGCCACGCTGCGGTATGGCTCTTGTATCTTCTTCCCAATCACCAGCGCCAGCGCCGCCGCCCCCGCGTAGCCGTAGAAGTAATCCGCCGCGTACAGCGCGCGATTCGCATAGAAGACCACGGCATCCAGCGACGCGACCGGCAGCCACTGGTCGACCGGCAACATCCACATGTCGCTTGCCAATAGCCGCAGTGCTTCCACGCCGAACAGCGATGTGCCCAGCCAGCGCAGATACGGCGCGCGTAGTCTGATCCCCGCCAGGTAGAACAGCTCCGCCTCCACCACCAGCGCCGAGGCGATCCACTGCTGATCGAGCTTTTGAAAGATGGCCGCCGCAGCCAGCGCCGCAGTCAGCGTGGCAGCGCCGTGCCACTTGCCCGAGCGAGTGCGCGCCACGGCGCTCACCACGTATGCGCCCGCCGTTGCCGCCAGCAGGATCCAGAGCCGGTCCGGCGCCGCGGTCTGCCACTTCAGCAGTGACAGTCCCAGGAAGCCGGCGGCGTTGAGCGGCAACAGCCACGCTTCCGGATGCAACACGTCGAAGATTTCAAACAGCAACCAGTAGACGGCGAAAATGGTCTGCGCCTGCCATAGCGGCGCGCCTGTGTCGCCACGAATGACGACGACAACATAGGTGGCGATCAGCCCCAGCATCGCCATCCTCGTCCACCGAAGGCGATGGGCCACATACAGCAGTGAAGCCGCCAGCGGGACCAGCGCCAGAAAGGGCAGGGAAGTCATGTCCGTGATCGCCAGCGTGCCGAAGGCCACGAAGTATGCCAGTCCGGTAACCGTCTGCGAGTGGTAGCGCAACGAGTGCACGATCATCCCAGTGGCCACCGCCAGTAGCAGTATGGCGCCCACTACAGGGCTGTCGATCACGCGCGCCGCCTCCACCGCGTGCATCGCGTAGACCGTAACGTAGAGTCCCGCCCAGCCGCCGCCCAACAGTCCGCGCGCGAAGATCCGGTAGCGCTCTTTCGACTCCAGAATCGCGCCCGCCGCCAGCATCGTGAAGCTCGCCGCTAAGCAGATGGTCACGCGCCCCAGCGGACCGAATTGCGTGAACGAATAGCGCAGCAGCAGCGCCAGGCCCACCACCAGCACGAACACGCCGATCTTGTTGAGCCAGCTTCCGCCCAGGATGGTTTCCCATTCGCGTGGGACAGCGGCGGGCTGTGCTGCAGGCAACGCGACTGGTGCGGGTGCTGGCTCCACGCGCGGCGTCTCGCCACGCGGCGCGACACGCGGCGGTTCCACCACCGGCGCGACCGCTTGTGGCCGCGGCGGTGGCGCGGGGCTCTGCGCGTCAACGCGCGCAGTCAGCTCCGCAATGCGCGATTCCATCCGCGCCATGCGGTCCCGCAAAAGCACCCACCGGATCACCAACCCTACGATCAAACAAAAGATGAGGAAGATTTCCATGACGCACTCCTGTCACGAACGCGGCGCGGCCACTTCCGCCGCCACTAACTCCTCCGCGCGCATCTTCAATCCGCGCAGATCCAGCTTTCCCGTACCGAGTTGGGGAAGCCTCTCGACCCTATATAAATTCTCCCGCTTGGGAATCCACAAGCGCGGCAGATCCGTCTCCGACAGCTTCTGCCACAATTCCGCCGGCTCCATCTCGTGTACATACAGCGCGACCAGCCGCTCGCCGCGCCGGTCGTCCGCCACCGCCGTTACGGCGCACGGCGCAGCCCCCAACACACCCGCGATGGCATCTTCAATCCGCAGGTGCGGCACCATCTCGCCCGCGATCTTGCTGAACCGCGAGAGCCGGTCGGCGATGCGAATAAACCCTTCGTCGTCGATGGCCGCGATATCGCCCGTGATGTACCAGCCGTCATGCAGCACCTCGGCCGTGCGCTGCGGCTCGCCCAGGTAGCCGATCATGCGGTTCGACCCCTTCACCAGCAGCAGCCCGGCCTCGTTGGGACTGAGCGGCGCGAACGTGGCCGGGTCCACCACCTGCGCCGCCACACCCGGCATCGGATGTCCCACCGTGCCCAGCTTGTTGCCCGTTTGCGTGTCCTTGCCCGCCTGGAAATTGGGAGCGTTCACCGCCACCACCGGCGCCATTTCCGTGCAGCCGTATCCTTCGAGCAGCTCCACGCCGAACTTCTCGCGGAACGCCGCGGCCACGGGATCGCGCAGCTTCTCCGTGCCCACCAGCACGAATCGCAAACTGGCGAACTCTTCGACGGAGCATTTGCGCGTATACGTCGCGCAAAATGTCGGGGTCGAAAGCAGCAGCGTCGCCTGGTATTTCGCGGTCAGCTCGCCGATCGCCTTCGCATCCGTGGGATTCGGATGGTAGACCACCCCGCACCCCACGACCAACGGGAACCAGATCGTCACCGTGTATCCGAACGAATGAAAGAAGGGCAGCACGCCCACGATGCGGTCGCGCTCGCCGATCTGGAAAAGCTGCGCCATCGCATCGATATTCGCCAGCACGTTGTAGTGCGAGAGCATCACGCCCTTCGGAATGCCCGTGCTGCCGCTGGAGAAGATGACGGTCGCCAGCGTCTCCGGCCGCGCCGCGCCGCTCAGCAGACGGGCCGGCGCAAATCGCGCGGTCAGCATTGCACCGAGCGCCCGCAGCCGGGCCGCCATCCCGACGCGCGCCAGAATATCCTCCACGAGGACCATGCCGTCTTGCTCCGCGATCTTCGCCTTGGTCAGAAACACGCGCGAAGTCACCACCGTGCGGACGGCGCATCGCGCGCGCGGCCGCCATGGCCTCCGGCCCAGCCGTGAAATTCAGGTTCACCGGAACGCGGCCCGCCAGCGTGATCCCCACGTTCGCCAACGCGCCCGCCACGCTCGGCGGCAGCAGCACCCCGATCATTACCTCATCCCGCCGCGTGCGCGCCCAGTTGGCCACCAGCACGCCGCCGGCGAGCATGCGCCCGTAAGTCAGCTCGCGCCCGGTCGAATCGGCCATGGCGAAATGGCTCCAGTTGCGGCGCGCGCTGCGAATCAACCGCCGCGGCAGCGTATCGCCCGCGGTCTGCCGATGCGCCGTGGCTTCCGCCGCCAGCTCCTGGATCGCCTGCCGCACTTCATGCGCGGTGGAATTCGCAGGCATCGGATTGCCAAACGAAACCGTCACCGGATACGGAATGCTCTTGGGCCACTTCCAGAAGAAACGGCCGCGCTCGAAGCTGAAGACGCTGCCCCACAGGCGGTCCAAGTGCACCGGGATGATGGGCACGGCGAGACCCTCGATAGCAGCCATGCCCTCCATGATCTTCTCCATGCCGCGCTTGAACGGCAGGATGTTCCCTGTGCGGCTGATGGCGCCTTCCGCGAAGATGCACACCACGTGCCCAGCGGCCAGTTCCTTCCGCGCCGCGCGAATGGCTTCCACCGCGTCGCGCCCGCCGCCCACCGGGATCGCATTCGTCTTGCGGAAGAACCAGTTCAGCGCCTTCATTTGGTAATAGGGCTTCCACACCATGAAGCGGATGAAGCGCTGCACGCACGCGCCCACCAGAAAGCCGTCCACGTGGGACATGTGATTCGATACCAGCAGCGCGGGCCCGCGAAACGGCACGTTCTCTTGCCCCACGATGCGTATGCGGAAGATCGTGTGGGTCACCAGCCAGAGCACGAAGCGGATCAGGAAATCGTCCACCACCGTCACGATGTAGACCGTGATCAGCAGGCTCACGAAACCGAACGCCAGAATGATGTGCGGCGGGCTGATATGCAACCCGTCGTGGCAGGCATAAAAGACCGCCGTGGCCAGCAGCATTCCCAGCGTGTTGTAAATGTTGTTGGTGGCGATGATGCGGCCTTTTTCCCGGCTCTCGCTGCGCTGCTGCAGGTAGGCATTGAGCGGCACGAAGAACACGCCGGCCGCGATTCCCAGCATGGCCAGCATCACCACCGAGGCTGCGTACGAACCGCGTGCGGCGTACAGCCCCAGGCTGAACACGCCCATGAAGATGGAGCCGAGCGGCACCAGTCCAATCTCCACCTTGTCGCCCGAGAGCCTGCCCGCCAGCATGCTGCCCGCGCCGATCCCCAGCGACAGGCACGTCATCAGAAGTCCCACCAGCCGGTCGCTGGCCTTCAGCGTCTCGCTGCCGAATAGCACCAGGTCCATCTGGAACAGCAGCGCCAGGAACCAGAAGTAGGAGATGGCCATCACGGCGAGCCACAGGGGACGGTCGCGCAGCAGATGCTTCGTCCCGGCCGTTACCTCGGCGAGCGGATTGAGCCGCAGCGGTTCCTTAGATCCGGACGCCGGCACGCGCGTGATGCGGAAGCTGGTCAGGCAGCCGACGACCGCCACCGTGGTCAGCACCACGCCGATCTTCCATTCCGCCGTCTTCCACGCCGTGAACAGGAACGGCCCGATGGACGTGCCGAGCACGATGGCCACCAGCGTGGTCATTTCCAGCAGCGCGTTGGCGCGCGAGAGGTCGCGGTCGGAGACCAGTTCGGGCACGATGGAATACTTGGCCGGACTGAATACGGTGTAATGCACGGCCATCAGGAAGAGGACGACGAACATCCAGGCCACGCTGTGCGAGAAGAATACGACGATGCCCAGGGCCATCACGGCGATCTCGAAAATCTTGACGCCGATCAGGACCTTGCGCTTGCTGATGGCATCCGCCAGTTGCCCGGCGTATCCGGTGAAGAGCAGCGACGGCAGCACGAAGATGGCGCCGGCGAGCGCGAGGTATTTGCCGCTCTGGTCGGCCTGCGCGACGATGTGGACCGCGCGCAGCGAGACGATGATGCGGTAGGCGTTATCGTTGAACGCGCCCAGAAACTGCGTCCAGAGGAAGGCGACGAAGCCGCCATTTTTCAGAACGTCTTTGAATCCGCCGTTTGCCATGCCCGGTTCCAGTGCACGGCGCCCGCCGCGGCGCCGGTGTTGGAAAGATACCACGGGTCAATGGTTTAGGGATAGGCTGGTTGGGAGTTAGCTGGTAGCGTCGTACATTTTATGTATACGTCATGTACTTTTAGTGCCCATAGCCTGTTCGGGCTTCGACAGCTTTTTCTGGAGTTCCGCCACGATCTCTTCGGCGATCCGCCGGACTTCCGCGGACAGTTTTTCCAGCGGGCTTCGATCGCCCGTTTCTACGAAGTCCATTGCGACTGCCAGGGGGAGCAGTTTTTCGTCGAACTCCGATTCGCGGATCAGTGTGCGAAGAAAGTGAAGATTTCTCTCATTGACCAAGGGCCAGAGGGCGCTGACGATCTGGTCAGGCTTTAGCGTCCCTCGGATCTTTTGATCCCAGACTCTGCGTGCCTCGGCGAAGGCGCCGTCAATTACCAGCAAAAAGAGCTGGGTTAGGGGATCGCCAAGGCGAGGTCGCAACTTAAGCAACTCCTCAAGGAATGGACGTAAAAGTGGGTGGTCCATTCGCGCCAGCGCGGCTTTGCAGACCGCGACCGCCCTGTCGAAATCGCCAGTCATTGCGGACGAGAATGCGAGGAGGCTCTGCGCCCTCTGGTCCGAGGCGAGTTCATCCACATGCGGACTAAGAGTGCTGACCACATCGCGGTGTCGGGACAGGCTGGATAGAACGTCGGCCTTGAACAGTGCCTCCGCGGCCCCCCCCGGAACGAAACGGCTATATGTTTCGAGGTCTTCAAGCGCTTCGTCAAACCGGCCAAGCACGCTTAGAGCAGTCGCCCGGAGATGCCAGAGATACGGCATCTCGTGCATAGGCAGGCCCGCTGGATCGAGCACGTGTACAACCTCTTCGGGATCGGCATTCTCACTAAGGCGGGCCAAGCGTTGGCTCCGCCGATCTTCCTCGGCCTCAAACTGATGGGTAGTGATGAGTCCGCTCTCCGTGAGTCGCATCAGCGTGTTGGGGCGCAACTGCATCAGGCCATCGCTTCGCACTAAGCTTCGGACCCGATCTATCTCACCCGCATCCAGACAGTCATTTACCAGTTGATCCGTCGCGCTGCCCCTAAGTCGCAGATCCATTGCATCAGCAAGATACTGCCGGTAATCCAGCGTCTCGGCGGCCAGCGCCTTCTCTCCACCCTTCACCAACTCCGCGAACCGCACGGCTAGCCGCTCGGTCTCGTCCAACATCTCCCGGCTCGTATACCACGCCTTCAGAAACTCAACCAGCCACGCCATCCGCTCGCGGCTCTCCCGGCCAAACCGCATCTGGTGCCAGATTGCATACAGAGGCTCTGCCAGCGAATACCACGAACTTCGGGCGCGCACATTCGCGGCGCGCACGTAGCCCAAGCCCGACAAGCGCTTCAACTGCGATGTCACCTGATTCACGGGCAGCCTGGTTTCCGCCGCGATTTCGGTCGGCGTCAGCCCGGAACCCGTCCGCGCGCTCACCCGTGCGATGTGATCCAGAATCTTACGCTGCTGCGGCGGCAGGTTCTCGATCTTCGCTTTATAGTAAGGAGTCACTTCATCCAGCAGCTTTTCCAAACCCCGCCGCACGTCGATCAAATCCGAACTGGCGATAATCCGGTAAAGCATCAGCACCAGGCGGGGATTGCCGCCCGTGAAATAATGCAGCACCTTGATCCGCGCCTCGTTCTGCTGAAGCTGCCGATCGAAGTCCGGCCGCTTGTCCGCCTCTGCGCGCCGCAGCAACAATTGGTTGATCTGCTCGCCATCGAGCGAATCCAGATTCCACGTCCGGAAAAAGTTGTAGAGCGGCTGATCGTACGCGCGTGCTTCGTGAAAGAACGACGTCGCCCCGCCTACCAGCATGAACGTGCCGTCGTTCATTAGCGCGTCACGCAGCCGCGCGTTCTCGGTCGTGTTGTTGATCTGGTCCAGCACCATGTCCAGGTTGTCCACCAGCAGCAGCAGGCCTTTTCCATGCTGGCGGCTCCAGTCGCGCAGAACGGCCAGCCCCGCATCGGCCAGCGACTCGGCCACCGTGAACTCCTTCGGCAGCGCATCCCCGCGTGCCGCGAGTTCCGTGTCGCTGGTCTCGTAGGCCAAGTGACGGATCGCCGCCAGCCAGAAATCCGCCAGTTCCGTGATGGCGTAGGACTCTTCGGGAAACCGCACCGGCTGCCACTTCTTTTGAAGGTCGCCATCCAGCACGGCGAATCGCAGCATCAGCAGCATGGTGGTCTTCCCCATGCCGCGCGCGCCGATCAGCACCACGTGCTGCACCCCCGCGCCCTTCGGTTGCCGCCGCACGAGGTCCAGTAATTCCTTCAGCAATGGCTCGCGGCCCACGAACGTTTGCTTGATTTCAGCGTCCGGCATTTGCTCGGGGTTGTAGTAAAGTTCCATGTCAGCCCTCCATCCCGTAATGCCGCAGCCACCAGTCGCGCAGCAGCTTGCAGGAGAACTGATAGGCGTTCTGCCGGGCGTTGAATCCCACGTAAAAGTCGTTCTCCAGATTCGCCATGAGGCCGTTGAAGCGCTCGATATCCGCTCCATCGCATTCCTTCCGGTAGATCTGGTAACAGGCATCCCGCTTCACTGCGCCTAGATTTGCGATCGTGCGCAGAATTGTCTTGGCCGCCTTTTCGTCCTGCTTGTCGTAGTAGTCGCGCAGACGGCCGTAATAGTGGTCGAAATAGGTCTTGCAGTCGACTCCCAGCACGGTGTCGCGATAGAGCGTCTCCACCGTAGCCGGCGTCGGCGCGATCCCGCGTTCTTTCGAAGCCTTCGCGATCTCGGAAAACATGATCTGCAGAAAGTACGGCACGCGCGTCCCGATGAGCTGCAGCACCTTCTTCCGGACCGCAACCGGCAGCGGTGTGTCGTGCGATTCCGACAGCGCCTGCAGGAATCGATCCGCCACGTAATCGGAAAACGGCTGCAGCTTCAACGTTTCGAAATCGTTCATGGACGCGATTTCCCCGAGATTGCTGAGCACATTCCCGATGCCGATCGACCCGGCCACCAGAAACCGCACGTTCTTGATGCGTGGCGATTGGCGGAGTTGGCGCAGCCACCGCAGCAAGAGCCGTGCGTCTTCGCGCCGCGCATCCAGGTGGGCCATCTCGTCGATCATCACAGCAAACTCGTCCAGCAGGAACACTACCGTCTCCGGGCTCCTGGCAATGGCGTCGAATAGTTCTTCGCCGCTCGTTTGCCAACGCGGCTGAATCTGCTCCTTGAGTTTCAGCTTCAGCTTGTGGACCTCGATCTCCTCCACGTTGGCGCGAAACCCTTGCCAGGCCTTCTTCGGCACGTAGCTGAGCGCGGACGCAATCTTCGAAAGGACATCGTCGCGCGAGAGTTGTACTATCAAGGCCGTTAGCAGGTCGGCCGGCTCCAGGAAGTGTTCGAGATCGCAATGCACCAACCGGTATTCCCATCGCGGCTCGTCGATGAGCCGGTACATCACGCTGGTTTTCCCGAAGCGCCGGGGCGATGCCAGCAGAACGTGGCCAAAGCTGAGCTTTTCCCAAACCAGATCGACGAAGGCCTCACGTCCGTAGCAGTCCGCGCCCCGTACCGGAGGTCCAACAAAATTACATGGCATGCAACAATTATGTCGCACAACAAGATTGTTGCGCAACCGCTAAATTGGGTTCACGTGGTAATTCTGGCATATGCGCAGGCTTCCGCCCCCGCCTCCTGCCCGACCCGTGTGGACGATCAAAGCCCAAGTGCTTGAATCTAAACCGAGTGACGTGCGGGTGATGATGGGGGAGTGGCGCGACGAACCTTCTTCGGGCTTTGTGGCCGGAGAAGCCGGCGGCTGTCCGCAGGGCGACCTACGGTCAGGCGGGGGTGCAACGTCGTCGCGATACGGCAAATCATGTTGCCTGTGGTTGCATTGCCGATACATCGGCGGACTGAAGCGGGGATTTGGCGGGCAGCGGGGTGCCGGGCCGGACGCCCGGTGCAACGTCATCGCGATCAGGCAAATGATGTTGCATCTGGTTGCGTGGCGATCCATCCGCGCGGGGAGGGGAGGGGGATTCCGAGGGCGGTTGTGGAACGGAAACGGCGGGTTCGTATGCTGGACTGCCGAGAAGGCGGAGTAATCGGTCTTGCGCTCCATGTCCGACAATAGCATGCGCGTGTCGGCTGGGACGCACAGCATAAGGACAGTGCGGTTTGTTTTCAACGGGCTGCGGGGATTCTGAACCGTGTGACGGTCCACGCCGGCGGCCACCGCGGGGTACGAGAAAGACGGGCTTGCGCGCGTTGGCGGACCGGGGGGCCGCCGCAGGCTGCGAGCCTGCCCCACTAAAATGTGCATATGCCCTTCCTCACCCCACAGCAGCGCAGCTTCCTCACCGCCGTCTCCCAACTCGTCTACGCGAACCCCTTCCTCCCCGAACGGGTCGAATTCGAGCGCGCAGCGCTGGGCGACGCCTTCGTCGCCGGCGAGCCTGTCTGGAGCCAGCACGTCCACGACCCCGAGCAGCCGCGCGCCAACGTCTGGCGCATCGTCGAGCGCCTCGAAGCGTTGGCCGAGCAGCTTCAGGCCCGTCTCGGCGAGGGCGTCGAAGGCCGCCCGGCGGACCTCGTGCTGTATGAAGACGCGGTCCTGCACCTGCTCTACCAGCGTTACTACCGCCATTTCTTCGCAGCCGCTTTCGGACCCGCTGCGGCCCAAAGCGACCCCGCGCGCTGGCGCTTCTACAACAATTTCCTGGCCGACTGGCGCCGCTTCTTCCACATCGACGCCGTGCGCCTGCCCACCGGTCACGATCCCCGCCACACCTTCGCCTGCTTCCGCCAGATCCAGTGCGCCTTCGAGCAGGTGTTCCGCGACATCATTGGCAGCTCCATGCCGGCCGCCCGCCTGCGCGCCTCCATCTGGCAGTCCATCTTCACCCACGATATCCGCCGCTACCGCCGCACGCTCTACGCGCGCATGGGCGAGTTCGCCACCCTCATCACGGGACCGTCCGGCACCGGCAAGGAACTGGTGGCCCGGGCCATCGCGCAATCCCGCTACGTGCCCTTCGACGATCAGCGCCTCTCCTTCGCCGACGACTGCGGGTTCTTCCCCATCAATATCTCCGCCCTCTCGCCCACCCTGGTCGAGTCGGAGCTGTTCGGCCATCGTCGGGGCGCCTTCACGGGCGCGATAGCCGATCGCAAAGGGTACCTCGAAACCTGTCCCGAACTGGGCTCCGTGTTCGTCGACGAGTTGGGCGATCTGGACCCGGCCATTCAGGTGAAGCTGCTGCGCGTCATTGAGACCCGCACCTTCCACCCGGTCGGCGACACCGCCGGCCGCCAGTTCCGCGGCAAGCTGATCACCGCCACCAACCGCGATCTGGCCACGCTGATCGCGAAGGGCCGCTTCCGCGAAGACCTCTTCTA
>PKYZ01000103.1:16256-20129 GCA_003132865.1 Bryobacterales bacterium
TGGCCCGGCAACTACCGCGAACTCGAGCAGTGCGTGAAAAACGTGCTGATCCGCCGCAACTACCAACCATCCCGGCCCCGCGCACGGAATCCCGTGGAGCAGTTCGCGCTGGATGCCCGCGCCGGACGCCTTTCGGCCGATGAACTACTCACGCGCTATGTCACCATCGTCTACAGCCGCACGGGCAGCTACGAAGAAACCGCCCGCCGCCTGAGCCTCGACCGCCGGACCGTGAAGGCAAAAGTCGATCGCGGCCTACTGGCGAAGCTCACTGTGACGTGACGGTCAACTGCGTTGTACCGCAGACGGCGCCGGTGCAGGCGCTGATGACGGTGCCGCCAGCGGCGACCCCGTAGGCGACGCCGGAGTTGCTGTCGTCATCGGTGACGGTGGCCACCGTGGGACTGGAAGAACTCCAGACCACCGAGGCAAGCTGCTGGATGCTGTTGTCGCTGAATGTGCCGGTGGCGATGAGCTGCTGACTGGCGCCCACGGCCAGCGACGCATTGAGCGGCGTGATGGCGATCGAGACGAGGTTCGGCGGAGCGAGCATGGGCGGCTCACAGAGCTCCGCGGCGGCCAGGACGGAGTTGCTTACGTCGCTATAGCCGCCTGCGATCAGTACGGCGCCGTTGGGGAGCAGCGTGGCGGTCTGGAGGTCGCGTGGCGTATTCAGTTCGGTGGCAACGGAGAAAGTGCCGCTGGCGGANNCTGCCGGCAAATAGCACGCTGCCGTTGGTGAGCAGCGTCGCGGTTCCCAACGAGGCCGAGCGCGCCTGACTACCGGTGGCCGAGAAGGTTCCGGCGATGGGATTGTATAGCTCGGCGCTCGACAGCGGACCGGTTGTCGAATAGTTATATCCATCGGCAATCAGCACCAGGCCGGTGTCGAGCAGCGTGGCGGCCGCACTGGAGCGGGCGGTGTTGAGGCTGCCGGTGGTGAGCGTGAACGTCCCGGTAGCGAGGTTGTACAGCTCGCCGCTGGACAGCGGCCCGTTGGCGTCGGCGCCACCGGCGATGAGCACCATGCCATTCGGCAGTAGCGTGGCAGTGGCGTCAAAGCGGGCGGCATTCAGACTGCCGGTGGTGGGCGTGAACGTCCCGGTAGCGGGGTTGTACAGTTCAGCGCTAGCCAGCATGCCGGCGCTGCCATATCCACCGGCGATCAGCACCTCTCCGGTGGGGAGCATGGTGGCAGTGTGTTCGTAGCGCGCGGTGTTCAGACTGCCGGTGAGAGTAAAGGCCGCCGTGGCGGGGTTGTAGATCTCGGCGCTCGCCAATTCGCCGGCGACGCCCGAGCCGCCCGCAATCAGCACCGAACCATTGTTCAGCAGCGTGGCGGAGTGTGCGTCGCGCGCGGCGTTCAGGTTTCCGGTGAACGTGAAGGTCCCGGTACCCGGGTTGTACAACTCGGCGCTGGCCAACTCGCCGAGGGTGCCGGTTCCTCCGGGCACGGGGCCGATGCCGCCCACCACCAGGACGACGCCGGTGTTGAGAAGCGTGGCGCTGTGGTAGTAGCGCGCCGTGTTCAGGCTGCCGGTCGGGACGAACAACTGCGCGGCCGTCAATGTCGTGGAGCCGGAGACGGCGCCCAACGCGGCGGTGACGGTGGTGCTGCCCACCGTCAAGCCCGCTGCCAGCCCGGAAGCACCGATGGAGGCGATGCCGGTAGGGGACGTGGTCCAGGTTACGGTGGCGGACAGATTCTGGGTGGCGTTGTTGCTGTAGGTGCCGGTGGCCGTGAGTAGCAGGGTGCCACCCACGAACACGGTTGAGTTGGCCGGCGTAACGGCGATGGACAGCAGGGCCGGAGCGAGGCCTATCCCGGTAAGGGTGACGGTCTGGGGTCGCCGGGCAGCGCTATCGGAGAACGCGAGTATGCCCTCTCTGCCGCCGGTAGCCGACGGTGTGAATGTGACGCCAACGGTGCACGAGGCGAGCGCGCCGATGCTCGAGCCGCACGTGTTGCCGGCCACGGCGAAATCGCCGCTGGCGAGGATGCTGTTGAAGTTGACAGCCACGTTTTGGTTATTCGTGAAGGTGACGGTCATGGCAGGGCTGGTCTCGCCGACGGGCAGCCTGCCAAAACTCAAGCTCGTGGGGGAGAGGGTGACTGGCGGGATGCCATTGCCGGTGAGGTTGGCGGTTTGCGGACTGTTGCTGGCGCTGTCGGTAACGGTGAGCTTTCCGCTCAGCGCGCCCAAGGTGGCAGGCGTGAAAGAGATGAGGATGGTACAAGTGGCGCCCCTGGCGAGCTTGGCCGGGCTGAGAGGACACGTGCCGCCGGTTTGGGTGAAATTGCCGGTGACCGCGATGCTGGTAATCGTGAGGGGGGCGGTCAGGATATTCTTGAGCGCTGCGGTTTTGGGCGCACTGGTGGTTTCCTGAATCTGGTTGCCGAATGCCAGAGTGGAGGGGGCCAGAGTAACGGAGCTTTGGGCGCGGCTGGGCGTGGCGAGCGCCAGAGCCAAGCCGGGAAGGACGATCCAACTGCGCCGAAACAGACCGTTAATCATTGGTTACCCCGCGGGTCCCGGCTAGCCCTCTTGAGGCAGACGGGAGTGTCTCCTCAGTATAGGAAGCCGAGCGGGTGGCAGGCAAGGGGTAGTGAGGCGCTGGGAGGCGCTGGTGAGATTCTGGTACCAGGATCGCTCCCTCAAGGGGTCGCGGCCCAGTACCGGGGGCCGTCCAGTGCGGGGAGTGGTTCGGCCCCCAGAATGAACAACTATGCGTTAGCGGTGACCGCCTCCACCGTGGCCGCCGCCACCGCCGTGGAAGCCACCGCCGCCACCGCCGCCACCACTACTGTGGACGCTGCCGCCGGAATGCACCGAGCCACCGCTGCTATGAGAAGGGCTGGAGGATCCGCCGCCTCCTCTGTATGACGGGCTGGAGCGATAGGTGGGCGCGCCGCGGTTTCCGCCGTAGCTGCGGCCATATGACGGGCTAGAGCGATAGCTGGGCACCGTGCGGCTACCACCGTAGTTGCCGCCGTTCGACGGACTGGCGCGGTATGCGCTGCCCCCACCATAGGCAGGTGTGGAGCGGTTAGATCCCGCCTGGCCGAAACGGCTCCAACCGCCGGCTTGCGCGGCACCAGCCCGCGGCGCCGAACTGTACCGCGACGCCGCAGACGCCGCGTACGCGGATCTGGCGCTGGCAGCCGAAGCTGCGCCGTAGCGGCTATTGAGGGCGCGATTCGAATAGGCGACGCCCAGCCGATGGCCGGCGTCGTGCGCCCACAATCCGCCACCTCGAAATCCGCGCCCGCCGAAGCCGTAATGATTGAAAAACAACCCGTTCAGAAAGATCGAGCGACCGAACCAGTTACATCCCCAGCCCCAGCCACCCCATCCCAGGCCGCCGAAAAAGCNNCCCAGATGTACTGGGGATTGTAGTAAGGTACGTAGACCTCCTCGGGATTGGCCGGTTGAATGTCAATCGCCGACTGATCTCCCTGCATCTCGGTCGTGACCGTCTGCTGCCCGTTGGACCGCAGTTTGCCAGACGCCTGGGCTTGCGCCCGCATCCGCTGCACGGCATTCATTACGTCCGCCTGTTGAGCGAGGAAGGCGTTGCCCAGATCGGTGGTCCAGCGAATGTCGGAGCTCAACCGGTTAACCACGTCCGGAAAGACCACTAGAGCCTGAATACTGGGGTCCCAATTCTGCTGCCGTGCGGCGTCCACCAGTTGGGGGCCCTGGAGGTTGCCGTTTTGCTGCAGCCACTGGGCCGCCTCGGCGATCTCCAGCGGATAGGTGGCCGCCACCAGGATCTGGCTGAGCAATCGATCCGGATACAGCGCAACGGGCGCGACCATGCTGTCCAACTGTTGCGGGGCAAGGAGTTGCGCGGGAGCCTGCGCAGCGGCTT
>PKYZ01000929.1 GCA_003132865.1 Bryobacterales bacterium
CCTTTCGTCTCAATAGATTGCAGCTTTAGCCCGGCCAGAACCCGATAATGGCATGCTTAGCTGTGAATAGAAGAGCCTCCGCACTTGGCGGAGGAATCCACTTATGTCACAATTACAACCGGCACAACCGAATCAACCGCAGTATCAGATTTCGACACTGGACCTGTTTCCGGTCTATGCGACACGCGCCGCGTATCAGCAGGCCACCGGACAGCAGGCGCCGCCGTTCGATCCTTCGCAGCCGCTGAAGGGATGGGCTGACCCCGCTCCGAACGGGCAGCGTTACCTCGTGTTCGATTCCACGGCCGCTGCTACCGGCTACGTCAGGCAGATAACACTAACCCCCGCGCAAGCGGCTCAGTTGAACTTGCCAGGCATCTATAATTACCCGGCTTACGTTGCACCGCCCACCGATGCGGTGGAGGCAGGCCCTTCCGGACCAATTGGACCGGCCAGTCCCGATCAGATCTGCCTGCAAGCCGACGCGCAGGCCATCGCCAACCAAATCGCCCCGCTATATCCGGGGCAAACCATAACTGTGGTTCAGGAGAACAGTGGCCTGTTTCACTATGTCTACGGGTTGGATCCGCGCCGCCAATGGTACATCCAAGTCGGCAACCAGGCGTTCAACGCGCAGGCTTTGATAGAGGCGCAGAACGGGCACGGAGCCGGCGCTCCCGGACACTGGGCATTGACGTCCCCGGGCTTGAACTGGGTCTCCGATCCCCCCGTGACGGTCGCTCCCGCGAATGCCGTAACCATTCCCGTTCCCATTCGCCCGCTGCTGCCAAACGAACAGATCGTGCATTTGCCGGGTTCCCTTTTCAATCAGGCCGGCAGTTGGGTGGTCCAGCGAACCGATCTGCCGCAGCCGTCGCAGCCGGAAACCACCGATCAGCAGTTTGCCGATCTGAAAGCCATGCTGACGGCCATTCAGGGGACACTGAACACTCTCGCAGCGAGGTAGTAAGTGCAAACTAACAAAGGAGAACAACATACGATGACACTTAGTGATGCTATCACGGCGGTTGAGGACGCGCAGTCGTCGTGCAATAACAGGATATAACATGGCAACCGCACCGCTTCCCACTCCAGCAACAAATCCAACGCCGGCGCTCATCGTGGCAGTTCCATCCGATCCCGCCAGCGCCGCCGCATTCGCGGCCGGCAATCTCTTCGTGTTCCTCTGCACGCCCGCTGGGCAAAACGTAGCCGGCGATGCGGCGGCCGCGGGCAAGGCCATAGGCGAAGTGGTGAAAGGCCTGGCCCAGGATATCGTCGACATCTTCCGCGGCATCCATCTCGATCCGCTGGTGCCGGCCAACAGCTTCTACCTGCTGTGGATGATCCTCGGCTTCCTNNGGGTGCGCCGTAGGACAAGTGATATCAGCCATCTTTGCAGAAAGACAAGAATTGAAAGCAATGAACACATCGCACATATCTCCCCATGTCAAGCCCATAGCGGAGCCACTGCACGTCATCACCGCGGTATTCAACCCGGATAGGTTCCGCACCAGGTACATGCACTACCGCACCTTCGAAGACCACATGCGCGCGTCCGGCGTTGTGCTGCACACCGTCGAGCTTGCGTTTGGCGACAGGGCTTTCGAGGTAACCGACGGTGCGAATCCGCTCCACATACAGCTCCGCACGCGGCACGAGATGTGGTACAAGGAAAACCTGCAGAACATCGTCGTCCGCCGGTTGCCTTCCGACTGCAACTACTTCGCGTTCATCGACGCCGATTTCCACATGACGCGCCCGGACTGGGCGTACGAGGCGCTGCACCTGATGCAGCGCTATCCGGTGATCCAACTCTTTTCGTCCTATTCGACGCTTCGGTGCGATTTCCGTTACGAGAACGTCATGCCCAGCTTCATGCGCGCGTGGCACGATGGCAAGCGGCCGGCTCCCGACGGCAACGGCTGGCTGGGCGCCACGGGCGGCGCGTGGGCGATGACTCGCAAGGCATACGATACGCTCGGTGGACTTCTCGACAGCGAGATCGTTGGCAGCGCGGACTGGCATATGATTTTCGCGCTGGTGGGCATCGAAGATCCATACGTTCGAAAGAACATGGTGTCCCCGGGCTACTGTGCAGCACTGCGCCAGTGGGCCGCCCGCGCCAAATTGCTGAATGCGCGCATCGGTTGCCTTAATAATCACGCTATTCACTACTATCATGGGCCGGTATGTCAGCGTGGCTACGATTCCCGCTGGCAGATAATGACCAGGCACAATTTCGACCCATTCACGGACTTGGTGCGCGACTCGCAGGGCCTGTGGCAGTTCGCCGGCAACAAACCGGAGATGGAGAACGAAATCATAGCTTACATGGAGGGTCGTGGCGATGACGTCGCACCCCCAACTCCCTGCCCGCCGAAGCCCGACGTAAACCCGTGCTGTCCGCCCTACACGATAGCCAAATGATGTGGGGCAGACCTCCAGGTCTGCGCGGGTCCTCCAGGACCCGCCTACGGCGCGCGCAGGCGCGCCCACGCGCCTGCGATAATAGAAGATCGTCACGCATGCCCAAGGTCTTCCCCTGCTACTCCACCCCGGATCGCGAGCTTGTCCACGAACTTGCAGCGTTCCTGGAGCGCGGCGCTGGCGTGGAGGTCCTGTTAGAGGAAGGTGAGATGCAGCCCGGCGGGGACCTCATCGCCAAGGTTGAAGAAGGGCTAGCGGCCGACGTGGTGCTGGTCCTGCTTTCGCCGGAAGCGGTCCCGCCGCGCTGGGTCCTGGAGCGCTGGAAATCGGTCTTTTGGGAGCAGGCGGCCGAGGTGGGCACCGCATTGGCGACGCTCCTGTGCCGCGATGCGAAGTTCCCCGATCTGCTGCGCCGCAAGAATTTTTTCGACCTGCGCCACAATCGTCTCACTGCATTCCGCGCCATCAAGCGATGGTTGATGAGCCTGTCGCCCTTGCCGCAGAAGGCGCCCTTCGCTCCCGCGCGGCAGCCATCGTTCAACGAGCGCGACGCCGAGTTGGAAACGCTATGCACACTGCTGGCGGACACCCCAGGCATGGCCGTGCTGGAGGGCGCCGAGGCCGCCGCGTGCGCCGGTAAGACCGCGCTGGCGTTGGAATTCGCCCGCCGCCATCAAGAGGATTTCGACGCCGTCTTCTGGCTGACTTGCGGCTCGCGCTGCGCCGCCGCGCTGGCGGGCGATCTGGCCGCGCAGTTTGGCGTGCGCCTCGACCGCGATCTGGAATCCAACCTGAATGAACTCCGCCGCCTCTGCGCCAGGCATCGCTGCCTGCTCATTCTCGACGACGCGATGCCCTCGACCGCCGCCTTGCTTGCACCGCGCGGCCGGACGTCCGTCCTGACGACCACGCGCCGCAACGATCTGGCGGCCGCGCTCTCCGCCGCATCGGTTCCGCTCGATGGCTCTTTCCCCAAGGACCCCGATCGGTTAGCGGACACCATCCGTAATCTGGATGGCCCCGCTCAGCGTCTGCTGTCGGCCATGTGCGCTTGCGCGGTATCGGGCTTCCCTCTCGACATGGCCGTGCGCACGGCCGACGCCGAGCCGGAGGAAGCCCGCGACATCGTTGCCGCGCTCGTGTCGCAAAATGTGCTTGCACCGCTGGACGAAAACGGTCCTCGGTTTCTCGTTCCGGCGATGGTTCGCGAGCGCGTCGCCTTGCGCGGCGATGGCGAACGCTGGGCGCGCTATCACGCGCTCGCCGTCGCCGATTTGTTTGGCGCGCAAACCGGCCCGCAGGATCTCACAGCGCATTGGCCGGACATGCAGCACGCCTTCGCCTGGGCGCTGGACACCGATTGGCCGCTGGCCTCGAAGCTGGCGCGGCGCGGGCTGACGTGGGCGAAAGCGCAGGACCGCCTGGCCGAGGCGTTCGAGATGCTGCAAGATTGGTCGCGCGCCGCCGAACAGCGGGCCGACCGCCGCGTGCTGGAAGACTGCGCCTGGGAGCAGATCTGGATCCTGGAGCATTGGGGTCGCACGCGCGAAGCCCGTGAGCTGGACAGCATCCGGCGCGAACAGTATGCGGATCAACTGTCTTTCAGCTTCGATCAGTCGTAGACGAAATGCAGGACCTTCTTCAGGTCTTCCCACGCCTCGCGCTTGGGCCCCACGTTATAGGCCCTCAACAAGTAAGACGGATGGTAAGTGACCATAACTGGAATATCGTTCCACTTATACCAGTTGCCGCGCATGCGAGTGACTCCTTCTTTGCTGTGAGTCAGGTACTTCGCCGCGGTCGAGCCGAGCGCGCAGATGGCCTTGGGCGCAATAGCCAATAGTTGGCGCGAGAGAAACTGGCCGCAGATCTCCATCTCATCCGGTTGCGGCGGCCGATTTTCCGGCGGGCGGCATTTCACCACGTTGCAGATGTAGACGTCCTTGCGCAGCAGCGGAATGCCTTCTTTCTTCGCGGTGCCTTCGATCATTTGCGTCAGCAGTTGGCCCGCGCGCCCGACGAATGGGATGCCTTGCGCGTCTTCATCCGCGCCCGGACCTTCACCCACGAATACGAGCTTCGATTGCTCGTTGCCCACACCGAAGACGATTTTGGTGCGCTGTTCGTGCAGGCGGCAGCGATGGCAATCGCCGATATCGTCGAGGATGCGGAAGAGAGGCTCACGCTCGGCCCCTTCGGGAACCTGCCCAATCCGCATGAAGCTCTGGGGCGGCGCGGCGCGGCGATAGAGCGTTTTGATCCCCAAGTCCTCGTAATACTCCAGATACTGCCGCAGAGTTTCAGCGTCCATCGGTGGCGTAAAGATGCAGGCGCAGCTTCAGGATTTCATCGAATATGCGATCGGCCACTTCGCGTTTGGAGGCGCGCGGCACGG
>PKYZ01000414.1 GCA_003132865.1 Bryobacterales bacterium
TTGGGCTACCCCGATAAAGACAACTCCATCCCGCACTGGCCGTTGCTTGCGGAAGTTGTTGGCGATGTCGTCTTTCCGTTCTTCGTGTTTGAACTGGTGAATCGGTATGTCTTCCCGTTCCGCCAGCGTCTTCACGGCCTCGCGGAATCTCTCCGACACCTGTCCCAGCACCACTGGAGATGGAACCGGCTTGCCCAACTGGTTGCGCATGAACATCGACAACTCGGGTCCGGTTGCCAGCCTGCCGATATAGCCGTTGAGGTAGAGACGGTCGAGGCACTCCACTTCCAACGTGATGTGCCCATCAAGGAGTTCCGGGATGGTTGCCATTCCCGGATTTTACGACAAAGCTGGGCAGTGTGCTCGTGGGTTTGAGGTCGAAGACCTCGCTAGGATACGCTTGAGAAGCTTGGCCTTGGGATGGCCTGCGTAGTTTTCCGGGTGTTTCTTCTTCAGGTCTTGCACTGCGTCGCTGAGACCCTCGAATGCATCCCCAA
Source organism: Bryobacterales bacterium (assembly GCA_003132865.1). Next base: position 498 of record PKYZ01000414.1, read on the forward strand.
ACGCCGCGTGTGCGTAGAGGCCCATCCATTTCGTTCGGCGAACGGTCCGGAGGGCATGTCTCAGAGGGTCACGTTATCCGGGATAGTCTCGTCGTCAGTGACCTTGACATCCATCGTCAAACGAACTGCTCTTCGAAGCGAAGCCTTCGACAGGCCGGAGCGCCGGCCAGGCTGCGTCTTCAAGTCCTTTTCAAGGAAAGCGAGGAATGCCGTTACAACGGGGTCCCCATCCTGGGCAGGTGCTGCCTCGTCATCGATGACCGAGATGAGAGCCTGACCAGGGGAAAATGACCTGGGCCCGGACCTTCGCCTTCTGCCGGAATTCGGGGTGCAGACGGAATAGGGTTTTGTCGAGGCGGATCGCCTGCGACTTCCCGGTAGTCGTGATGGACCCTGTAAATGTGGACATGGATTTCCTCCCGATACTGATGCCTGCGGCTACTGCCGCGCGGGCGCCACGCTGCGCCGCCGGGCTTTCAGCACTTCCAGGCCGGCCGGCAATAGCGAGATGGCGACGATCGCCAGAATCACCTTGTCGAAGTTGTGCCGCACGAAGCTCACGCCGCCGAGCTTGTAGCCCAGCATCGTCATCATAACGACCCAGCCCGTCACGCCGAACACATCGAAGGAGAGGAAGCGCGCCAGATTCATGCGGCCCACGCCGGCGACGAAAGCCGCAAACGTGCGGATTATGGGAATGAAGTGCGCATAGATCATGGTCCGGCCGCCGTGCTTTTCGTAGAACTCGTGCGTGCGCCGCAAATGCTCGCGGCGGAAGATGCGCGAATCGGGCCGGTTGAAGATGTGCGGTCCCGTGCTTCGGCCCAGCAGGTAGCCGGCCGTATCGCCCAGCATGGCGGCGCAGATCAGCAGCACATTGACCAGCGCGATATCGAGCTGTCCGGCGCCGCAAACCACGCCCACGGTGAACAGCAGCGAGTCGCCGGGCAGGAAGAAACCCACCAGCATGCCGGTCTCGGCGAACACTAGACCGAACAGCACGGCATAGCCGAGCCACCCGGTCAGCAGCGTGCTGAGGAGTTGAATCAGCCGCTCCGGGTTGGTCAGCGAGTGCAGGAAATCCAGCAGGGAATGGATCATCCGATCAGCCGTGATAGCCCGCGAGCAACCGGTCGATGACGTCCTGGTGAACCTTGATTTTGCCTTCCTTGGTGAGGGCATCGCGCATGCCCTCCTCAAAGAGGGCATTGCGGGCCCGGCCTTTTTCGGTCTTGATCTGGTCGCGAATTGCAAGGCGCTGGCTGGCCAGGCCGGATGGATCGACGGCGATTTTCTCCACCACCTTGCACACGACTTTCGAATCGGCGGCGAACCCGTTGGGACCGATGATGGAGCCGACCGGCTTGGCGAAGGCGTCCGGAAGCATGCTGGCGGATCCCAGCCCCTCGATGGCGCCGGCGCGATCGACTGCGTCGGAAGTCTTCACTTCCAGCCCCATGGACTTCGCGGCGGCCTCCAGATCGCCGCCATTCGCGCGGGCCTTCTCGACGAGTTGGGTAGCCTTCTGGTCGACCAGTTTGTTCAGTTTTTCGTTGACCAGCGCGTCGTGGACCTTGCTTTGCACTTCTTCGAACCCCGAGGGGTGAGCCGGGTTGTCGCCAGTGCAGACGGCCATGGCGATTTTATTGCCCGCCACCACGACGGGCTGCGAGACTTCGCCCTTCTTCAAGCTGTAGACCGCGTCTTCGAACTCTTTGTTCACGCCCACCTGCGGCAGAGGGTCGCCGGGCCCGACATTCGCCGCCTTCACATATTGCACGCCCAGGTCGGCGGCCACCTTTTCGGGATGCAGCGGGTCCTTGGTGAGCGCGGCTTGCACCTTATCCGATAGCTGTTGCATGAGGTCGTTCACCCGCTGTTTCTTGTACTCGGCGGCCAGTTGCGCCTTCACGTCGTTAAAGGGCTTCAGTTGCGCCTGCTCATGCGCGAGCACCTGGAGGATGTGGTAACCGTAATCGGTCTTGACCGGATCGCTGATCTCGTTCACCTTGAGCGAGAAGGCCGCCTTCTCGAATTCCGGAACCATCTGGCCGCGCACAACCCCATCGTACTCGCCGCCTTTCGCGGCCGAACCGGGATCTTCGGAGTATTTCTTGGCCATCTCGGAGAAGTTCGCGCCGGGCTTGCGGAGCTGCTTCACCAGGTCGTCGGCTTTGGCCTTGACGGCGGTTTCCTGCTTGGGGTCTTTCTCGGTGGTCTTTAGCAGGATGTGCCGGACGTTGACGCGCTCCGGGATGCGGTAGGTGTCCTTGTTCTCGTTGTAGACGCGCAGCAGATCGGTGTCGGTGGGTTGAATGGTCTGCTCCAGCTTGGCCTGATCGACGATCACGATGCCGAAATCGCGCTTCTCGGGGACCTGATACGCGGCCTTATTGGCCTCGTAGTATTTGCGCAACTCGTCCGGAGTGACCTGCACTTCCGAGCGCAGTTTGTCGCCGGTAATCTTCACGTATTGGATTTTGACCTTATCGTTGCGGCGCCTGTACTCCTGCTCGATTTCCTGGGGAGTCACGACGGTGCCTTCCAGGGCGACGTCTTGCATTTTGGTGACGAGTAACTCGCGGGCCATGTCCTCTTCGAACTGCGGGATAGTCAGGTTCTGCTGGGCCAACACCTGCGCGTAGGCGTCCTTACCTGCGAACTTGCCGTCCTGAAACAGTTGGGGAATCCTCTGCCGGATGTACGCGGCCAGATCTTCCTCGGAGACCTTGAAGCCCAGCCGCTTGGCTTCGAAGGCCAAAGCGCGCCCGGTGAGCATGGAGTTGATGATCTGCGGAACATAGTGCGGCATCAGTTCGGCAGGCAACTGGCGGCCGCGCAAATTCATCTGGACGAATTGCTGGACCTCGGGCACCGTGATGGCTTCTTTGCCGATTTCGGCGACCACCTGATCGGACCCGCCGCTGCCGCCCATGTTGTAGCTGGGCACCAGGTAGGTCAACATAGACAATGCAACCACAAGAAGCAATCCGCCGAGCATTATACGGACGATTTTGTCTCGGCTGCGGAACAGATCAAACATGTAGCGTAATCTCCTAAGATAAGGGGAAATTCCAGTATAGCAGGACGAGACGGGGGCCAGCCCGCGCTCGCGCAAACCGCTCCCTGACGGTCGCGGTTTGCGTCTCACTCCTGCCGCAGGGCCTGCATGGGATCCACCCGCGCCGCACGCCGCGACGGCACCCAGGCCGCCAGCATGGCAGTTGCCCACAATGCGGCTACGGCAGCCGCCAATATCCATGGATCCCGCACCGAGACATGGAACAACATGGCTTCGAGCAAGCGCGCCGAGAACCACGATCCGATTACGCCGAGCGCGGCTCCGGCAAAGGTCCAGCGCGCGGCGTGCCCGAGCACCAACCGGGCGACCGCGCCGGGTGTTGCGCCCAGCGCCATGCGCACGCCGATTTCCTGCGTGCGCTGCGCTACCAGGAACGAGATGACGCCATAGAGACCGATGGCCGCCAGCAGCAATCCCATCCCGGCGAACAGCCCCAGCAGCCAGGCGTTGAAACGGGGCCGCTCGGCGAGTTTGCCGACGCGCTGGTCGAGGGTTTCGATGTTCACGGGCAAGCTGGGATCGAGCGCCGCCACCGTCGCGCGCACCCAGCGCGCCATCGCCGTGGGGTCGATCGGGCCGCTGAGAATAGCTGTCGCAGTGCGTCCGAAGGGCTCTGCCGAGTGCTTGCGGACGACGTAGAATTCGGGATCGTCGGGCTCCATCAGAGCGCTGTTTTTCACATTGCCGGCCACGCCAATCACCGTCCGCCAGGGCCCGGAGCGGCCCGGCTGGATCTGCTTTCCGAGCGGATCTTCGCCGGGGAACATGCGCCGCGCCAGCGCATCGCTCAGGATGACGGCGTTCCGATGGGGATCGCGATCTTCCTCCCGAAATCCGCGGCCGCGCAGGATGGGAACGCCGAGCGCCGCGAAGTAGCCGGGTGTGACAGCGCGCCAGGTCACCATCCCGCCGGTGCCTTCCGCCGTTCGCGGACGTCCCGCGACATCGATGACTGAGTAGATAGTGGAACGCGCAGTCCCGCTCAGCGGCGTCGAGTCGCTCAGGGCCAGTTGGGTCACGCCGGGTATGCGGTCGAAGCGTCTCTCCAGTTCTTCGAAGAATGACATTTGACTGGCGGGTTCGGCATACGATTTCTGACCCAGCGTGACGGTGGCGGTGAGCACGCTGGTGGTGCGCATGCCCAGTGGTTGATTCTGCAGATTCCACAGGCTGCGCAGCAACAGGCTGGCGCCGGTCAGCAGGACCAGCGACGCGCAGATCTGGGCGGCCACCAAGCTGTGCCGGAACAGATGATGCTGTGCACCCAGGGAGCGCCATCCGGCCAATGTTTCGGCACGCGGATGGGCATGTTGCTGCATGGCGGGGGCCAGTCCAAATACGATGCCGGAAGCCAGCGATACCGCCAGGGTGAAGAGCAGCACCCGCAGGTCGACCGTGGCCTGCTGCAATCGCGGGATGCCTTCCGGCGCGATGGCCACGAAGATGCGCAGCAGCGCGGCGGCGAGCAGGCATCCGGCTGCGCCGCCCACGGCCGCCAGAAGCAGGCTTTCGGTCAGTGTCTGGCGCACGAGCCGGCTGCGGCTGGCGCCCAGCGCCAGGCGCACGGCAAGCTCCCGTTGCCGGGTGGCCGCGCGCGCCAGCAACAGGTTCGCAACATTGGCGCACGCGATCAATAGCACAGCCAGCACCGCGCCGAGCAGAATCCAGGAGGCCAGGCGCGCGTCGTGGATCTGGCGATCGCGCAGCGAGCGCACGCGCAGNNGTCACTCCGGGCTTCAGGCGCGCAATCGACCACAGCACGCGGCCGGTGTTCGGCCTGTGCTGCGCCGCTTCATCCATGGCCTGGGGCAACAGCACGTCGGCATGCTCGAGCGAGGGCAACTCGAATTGCGGCGGCAGGATGCCCAGGATGGTGGCGGACTGCCCATCCAGCGGGATGGTCTTTCCCACGACATGGCGATCTCCGCCGAAACGGCTCTGCCACAGACCATACGAAAGGAGCGCGACGGCTGGCGCGTTGGGCCGGTCCTCATCGCGCGTGAAGTTGCGGCCCGCGATCGGCCGGATGCCGAGTGTCGGCAGGAAACTGGCCTCCACCAAAGCGCATGCCAGGCGCACCGGGTTGGCGCCGGTCAGGTCGCAATCGTTGATGCCGGCCCAGGAGGTGAGCGACTCGAATGGCTGTTGCCGCGCGCGCCATTCCACATAATCGGTACCCAGCATGAACTCCTGTGGGATGATGGGCGCCACAAAGCCCAGTGACACCAGACGGTCGGCCTGCTGGTAGGGAAGGCTGCGAAACAGGATGCGGTCCACTACGCTGAAAACGGCCGTGCCGGCGCCGGCGCCCAGCGCGATGGCGAACACGGCGGCCACGGTGAATGTGGGCGATCGCACAAACCCGCGCGCGGCGTAGCGTAGATCCTGCGCGAGAATATCCAGGTGGTAGCGGATGGTCATTTCGGTTTAGAAACCGTGGCGCGGCGGAAGTTCCCAAATACGCT
>PKYZ01000641.1 GCA_003132865.1 Bryobacterales bacterium
TGCTGGGCGCGGAGACGTTTTGTCTGGGGCGCGTAACGAATCCGCCGCACCCTATGTGGGTGCACTTCGAACCCTTCCAGGAGAACTCCCAGCCCACCTATGCCAGCAAGTATCCGCCGGCGCAGTCGCTGTTTCTGGCGCTGGGCTGGAAGCTGTTCGGGCATCCCTGGTATGGCGTGTGGCTGAGTTCGGGTCTGATGTGCGCGGCGCTGTGCTGGATGCTGCAAGGATGGTTGCCGCCGCGCTATGCGCTGCTGGGCGGCTTGATGGCCGTGGCGCAGTGGGGAATCGCGGGGTATTGGGTCAATTCCTATTGGGGCGGTGCGGTGGCCGCGGCAGCCGGAGCGCTGGTGGTGGGCGCGGTGCCGCGGTTGGCGCGTCGTCCCACGCCCGGTGTCGCGGCGCTGGCGGCGCTCGGTATGGTGACGCTAGCGAACAGCCGGCCTTACGAAGGCGCCGTTACAGTGGCGGCCGCCGCAGGCGCGCTGTGGGTCTGGCGGCGCGCTCGGCGGCCAATCCGGGAGTTGCTCGCATGGCGGATCGCGGCGGCTGCCGGAGCGATTCTGGGCTGCGGGCTGGCGGCGATGCTGTACTACAACTACCGCGTGACCGGTAACGCGCTTCTGATGCCGTACGCTGTGAACCAATCCCAATATGGGGCATCGCCGATCTTCTGGATGATGCCGCTGGGGCCTGCGCCGGTCTACCGTCACGACATCATCCGGCGGTTTTGGACAACCTACGACGTGTCTTTCTATCAACATGCGCGTGCCTGGCCGTGGCTCGTGCCGATATCCTTCGGGCGCACCTTATGGTACTTCTTTGTGACAGCGGTCTCGGCCCTGGCCCTGATTGCCGCAGTGCTCTTGCGGCGCGGCCGGAAGGTGCGCATGGCGTTGGCAATCATTGGAGTTGCAACGGCAGGGCTATTGCTTGAGAGATTTCCGAATGCGCACTACTTTGCTCCCGCAACGGGGCTGGTGTTGCTGCTGGTGGTGTTGGGCGTGCAATACCTGCGGGTCAAGGCCGGCGCGGTGGCGTTGATGGTCTTCGCCGTGCTGTTCTTCGGAACCGCGGCGATACATGCATCCCGCCCCACCGCGGACGAATATCCTCACCGTCTATTCACTGCGCACCGGCTCAGTGTGATCCACCGGCTGGAGAGCCAGGGTGGGCGCCACCTGGCGATCGTGCGGTACGCGCCCGATCACGACCCACTGGACGACTGGGTTTTCAACCACGCGGATATCGACGGATCGCCGATTGTGTGGGCGCGAGATATGGGCGATGCGAGGAATCGCGAGCTGCTCGACTATTATAAGGACCGTCACGTCTGGCTGCTGGAGCCGGATGCCCTCGATCCCGCGCCTGTTCCCTACGCGCCGCGATGACGGAAACCGCTCCCTGACGGTCGCGGCTTGGTGACAGGCGCGGCGATGACCGGCGCTGGCAGTCCGGATGCGTATGCTTCTTCAGAAAAGAGCGGAGTGGGTGTGTCTGGGGGTGGGCTTGCTGGCCTTGGCGGTGCGCCTGGCGCTGCTGCCGGTACGGGCGATTCCGCAGCCAACGGTACAGGACGAGTTCGCCTATCTGCTGGGCGCGGAGACGTTTTGCCTGGGGCGGGTGACGAACCCGCCGCACCCCATGTGGGTACACTTCGAAACCTTCCACGAGAACTTCCAACCCACCTATGCGAGCAAGTATCCGCCGGCGCAGTCGCTGTTTCTGGCGCTGGGCTGGAAGCTGTTCGGGCATCCCTGGTATGGCGTGTGGCTGAGCTGCGGGCTGATGTGCGCGGCGCTGTGCTGGATGCTGCAAGGATGGCTGCCGCCGCGCTACGCGTTGCTGGGCGGCCTGATGGCGGTGGCGCAGTGGGGAGTCGCGGGGTATTGGATCGATTCCTATTGGGGCGGCGCGGTGGCCGCCGCGGCAGGGGCGCTGGTGGTGGGTGCCGTGCCGCGTCTAGTGCGGCGTCCCACCGGCGGGGTGGCGGCGCTGGCGGCACTGGGTGTGGTGGCCCTGGCCAACAGCCGGCCTTATGAGGGCGCGGTCACCGCGGCGGCGGCCGCAGGCGCGCTGTTGGTCTGGCGGCGCAGCACGCGGCGGCCATTCAAGGAACTGCTCGCGTGGCGGGTCGCGGCGCCGGCCGGCGCGATTCTGGGCTGCGGGCTGGCGGCGATGCTCTATTACAACTACCGCGTCACGGGCAACGCGCTTCTGACGCCGTATGCCGTGAACCAGGCGCAATATGGAGCTGCGCCGATCTTCTGGATCATGCCGCCCAAAACGCCGCCAGTCTACCGCCACGAAGTCATTCGGAGCCTGTGGATGGATTTGGACAGGGCAGTCTACCAGAGGGCGCGCGCATCGCCTGGGCATGTGCCGATCGCCTTCTATGAAACGATGCGGTTCTTTGTCCCGCCTTTCGCGCTAGCGGTGGTCTCGATTGCGGCGATTCTGCGGTGCGGCCGCAAGGTGCGCTACGTGCTTGCCATGCTGGCGGTCTCGATTGCCGGGTTGTTGTTGGAAAGAACCTCTCTGCCGCATTACTTCGCGCCGGCCGCCGGGCTGGTGCTGGCGCTTGTGGTGCTAGGCGCCCAGTACCTGCGTGTCCGCTGGGGTCCGAGCGCCATGGCGATCTTCGCCGTGCTGTTTTTCGCGAATGCCGGGATCTATGTGGCGCGAGCTCCAAACCCATACGCGAACCGGCAATTCTCCGCACACCGGCGGAGTGTGATCCACCGGATCGAGAGCGAAGGCGGGCGCGGCGGGCGTCACTTGGCGATCGTGCGTTACGCCCCCGATCACAACGTGCTTGAAGAGTGGGTATACAATCACGCCGATATCGACGGCTCGGCGATTGTGTGGGCGCGCGACATGGGAGACGCGGCCAACCGCGAGTTGCTGGACTACTACGATGCCCGCAGGCAGGGCCGCAAGGTCTGGCTGGTGGAGGCGGACGCCCCGGATCCCAAGCCTGTGCCTTACGGGCCGCGATAGCGGGTGACGGCCAGGGTCTGCCAGCCCCACGGGTGCATCAGGTTCAGGCGGAACAGGGCCTCGAAGATCGCGCCAGCGGCGCGCATGAGGAGCGTGGGCCCGCGGGCCGCTTCGGCGACGAGCTCCTGCCCGCGGAGCGTGACCAACATGCGGTAGAGATTGAAGAACGGAAAGCCGGCGGCGTAGGCGCGCTCGACGGCGAAACCGGCGCTTTCGAGCAGACCGCGCAGTTGCGCCGGGGTGTAGTGGCGGCGATGACCGATGTGGCTGTAGAAGGCGCTGCGCCAGCCGCCCGGCACCGTGACCACGAGCTGGCATCCGGGCGCCATGTATGCCGCGGCGTGGCGCAGCAGCACACCCGGATCGTCGAGATGCTCCAACACGTCGGAACAGAGGGCGTGCGTGGCGCGGAAATCGAGGCCGTCGCCGGGCGTCGCGGGCGCCAGCAGATCGCGTTGCAGGAAGCGGGCGGCGGGTGTGCGGCGCGCGGCCATCCGGACTCCGGTGCGGCTCAACTCCAAGCCCAGGAACTGCGCGCGCGGGGCATGCGCGAGGAACTCTTCGGCGAACTGGCCGGCGCCGCTGCCGATCTCCAGCATGCGCACGGAGGCGTTGTGCCGGTCTATGCCAAGGAGCCGGAGTGCCAGCTTGCGGCGGTAGCGCGTGGCCGGCGACAACTCCGCCGCGGCGCTGAAATCCATCCAGTGGCGGTCCCAGTCGTCTACAACTTGATAGTCGGGGCGAACAAGATCATGCATAGCTTGCGGTGCTCGTCCATATCACATGCCGGGCTGGCTTTCAGGTAGGTCGCGTGATAGCCACAACCAAGGTCCAGGACCCGGAGACTGCTGGTTCGCGGGAGGCGCTTCAGGATTTCACGTTGCACCAGGAGGGTACGGAGGCGGTCGACGAAGCTGCTCCCGTGTTGGATGTTGGACTCCTGCCGTGCGGGACGATCCAGTTTGATGGCGGCGGGCATGTGGGGCGCTATGGGGCCGAGTATGTATCGGCTGGGGCAGGCGACGGCTTTAGGGGCGCAGTATGGTGTTGCCTGCAACGCGGCACTGAGGCGCGTCTGGCGCGCTTTTCACGCTCCGGCCGGAATTCCCAGGGCTGCGCCGTAAATGGGCAGTCCGATTCGGGCCGTCGTGAGAGCAAACCCTGGCGAACGCCGGGCCTCGTTCTGTTGCCGATTGAAGAGCACCTTGCCAGCGTCATGCGCGCCCTCCGCCGATCCCCCACCCCACCGCCATTGACGTCCCCAAAACCCAGGCGCTACCATCGTGTGACGCACGATGCGCTGGATCGGCTCCGAGACTTTCTGCCTCACCCGCCTCGTCTACCAACGATGCCTGGCCCTGATCCTCCTGCTGGCCTTCCTCAACGCCGCATTTGAATTCAAACCCCTGCTCGGCGAGCACGGACTCCTTCCCGTCCCGCTCTTCACCAAAGCGGTCCCGTTCAGCAGTTCGCCCAGCCTGTTCTTCCTCGCCCCCAACGACACGGCCTTCACGCTCGCGGCCTGGCTCGGCGTGCTACTCGCGTGCCTCGCGCTCACCGGCCTCGCGGACCGCTACCGCACCTGGCTTTCCATGCTCGTGTGGGCCGCGCTCTGGGTCCTCTACATCTCCTTCGTCAACGTAGGCCAGATCTTCTACGCCTTCGGCTGGGAGTCCATCCTGCTGGAGGCTACCTTCTACGCCATCTTCCTCGGCAGCCGCCGCGCCACGCCCCAAACCATCGTCATCTGGCTGCTGCGATGGCTGCTATTCCGCCTGATGTTCGGCGCGGGCCTCATCAAAATGCGCGGCGACCCGTGCTGGCGCGATCTCACCTGCCTCAACTATCACTACGAGACCCAGCCCATGCCCGGTCCGCTGAGCTGGTTCTTTCATTGGGCGCCCGCGTGGTTCCATAAGTCCGGCGTGTTGTTCAACCATTTCTCGGAGCTGGTGGTTCCGTTCGGCTACTTCCTCCCGCAGCCGATCGCCGCGATCGCGGGTGCGATCACCATCGCCTTCCAGTCGCTCATCTTCGCGGGCGGCAATCTCTCCTGGTTGAACGCGCTGACCATGGTCCTGGCCGTCAGCACCTTCGACGACCGGTTCCTCGCGCGGTTTCTTCCGATCCGCGCGCCCGCGACCGGGCGGCCCGCGCTGGCCCATCGCCTGGCCACCATCGGCGTTGGCATCCTGGTCGCGATTCTCAGCATCCAACCTATTCGCAACATGCTGTCCCCGGCACAGGTGATGAATACGGTCTACAATCGTTTTCATCTGGTGGGCACGTACGGCGCATTCGGGTCGATCACCCGGCCGCGCTATGAGGTGATCGTGGAAGGAACGGACGAACCGGTGCTGACCGCCTCAACGAAATGGCGCGAGTACGAGTTCAAGGGCAAGCCCGGCGGCCTCGCACGCATGCCTCCGCAGATTGCGCCGTATCACCTCCGGCTCGATTGGCTGATGTGGTTCGCGGCCCTGTCGTCGTACGAGGAGCAACCCTGGTTCGCGCCGTTCATCGAGAAGCTGCTCGAAGGCGACCGCCCGGTGCTCTCGCTTCTCGGTACCAATCCTTTCCCGGATCGCCCGCCCCGCTACGTGCGCGCGCTGCTTTACGAGTACCATTTCACGACTCCGGCCGAGCGGGCCGCGACTGCGCAGTGGTGGACGCGGAAACTGGTGGGCACGTATTTCCCGCCGAGCTTAAGCCCAATGCCACTCACAGGGCTTGTGGGGCAAACCTCCAGGTCGGGGTGCCCTCTGGGCCGGGTCCTCCAGGACCCGCTTAGGCCGGCGTGGACGCCGGCTGCAGGACTGGTGGAGTCCTGCCCCACATTCTATGCAGGTGCTGGACTGACAAATGCGGCCCACTAGCAACAACGCGTGCGTGGTCGGCTCCGGGCCGAACGGCCTGACCGCCGCCATCATCCTGGCGAAAGCCGGACTGCGCACCACGGTGTTCGAAGCGCAACCCACCATCGGTGGCGGGGCGCGCTCGGCCGAGCTGACGCTGCCGGGATTCGTGCACGATGTTTGCTCGGCCGTGCATCCGTGGGCCGTCAGTTCTCCCGCGTTCGCCGCTTTCCCACTGGCGGAGCACGGGCTCGACTGGATCCAGCCGCCGCTGCCTCTCGCGCATCCTCTGGATGACGGGTCGGCCGCCGTGCTGGCCATGCCGTTGCAGGAGACTTGCGCGCGCCTGGGCACGGACGGCGCCGCGTACCGCCGGGCAATTGCCCCCCTGGTACGGCGCTGGCGCGATCTAGTGCTTATGATCCAGGCGCCGCTCCTGCGCATGCCCGCCCATCCGTGGCTGCTGGCGCGCTTCGGAGCGCTGGCCTTCTGGCCGGCTGCGCCCCTGGCCCGGCGGCTCTTCCGCACCGAAGCGGCGCGCGCGCTGTTTGCCGGCAATGCCGCGCATTCGGTGCTGCCCCTGGATGCGCTTGGATCGGCCGCCTTTGGATGGGTGTTGGCGGCGGCCGGACACGCCGTCGGCTGGCCCATCCCGCGCGGCGGCTCGCAGGCCATCGCCAACGCTCTGGCGTCGTACTTCGAATCGCTCGGCGGACGCATCGTCACCAACAGCCGCATACAGTCGCTCGACGAATTGGAGGATGCCTCGTTGGTCCTCTGCGATGTGACACCCCGCCAATTCGTGGCCATCGCCGGCAACCGGCTCCCGGACCGCTTCAGCCGCCAATTGGAGGCTTACCGTTATGGCCCCGGCGTTTTCAAAGTCGATTGGGCCTTGAGCGCGCCTATCCCGTGGAAGGCCGCCGAGTGCGCCCGCGCCGGCACGGTCCACGTGGGCGGATCGCTCGACGAGATCGCGGCCTCCGAGCGCACGCTCGCCGGGACAACCCCGAGCGATCGCCCGTTCGTGCTCGTCGCGCAGCCCAGCCTGTTCGACTCCACCCGCGCGCCCGCCGGCCAGCACACGGCCTGGGCGTATTGCCACGTGCCGCACGCCTCCACGGCGGACATGACAGACCGCATCGAATCCCAGGTGGAGCGCTTCGCGCCCGGCTTCCGCGCGCGCATTGTGGCGCGCCACACTATGACCCCCGCCGACCTGGAACGGCACAACGCCAACCTGGTGGGCGGCGATATCACCGGCGGCGCGCAAGATCTCCGGCAACTCGTGCTGCGGCCTACGCGCCTGCTCTATCGCACGCCGCTCGATGGCGTGTATCTGTGCTCCTCATCCACGCCGCCCGGCGGAGCCGTGCACGGCATGTGCGGCTTTCACGCAGCGCACGCGGCTCTACGCGCGCGGAACCTGGCATAAATGCATACCGGACCCGGTTTGACGCATCCTATAAAGGTGAGGCATTTCCTACACTTGGCGATCGCCGGCGCAGCTCTGTTCGTGCCGTCCCGAAGTGATGCGCAGATCGCGCAAGACCCTGCCGCGGCAAGTGGACCTGTCACCGTCGCGCAAGAATAGTTGCGAGCGCGGCTACCGGTGGCGAGTCGCAGGCCACCAACACGGATCCCAAGTATGGAGTGGGCAGCCTGGCCATGGCGAAGCCCTTCGGCGCCGCGACAGTCGATAACGTCACCCAGGACTTCTTCAGCGATTTGGTTGATGGCGTCCGTGTTACACGAAGACACCAAGTACCGTCGGAGGGGCGAGCAGCACGGCTTCCGGTCGCGCGTGGGATATGCCATCAGCCGGGCTGCGGTAACGCGAACGGACACGGGCGCGAGCACCGTCAATTGGTCGAATTTTGCGGGTACGGCCTTGAGCGTGGGCCTTTCGAACGCGTACTACCCGGTTCACAGCCGGAACCTAAACGACACGGCGATCAACTGGGGGACCAGCGCGGCGGGCACGGGATTCGGCAACCTGTTTCCGGAATTCCTGCCGGACGGTAAGGGCTGGCTCAAACGCCATCACCGCTAAGGTGGGGCAGGCCTTCAACCTGCCAGGACTCTACCACGGCCGGTTAGTTAGTTCATCTGGCCGACGGGGTCCCCAGATCTCCCGCGTGATCGGTGACAGCTTCCGGCGCGCCGCCGTTCGAGCGCCGGATTCAAGAGTCAGACAGATCCACGCGGCGGCCCAGGATCGCCCGGACGCCTTATTTGGCCGTTTTCGGTCCGGGTATTCAGTGGCATACATGCGGATTCGCAGGCTGGCTGGGTGAGCGGGCGAAGGGCCTCGCCGCGTGCGCCGCAGCGCCGCACGCGACGCCCTAATCCCCAGTCCCCAGCCCCTAGCCCGCAGCCCCGCTAGAATGAAGACATGGGTGATCGTCTGCTCCAGCTCTTGGATTTCTTCCTCGAGCGTCCCCCGCTCACGGGCGCTTTGGTCTGCGGCGCGCTGTATCTGCTGAAGCGCTCGCGCAAGCCCCACTTGAGCGCAGCGGAGCGGCAGCATGCCGTGGATCTTTCCGAGGCGCAGCGCACTTACGCCGAGAAGATGTACGATCCCCCCACCGATGAGGAGCAGGCCGCCGCGCCGCAGCCGCGCAAGTGATCAGCCGGCCGGCTCGATAATGGCCGACATGGAGCCTGCGCAACGCGGCAAACGCGGGTCGGGGCCGTACGCGTGGATCTGATCGCGCGCGAACTCGGCTTGCGGGCGCTCGCACGTGATGATCACCGTGCGCCCGCAGCGGTCCACCTCTTCGGCATGCCGGAAGGCTTCCTCCAGCGTGAAGATGAAGAGCATCTGCAGCATCTCGACAACGTAGTCGTAGCTGTGATCGTTATCGTCGAGCAAGACGACGTTGTACAAGGGAAGGAGCGCTTCCCGTTCGGCGATTCGGGTCTCCGGAGCAACCGTGGTTTTCGGCATGGCCCGCTACGAATTAGTATGCCATGCCGGGACGCCCGCGGAAAGAGTGTCAGGCGGCGGCGAGCAGCAAATCGCGCAGGGTATGCACCAGGACGTGGGCGTCCAGCCCGCGCGAGAAGTGCTTCAGGTAATAGAAATCGTATTCCAGGCGGCGCAGCGTATCTTCGGGCTGGTCCCGCGGCGTGTTCATCTGGGCCCAACCGGTGATCCCCGGCTTCACCCCGTAGCGCTGGCGGTAAAACGGAATCCGCTCGCTCAGGACGTCCGCGAACTCGGTCCGCTCCGCGCGCGGTCCAACGAAACAGATGTCCCCGCGCAGCACGTTCCACAGGTGCGGCAGCGCGTGCAGGCGCCAGCGCGCCACGAACCGTTGCGCGCCATTCCGGCCGGCGTCGTCGGCGCCCGCCAGGCGGAAGCTGTAAAGGTGGAATGACTGGCCGCCCAGGCCCATGCATTTCTGCCGGCTCAATAGCGGACCGTGCGACGAGAGTTTCAGCAGCACCGCGGCCAGCAACAGCAGCGGCGCCGAGAGAATGGTCAAGATCAATGCCAGCAACCAGTGGCCCAGCGTCTGGTAGACCAGCCACTGCGCGCGCGGACGGAACGCCCCGGAGAGGAGCATTTCCGAGGGACGCAACTCGCCCAGCAGGACGCGCCCGCATAACTGCTCGTAGGCGGTGGAAGCCTCGTCGATGGCCATTCCGCTGTAGCGCAATTGCAACAAATCCGCGATGGGCACTTGACCGCGGCGTTCGGCGAAGCCCACCACGATGCGGTCGGGCGTGACCTCGGCCGCGATCCGCTGCAGGGCGCTCAGAGGTCCGAGCAACTTGCCGGCCTCAGGCGGCGCGGCCGGCGCGTCACCGTCATCCACATAGCCGATTACCTGCAGGCCGAGTTCCGGGTGGGCGCCGATATGGCCGGCCATTTCCAGCACCATGGGGCACATGCCCACCAACAGGATCCGCTGGGCACCAACAACGCGCAGCACGAAAACGCTGTAGGCCACCCGCCAGGCGAACAGCGCCACCACCAGCACGGCGCAGGTGGGGACCATCAGGCGCAGCGGCAGCCGGAAACCGTCGTGCACGTAGCCCAGGAAGCCTTGCGCCAGCAGCGCGATCCCCATCACCAGAGAGAGCTGCTGGATCAGGAGCCCGCGCGACTTCACATAGACGTTGGTGTACAGATCCTCGAAGTACAAACCGAACAGGATGCTGGCGCCCGCCAGGGCGATGCGCAGCAGGCCGTTGTCGGCGAACAGAAACACCGTGGGGTCGACGGGCACAATCAGGAATGTGACCACCAGGAAGCAGGCCGCGATCAGCAGGATTTCGGAGAAGAGCAGGGCCAGCGCGCCAACGGGTACGAAGACTCGGGATAAACGGTTCATCAAGTTCACTTAACAAAGCTGCTCCCTCACGGTCGCGGCTCGGTAGCATTGCTGAGCCGGGCCCAGAGGGCACCCCGTCAGGGAGCGGTTTCGGAATCCCTCACTGCGTGGAAAACGACGTCCCGCAACTGCAAGTCTTCTGCGCATTCGGATTATCGATCGTAAATCCGGATTGAATCAGCGATTCTTTATAATCCAGCGTTATTCCCTCCAGATAGACGAAGCTCTTCGGATCGATCAGTACCTTCGCGTCGCCGCACCCGAACACATGATCGCTGGCGCGTTCCTTCGTCTCGAGCTTGAACAAATACGACAGTCCCGAACAGCCGCCCCCCTGCACCGCCAGCCGCAGCCCGCCGCTAACGCCTTCCTTGGCGAGTAGCTGCCGTATCCGCTCCAACGCTTTCTCCGTTACTTGAACCATTTTTCCCCCTTAGCCATGTCATACAATGGCGAAAGCTCCCGCAGGCTCTTCACCGCTTCTATCGCGCTCGCCGCCGCGTAGTCCACTTCCTCTTCGGTATTGAACCGCCCCAGCCCGAAGCGGATGGAAGTGCGCGCCGCATCGTCCGCGACCCCCATGGCCCTGAGTACATAGCTCGGTTCCATGGTAGCGGACGTGCATGCCGATCCGCTCGATACCGCCACGCCGCTCATCGCCATCATCAGCGATTCGGCTTCCACGTACGCGAAGCTCATGTTGAGGTTATGCGGCAGGCGATGCTCCATGCTGCCGTTGATGGACACCTCCTCCAGCTCCGCCTCCAGCTTTGCGCGCAAGCGGTCGCGCAGCCGCCGCAGCCGCGCGCTCTCCTCGTCCATTTCCCGCCCGCAGATGGCGCAAGCCTCGCCCAGACCCACGATGCCCGGCACGTTCAGCGTGCCCGACCGCATGCCNNACCGCCTGCGCCGCGTCGCTGTGGAACGGCACGCCGCGCTCCCGGCAGATTCGGCCGATCTCCGCCACCGGCTGGATGGCGCCCACTTCATTGTTCGCGTACATGATCGAAACCAACACGGTGCGTTCCCCGATGGCCGCCTCCATCGCGCCGGGATCCACCAGCCCGTCGCGGCCCACCGGCAGCCGGGTTACGCGCGCGCCGCGCTGCTCCAGCTTCCGGCAAACGTCCAGCACCGCCTTATGTTCGATGGCGCACGTGATTACGTGATCGCCCTGGCCGGCGTACGCCTCCGCCACGCCCTTGATCGCCAGGTTGTCCGACTCGGTCGCCCCGCTCGTGAAGATAATCTCCCGCGGCGACGCGCCGATCAGCCGCGCAATCTGCTTGCGCGATTCGTCCACCGCCTGCTCCGCCTCCCACCCGAATTTGTGGTTGCGGCTGGCCGCGTTTCCGAACTTCCCGGTGAGATACGGCATCATCGCCGCCAGCACGCGCGGGTCCAGCGGGGTGGTGGCGTGGTGATCCAGATAAACCATTGAGCTAATCTAATTATCGCAGTTGTGGGCCATCTTCTGTCTTCTGGCCTAATGCTTTCCCCCAACCTGCCGATTAGTACTAGATGAACCAGAATTCCGGGGAACTGACGCAAGCAGACCGGAAAGGGCTGCTGGCCAGAATTCCCGCTTTTCCGCCAATCGTGCTGCGATTGCTGGATTTGCTAGCGCGCGACGATGTCGAGATCCGGGAGCTGGTCGCGCTCATTTCCAGCGATCCGGCCTTCTCCGCCCAAATCCTGCGCGTCGCCAACTCCCCGCTATTCGGATTCCGGTCGCGAATCGACAGTTTGCAATCCGCGCTAGTGGTTCTGGGCCTGCGGCGCGTGCGCTCCCTCTCCATGACCGTGGCCACCGCCAATCACATGAAGGCCGCACTGCGCATCGAGGAGTTATCCCGCTGCTGGCGGCATATGCTGGCGTGCGCCCTGCTTACCGATGAGCTGGCGCGCTGTTGCCGTGCATTCGAAGACCGCGCCTACACCGCCGGGCTGCTGCATGATGTGGGGCGCCTCGGCTTGTTGATGGCCTATCCCATCGAGTATGCCGGACTGCTCCGCAACGCCGGCCGCAACGTCCTCGAATTGCTGGACTGCGAGCGGGAAGCGCTGGGTATGGATCACTGCGAAGCCGGCCGCTTGCTGGCGGCGCAGTGGAACCTGCCGCAGGATTTTCAGATTATCGCCGCCCGCCATCACGATCCCCAGAACAACTCCGCGATAGACCTTCTCACCCTGGTCCATCTCGGATGCAAGCTGGCCGATAGTCTCGGCTTTTGGGTGGTCGAGCCGATCCGGCCGTGCTCCCCGGAAGAGATTCAGGCAACTCTGCCGCCACTGCTCGCCAAGCGAATTGCGATCGACGCAAACCACTGGCGCGAGACTGTGGAACGCCGCATCCGCTGCTATGCGGACCCGGACGGCGCCATGAGCGAAACGTCCGAACTGGAATTCGAGCCCGCCGGCGAAGAGTCCGAACTGCCGGTCGCCGAACTGGCCAAGCTGCGCCTGCCCGACCCCAACGCTGGCAATTCGCTCCCCCGCGAACTCCTAATGCTGGTGGGTATCGGGCTGCTCTTCACCATCCTGATCGTCGCCCTGGTCTATTTCGCCGTGAAGTAGGGGTTACTTCGGCAACGGACAAAACGCCGCTTCCGAAAACCCCTCCGCCTGGCACCCGAAAGCATGATCGAAGCGCGCCCGGTAGTTCTCCCACGCAATGGCCGAGGTCAGCTCCACTAACTGCCGTTCGTCGAAGCGCGCCCGCATGGCGTTGAACAAATCGTCCGCCAGTTCCACCGGCGTGGCCGTCATGGCCACCGTATAACGTAACGCCAGCTTCTCGACTTCCGTGAACTCCGGGCTGCTTTCAAAATCCACCAGCCCCATCAACTTGGCTTCGGCAACCCCCGCCTTTCTGCCGACCGCAGAACCGATGTCGATTCAGAACGGGCACCCGATCAGCATGGCCGCCTTGATCCCCACCAGCGACTTCACCACCGGATCGACCGTCCGCATGGCCTCCTGCGCCATCTCCATGCCGCCCAGCGCCGCCAGCAGCCGCGGCTGATGGGCTGTGATTCGCATCGGCTCCGGCACGCGCCCAATCTTCCGCCGCACCGCCCCGTAAACCGTGCGCGTGAACACGTTAGCCTGCTTATCGCCGATTCCCTCGATGCGTGCCATACTTCCATTCTCCTACAGGTTGAAACACAACCCCGGCCCCCCGCCCCTGGCCCCGGCGAGCGAAGCTCGCCCTGGACAGGCTGAAGCCTGTCCCACCATGCCATCGGATGCCTTACCCCTACGAACTAAAGACAGCACGCTAAATTGCCGATAAGAACTGGGGGCGCATGTTATCCAACCTTGCGATGGCAGCCGCAGTGTGCCCGGCTGAGTGTCTTCACCCAGTCGAAAACGAGATCGAGCTTCTGATCCCCGACGACGATGTCGCCGATCCCTTGCTCTCCATCGTGGTGCCCGCGCTCGATGAGCGCATCACCATCGCCGAGTTCGTCGAATGGTGCAAAGCCGGCCTGGCCAGCGCCGGCATCCGCGGCGAAATCCTCATTGCCGATAGCTCCACCGACGACACCCCCGGCATTGCCCTGGCCCACGGCGCGCGCGTCTTGCGCACTCCCAAGCGTGGCCTCGGCCGCGCCTATATCGATGCAATCCCTTATATACGCGGTGAGTATGTCCTGATGGGAGACGCCGATTGTACTTATGACTTCCGCGAGTTATCCGGCTTCGTCCGGCAATTCCGCGCCGGCTATGAGTTCATCATGGGATCGCGCTTCCGCGGCGCCATCGAACCTCACTCCATGCCCGCGCTGCACCGCTACTTCGGCACGCCGGTCACTACCGCGATTCTGAACATCCTCTACTCCACCAACTTCTCCGACATCCATTGCGGCATGCGCGGCATCACCCGCGACGCGCTGGTGCGCCTGGAACTGGAATCGCAATCCTGGGAATACGCCTCGGAAATGGTGCTGAAGGCCGTTTGCCTCAAGCTAAGGACCGCCGAAGTGCCCGTGCATTTCCTCAAGGACCCCGCCGGCCGCCAGAGCCACATGAAACGCAATGGATGGCTGGAGCCCTGGCGCGCCGGCTGGATCAACTTGCGTGCCATGCTCCTGTTCGGCGCCGATTTCTTCCTGCTGCGTCCCGGCCTGGCCCTGCTGGCCCTCGGTCTGCTGCTCACCGTGCCCGTCAGCCTCGGCCCCCTGCCGCTCGGCCGCATCACCCTGTCGCTGAACTGGATGATGCTGGGCCTCACCATCTCCGTCGTCGGCCTGCAGTGCTTCTACCTGGGCTGCATCGTGCAAGTGATATACCGCTATTCCCCGGCTCGGGCGGACCGCTGGCTGCGCTTGTTCTCGTACGACCGGGCCATGCTGGCCAGTGGCCTCGCCGGCCTGGCGGGCTGCGCGCTCGGGATGCCTCTCGTCCATGAATACCTGGCCGGAGGCCTGCGCCTGCCCGCGATCCCCACGCCGCAAATGCATCTCGCGGTGCTGGGCCTGCTCTTCCTGATCGCCGCCTTTTACACCTTCAGTTGCACGCTGGTGCTGCACGCCGCCAACCGAGTAGGACAGGCCTCCGGCCTGTCCATCTTCGCGATCCCCCGACGGCCATGACCCAACACGTCCTCATCACCGGCGGAGCGGGCTGCATCGGCTCGGACCTCGCCGCAGCCCTGCTCGACCGCGGCTGCCACGTTACCGTCGTCGACAACCTCAGCAGCGGCAAGCGGGAGCACGTCGCGGACCTGCTGCGCCGCCCCGGCTTCCGCTTCATCGAAGGCGACCTGCTGGATCCCGCCACGCTGGACGCCGCCTTCAATGGCGTCGAAATGGTCTACCACCTGGCCGCCAATCCCGACGTCAAGTTCGTGCCTGGCGATCCCACAGATAAAGACCTCCGGCAGAACACCATCTGCACCTATAACGTCCTGGAGAGCATGCGCCGCCACGGCGTCCGCCGCCTGGCCTTCTCCTCCACCTCCGCCATTTACGGCATCTGCGAACGCCAGCCCATCGCCGAAGACCAAGCCCCCCATCCCATCTCCCTCTACGGCGCCACCAAGTTGAGTTGCGAAGCCATGATCGGCGCCTTCCAGCATCTGTTCGGCATGGACTGCTGGATCTTCCGCTTCGCCAACGTCGTGGGACCCAAGGTCCGCAAGCGCGGCCGCACCGTCATCGGCGACTTCATCGACAAGCTGCGGCGCGACCCCACCCGCTTGCAGGTGCTGGGCAACGGCCGCCAGGCCAAGTCCTACCTGCTCGCCGAGGAGTGCGTAGCCGCCATGCTCTTCTCCGTCGAGCACGCGCCGCGCGGCTTGAACGTCTTCAATCTCGGCTGCCACGATTCGCTCAGCGTCACCCGTATCGCCGAAATGGTGGCCGCCGCCATGGGACTCTCCGGCGTTGCGCTCGAATACACCGGCGGCGAAGGCGGCTGGCTGGGCGACGTACCGCGCTTCCGCCTGGATGTGGCCGCCATCAACCGGCTGGGTTGGCGCGCGCGCTACAACTCGGAAGAAGCCGTGGCGCTCGCCATTGATGCCTCCCTGGCCGAGGGCAGAACCACCAGCCACCAGCCGGGGTACCCTCTGGGTCCCACCAGCCACGGCGAGCTATGCTCGCCCGGGGAGGCAGCGTGCAGGCTGTAATCCTGGCTGGCGGACTGGGCACCCGCCTCGGCCCGCTCACCCGCAAGATGCCGAAGCCCATGGTCCCGGTGGCCGGCGTCCCATATCTGGAGCATCAATTGCGGCTCCTCGCGCGGCAGTCCTTCCGCGACGTGCTGCTGCTCACCGGTTACCTGGGCGAGCAGATCGAGAACTACTTCGGCAACGGCGCCAGCGTTGGCTTGCGTCTACGCTATTCGCGCGAGGCCCAACCGCAAGGCACCGGCGGCGCGTTGCGCGACGCCCGCCGCCACCTGGCCGAAAGCTTCCTGCTGCTGTACGGCGATTCGCTGCTGCCCATCGGGTACGCCGCCGCCGCCCGGCGCTTGAAAGACTCGGCCGCCCTCGGACTGATCGTCGTCTATCGCGACCCGTCCGGCGAAACCGCCGTGCGCCCGAATGTGGCCCTCGACCGCAGCGGCCTGGTGACCCGCTACGACAAAACCGCGGCCGCCGGCCCCGATCTCGAATACGTCGAGGCGGGCGTCTCCTGCTTCCGCCGCGACGCGCTCGACCTGCTGCCCGGCGCGGGCCCCGCGTCCTTCGAGCAGTGCGTCTTCCCGCGCCTCATCGACCGCCGTCAACTAGCGGCCCTGCCCACCGCGCAGCGTTTCTACGACATTGGAACACCGGAGCGCCTGCAGGCTATCGAAGAATATCTGCGCGCGCCATCGGAGCCATCGGAGAGGGAGGTAGCCCATGAGCAGCCCTATTACCGTTGATCCGGATCGCGCGTCCCGCGAGGAGTCGTACCTGCAGCACGGAAGCAGCTTTGTCGATCGGCTCCGGACGCGTCTGGTACAGCGCGAAATCCTGAAGCGCCTCCCGCAGACCAGCGGTCTCCGGGTCCTGGATCTAGGCTGCGGCTATCACGCCACCTACCTGAAAGCCATCGGAAAACGCTTGGCCGAAGGCGTGGGTGTAGACTTCCACGTCAGCGAAGAAAGCCGGCGCCATCCGCGTTTGAGCTTTGTCACTTCCTCCGTCGAGGATGCCCTACCCGAACTGCCCTCGAACGCTTTCGACGCGGTGCTGTTCATCTCGGTTCTGGAGCACGTCTGGAACCCGGCCGAATGCCTGAGCCACTGTCACAGGGTGCTCAAAGCCGGCGGCCGGCTACTGGTCAATGTACCCACCTGGTACGCCAAACCGGTCCTGGAGTTGTCGGCGTTCAAATTCGGTACCAGCCCGGCGTGTGAAATGGACGACCACAAGATGTACTACTCGAAGCGCGACCTCTGGCCCCTGTTGGTGCGCGCCGGCTTCAGGCCCAGCCGCATCCGGATGCACTACCAGAAGCTATGCATGATTCTGTTCAGTACGTCGGTGAAGTGAAGTGGGACAGCGTTGGCGGTAAATATTCCCGAACAATATTCCGTATCGGTCGAACAACGTAAAACCGTTTGTGCGCTGCAATGAACGAGTGATAGTCCGCGAAATGCGCGTGGAAGGGGAAGATCCGGCCAAGTAGCGGTCCTTTCACCTCAAAGGCAGTGTCGCCGTCGAATCGCGGCTGCGGCAGCCCGGTCTGTCAGGTAGTAAAGTCGCGCGGCCATCTGTGGACTGGAATAAGGTTCCAGCTCGACAAACGTTCAAATCCGAGCAAATCACGATCGGCGCGTCGGATGGTATGTGCTCCAGGAATGGCTGGATCTCCGCCGAGGAATTGACGAGCTTCAAGCCGTTGTCGGGACGTCTGTTCTCCGGCAAAAACTGTCCGATCCCGAAAGCTGCTCCCAAAACAATCAGTACGGTGACGCCCGATAGCCGGTTTGTTGCGCCTATCCAGAACAGAAGGGCAACTAACAAGCCTGCGAGCCTCAAACTGCCTATTTTGACCCACTGCTGTCCAAATTAGCG
>PKYZ01000564.1 GCA_003132865.1 Bryobacterales bacterium
ACCCAGCCCATCAACAGGGCGCGCGATCCGGCGTCCGCTGCGCGCAACTGCCCGCAGGTGTGCGTACGCCTTAGGTCACCAAGAAAATCGAGTTGCGTTTCCATATAAGAGATGCCGGGCCGGAGGGATGAAAACTATGCTAACATGCAGCGCTACAATTCTGTTATGCATCGAGCCTTACTCGCGCTTCTCGCAGCCGCCGGCCTGTTCGCGCAGCAGCTTCCTTTCGACGCGCAAGCGCTGCTCGAATTGGCGCGCATCGGCGATCCGCAAGTTTCTCCGGATGGCCGGCTGGTGGCTTTCCAGGTCCAGACGATCGACGTGCCCAACAACAAGCGCGTCACACAGATCTATGTGACGCCGGTTGCGGGCGGCGCCGCGAGACAGATCACCCAAGCCGGGCAGGATAATGAGCGGCCGCGCTGGTCGCCCGATTCCCGGCGCATCGCATTCGTCTCGGACCGCGGCGGCGNNCAGATCTGGCTGATGGATGCGGACGGCTCGAACCCGAGGCAGGTGACGAATCTTGCGACCGAGGCGGGCGGCGTTCTGTTTTCGCCCGACGGGAAGAACCTGGTTTTCTCGAGCGACGTGTTCCCCGAGTGCGGCGCCAACGATGCCTGCAACAAGAAAGCGTTGGAAGACGAGAAGAACGGCAAAGTGAAGGCGCGCATCTACACCAGCCTGCTGTACCGGCATTGGAATCACTGGCAGGGTGCGAGGCGCAGCCATTTGATGGTGGTTCCGGTATCGGGTGGGGATCCCAAGGACTTGACGCCCGGCGCGCTGGACGTGCCGCCATTCTCGTTGGGCGGCGGTGACGATTACGCGATCTCGCCGGACGGGGCCGAGGCCTGTTATGCGGCGAACGCCGATCCGGTGGCCGCCACCAGCACCAACTCGGATCTCTACGCGATTTCGATTGGCGGCGGGCCCGAGGGGCACCCCGCGCGCAAGATCACAAACAATCCCGGCGCCGACAGCGGGCCGCAGTACTCGCCGGACGGCAAGTATCTGGCTTGGCGCGCGCAGATCCGGCCGGGCTATGAAAGCGACCGCTGGCGGCTGTGGGTGATGGAACGGGCGACGGGCAGGGTCGCGGATTTGACGGAGAACATGGACCGTTGGGTCGGCAGTTTTGCCTGGTCGCCGGATTCCGCCAGCCTGTTCTTCACTTCGGAGGACCGCGGGCGGCAGTCCATCCAGTTCAAGTCCGTGAAGGGCGGTGAGGCGCGCGTAGCGGTCAGCGGCGACAACCACCTTGACGAGATGCAGTTCACGCCGGATGGCAAGACGCTGATCTACACGCAGCAGAGCGGCACGCAGCCGGCGGGGATTTACCGCGCGTCCTCATCGGGCGGCGCGGCGGTGGCGTTGACGCACATCAACGATGCCGTGCTGAGTTTCCACGAGATGACGCCGCTGGAGGAGTTCTGGGTGGACGGCGCGGACGGCGCGCGCGTGCAGAGCTTCGTGGTGAAACCTTACGGCTTTCGGGAAGACCGGAAGTATCCGGTGCTGATGCTGATTCATGGCGGGCCGCAAGGCGCCTGGGGACATAGCTGGACCTATCGCTGGAACGCGCAGGTGTTCGCCGCGGCGGGATACGTAGTGGTGATGCCCAATCCGCGCGGGTCGACGGGATACGGCCAGAAGTTCATCGACGGGATCAATGGCGACTGGGGCGGCCGCGCCTTCGACGACATCATGGCCGTGGCCGATCACGTGGTGACCAGCTTGCCGTATGCCGATGGCAGCCGTATGGCCGCCGCCGGCGGCTCCTACGGCGGGTACATGATCGATTGGATTCTCGGCCATACGCAGCGTTTCAAGGCGCTGGTCTCGCACGACGGCGTGTACGATCTGCGCAGCGAATTCGGCGAGACGGAAGAGCTGTGGTTCCCGCTTTGGGAATTCGGCGGGGCGCCCTGGGATAATCCCGAGAGTTACGGCCGCTGGTCGCCCAGTCTGTTCGTGAAGGAGTTCCATACCCCTACGCTGGTGATCCACGGCGAGCTGGATTATCGCGTGCCGGTGGGCCAGGGTCTGCAACTGTTCACGGCGCTGCAACTGCAGAAGGTGCCTTCGAAGCTGTTGCTGTTTCCCGACGAGGGTCACTGGGTGCTGAAGCCGCAGAACAGCCTGCTCTGGTACAAAACATTTATCGATTGGATCGATTCCTGGACTAAAAAGTGAAACTTATCCTTGCGATTGTAGCTGTCTTGTTAGTCGCGGCGGCCGTGGTGTTGGCGGCGCTTTCCGCCACGCCTGCGATCACCATGGACCCGCCGGTGAAGGCCATCGGCGCCAGCACGCCCGTGAAGGTGGAAGTGACTGGACCATATGGACTCCGCCGGTTCACCGCGGTGCTGGAACAGAACGGCGCGCGGTACACTGTTTACGACCACCACAATCCGGCGCGCAGGCTGCTTTTCATGCGGCTGCGCGAGGCGCCGCATGCGGTTAGTTTTCCGGCAGGCAAGCAGCAGGCGCCGGCGCTGCGAGCGGGAAAAGCCACGCTGATCGTGGAGGCGCAATCGAACGACTTCCTGGGCCGCACGACCAGCGCGAGCTTCGATCTGGATGTGGTGCTGGAACCGCCGCGCCTCGCGGTGGATGAGGCGCAGCATTACATCAACCAGGGTGGCAGCGAACTGGTGACCTTCACCGTCTCAGGGGATTGGAGCGAGGCGGGCGTCAAGCTGGGGCCCTACACATTCCGCAGCTTTCCGCAGCCGGGCCGGCCCAAGAACGAGCGGTTCTCGCTGTTTGGTTTTTCTTGGGATCTGCCCGTGGACACCGTGCCGCACGTCTATGCGCGCAACGCCGCAGGCACGGAGGTCACCGGCCGATTCTGGTACAAGGTTTTTCCCAAGCCATTCCGCACGCGCGACCTGGAAGTCACGGACGCGTTTCTGGACAAGGTGGTGAATCAGATCGATCCGGTAGGGTCTGGCGATCTGCTCACGCGCTTCCTGCGCATCAACCGCGACCTGCGCAAGCAGAACAATCAAGCGCTCGCGGATTTGCGGCTGAAGACCGAGGAGCGGGTGTTGTGGAACGGCCCGTTCTCGCAACTTGCGAATTCGCAGGTGGAAGCGCACTTCGCCGATGTGCGCAGCTACATCTACAAAGGCAAGAAAGTGGACCAACAGGTGCACCTCGGCTACGACCTCGCGGTGACCGCGCATGTCCCCGTGGTGGCGGCCAATGACGGGCGCGTGGTCTGGGCGTCGGACCTGGGCATCTATGGGAACTGCATCGTGCTCGACCACGGGTATGGCTTGCAATCGATCTACGGACATCTCAGCCGGATCGATGTGAAGGTGGGTGACATGGTGAAGAAGGGCCAGGCCATGGGGCATAGCGGCTCGACGGGCCTGGCAGGCGGCGACCACCTGCACTTCAGCATGCAAGTGGATGGCGTGCAGGTGAATCCGGTGGAATGGTTCGATGCGCACTGGATTCACGACCGGATACTGAGCAAGCTGGCGGCGGAAGGTGCAGGTGCGGCTGGTGCGCCATAAGTGTTCCTCTACAGGTTCGAGTGACCCGTTGCATCGAAGAAGGGGATGTGTTCGCGGCCGTACCCAAACGCATGATAGAGTTCTTTGATTAGTTCTAACGCGCTAGGATCCGGATCGAAACCCTCAGCAAACCTCTTCTTTTCAAATACCAGCCTGTTGTCCTCAAAGGGTCTGACAGGTTCGAACGGATGCATGAAGCCTATGCTTTCAGGCTGATACGGAAGCAGTATCGCGCCTTTGATGTTAAGATACTGCATCTGGAACAGTATGTCGCTGTGAATTTTCAGGAAATCCGCCAACGCTCTGTAAAGCCTGAGAAAACTCAAGGCGTGCTCGACGACCGGGTAGGGGTAAAGCCGGGGATGAATCTTCATCTCGGCGGGGTCCTGTTGCCAGCAAAAGTACTGATCGATTGCCGTCCAGAACTCTAAATGACCATTCTTAACAAACTTCATATGGTGGAACTCGATTCTTTGGTTCTCGAACCCTAAGGCCGTCCGCTTGAGCGGAGGCAAAGGTCTGACGTCCCACCCCCCTGATCGTCCGTGCGGATTAGGGGGTTTTTCAAGAAGTTCAAGCAGAGCCGACTGTTCCACATCAGCCGAGACTTGGCCGAGGTCCGCGGGCGTGCCTGTGATCCTAAAGAATCTGTTAGTCCCGACCCGTTCCTCGAAGGTCTCTTGCATCATCCTCGAGAAGAGGTTTAGGTCCCGTTCCTCTAGAATGTCAGCGATATCGTATTCCACCATTCAGTCCGCCTTTCGTAACGTTCTTTCCAGGTCTGCGAGCCGGGAGTTGATCGACTCGACCTCCGACAGAAACTGGACAAAAAGCTGCTGTTGCCGCCCCGCGAGGAAGAACTCTCGAATCTCGTCGTATGCCATGTCTCGCTTCCGGTTGCCGTCGCGCAGCGTGAATCGGGTCCTGCCGTTGTGGGTGGAGATATGTGGTTTGTCTGAGCTATGCGGCACCCGTGCCGCAACGATCCACTCGGAAGCTGTGATCCCGATGGGAGCGACCTCCAGTTGCGCGATACTGGGCTTGATACGTTCGATGGCAAGGTCCCGAAGCTGATCTGCCAATCGTTTCGCCTGATCGCCGGCGATAGGCATCAATCGGGCTGCGCGCTCTTGCTTGTCTGCTTCCATTCCGATTAATATGTGCCCTCCCTGTGCGTTAGCAAACGCCACGACATCCGCCGCCCACTCCCCCTTGTCAAATTCTAGCCGGTCTTTAGGCTTTCGCGGGTCGAGTATTTCGGCCTTGAACTCGAGGAAGAGGTCTTCAGGCGTCTGCTGGGTGATGAGGTCGAAGATGTCGGCCGCTGAAATTTCGCTGACCAGCTTCGCCCGGATCGCCACATAAATAATTCTACAGGAACGCGCATGGGGGCGGCGGAGGGGCAGGCCGCGGCGGTACAATCGAAGCCATGAGCACCGCCACGCTGCTGACCCTGGAACAATTCGAGCAATTACCGCATGAAGACGGCGTGAAGTACGAGTTGAAGGATGGAGAACTGGTCAGAATGGCCAATGCCAAAGCTGGGCACGAGAGGACCAAATTCAGGATTGAGCGCAGTTTAATGGCGTACATTCTGCAACACCCAATCGGAGAGATCTATTCCGAATCGTCGTTTGCACTCTCGCCGTCGCGCGTGTGCGCTCCGGACGTCTCTTTCCTGCGGAACGAATTAGCCGTCAAGACCGACCCGGATCGCATTTTTCAGGTTGCGCCGGACCTGGCCATCGAAGTGGTATCCGAAAGCGAGAGCGCCCTGGAATTGCGCCAGAAGATCCAGGATTATCTAGACGCCGGTTCCAGGGCTGTTTGGACGTTCTATCCCAAGCTGCGAGTCGTCGCGGTCTACGACCAATCGAGCTGTAGGGAATTTCGCGGAGATCAGATCCTGGAAGCCCCCGAGATCCTGCCGGGCTTCTAGGCCGGAGTGAA
>PKYZ01000474.1 GCA_003132865.1 Bryobacterales bacterium
GCGCGCGCGTACCCGACCTGATCTCCGATGCCCGTCGCGCACGGGTCAACCCCTTCCCGAACTGGCCAGGCTGACTGAACTGAAGCCGCACTCGGCGCGAGAATCCATCCGCGAGCCAAGCATCGGAACGTCGCATACACGGCGTTGCACGACCCGCGGGAGGCAGGCGCGCGCACCCGTCGCAAGCAACAAAAGCGCATGAGAGTTCCCAGGGGCGGGAGACAAAGATGAATATTCTGGGCTGGCTGCGNNACTGCGGGCCCGATCGGCGAAGCTGGCCTCGATCGAACAGATACGGAAGCGAAGACTGCTGCCAGGGGAACTGAATCCGAATCGGGAATTATACGGGTTCATGTCCCACGATACAGATCCGGCGGTCAGAATTGCGGCCGTGAAGGCGCTCATACCAATCGCCCAAACTCTCTGTGCGTTTCTTATAGAAGAAGAACATCCCGATGTCCACGACGCAATCTTGGATCTGATATTGACGGACTCGTCCGCTCGGGTTGCGACGGACAAGCTAGGGGCCGTGTTCGCATTGGAAGACGCCAAGCGTTCTACTCAAAGAAAAGGCGATGAACGTGCCATCAGAGCGCTGAACCGAAAGATCGACAATATCTGCCGGCTTCTGAATCCGGGAGGCAAATAAGGATAGGACACAACCCTGACCTCTGCCCCGGCGCGCAAGAGCGCGCCCATCAAGGCGAAGCCTTGCCATCAAGGCGAAGCCTTGCCCCCCAGCTCCGCCTTCAACTGCCGGTACGCAGTCTCTTCATAGTTGGTCTTTAGCCGCTCGTGTCCTTCGCTGCCGGGACGCGGCGGTTCCCGGCGCTCGGAATGGCTGAGCATCGCGGCAGCCTCCTCGTCGTCGGGGTTCCTTTCGAGCACGGCGCGAAAGCTGCCCGCCGCGGCCGGAAACTGTCCAGCCTTCCACAACGCGTATCCCAGGTTGAAGTGATAGTCCGGGTCTGCGCTGTCTCCTTCCAGCGCCTTGCGGAAACTCTCGATGGCCGCAGCGAGGTTGCTGCGCGTTTGCGCCGCGCCGAGGTCGTTATAGACTTCGTTCAGCGGGACGGTAGCCGCCACGGTCTCAAAACATTTTCCAGCGTTTATGTAGTCGCCCATCTGGTAGCTGCACAGGCCCAGGAAGAACTGGGCCTCCAGATAGTGAGGATCGCCGCGAGTGACGCGCCCCAGCCATCCCGCGGCCACGCGGTAATCCTTCTTGCTCCAATACGACTTGCCCAGTTGGAAGCACGGCTGAGAATACGCTGTATCCAGGCGCGCCGCCTGCATGAAGAACCGGTGCTGCTGCTCCTGGTTGGCGGCCAGCAATCCGCGAATATAGCTCTCCAGCGCATCCAGCCGCACCCGCGGCCGGGCGCGCAGAAACTCCTCCTCTGCGGGAGCGGTCTTCGCCGAGAGCGTCTTCAGCACCCGCCAGCTCAGCCGCGCCTCTAAAGCCGCCAGATCTTCCACGGCTCCGGACTCTTCCAACTGCGGGCCCTGCTCGAACCGCTTCAGATTGAGGATGCGCGCGCCGATCCGCAGCGTCCCGCGCGATCCGCCGCCGGAACCCGGGCTCGCCGGCGCCAGATCGTAATGGCCGTAGACCACCTCGGAGGCGTCCAGCGCTTCGCCGGCCTTGATGATGGATGCCCGCGTCAGCAGCGCGTTCGACCGCAGCGACAGGCGCCGGAACGCTTCCAGGCGGTCCTCGCGCTCCAGCGCCAGCACGCCTTCGGAAACCAGCGATTCGCGCACGGCCTCCGAAATGCTTTCGCCGATCCAATCCACGTTTGTGGAATTATTTGTGGAATTCGATTGATTAGAAAAAGGAAGGACCAGCACAGTTTCCGCACGCAGTACAAAGGCGCTGGAAAAGATCCAAAACAAAACTACGAGCCGCTGCATCCACCTTCAGTGTAGCAACGGTCATCGGGGGTTCCGGTTCCGGGCGCTGGGCTGGGTGCTTAAACGTTTTCGGGNNCGCGTTGATTCC
Organism: Bryobacterales bacterium; assembly: GCA_003132865.1. The sequence goes on from PKYZ01000474.1 coordinate 2,003, forward strand.
GCAAGGGTTAATGAGCCGCGAGCGTAAGCGAGCGGGTGAGTTCCCCAAAACGGTTAAGCACCCCCCTGGGCTCCGCGAACCCAGCACCCGGATACCCGTGCCATTCTGACTTCTGGTCTGTGACTTCCCTCGCCCAACGACGGATGCTCAGGCCGTAGCAGCCTGTGGCGTAAGCCGATAGCCGAGATCTTTTGCGCTGGCAGCCAGCGCTTGATACGGCCTTCCTGATACCGTTTTTCGTACGCTACGGCTCCCTCGTCCAGGTAAGGCTGCCCCCACCGTAGCAGGCGGTAGATCAGTGTAGCCAGCTTTCGGGCAGTTGCAAATACCGCGACGTCCCCTCCCTTACGCACCGCAATGTGGCGGTAGTAAGCACCCAGTGCCGTCTTGCTGTGGCGCAGCGATAGTGCCGCCATGCGCAGCCCGGCAGCCACACGGCTACTGGCGCTCCCGCGCTTCTTCGGCTTCTTCACCGGCTGGCCGCCGCTCATGGCCTTGTGGGGCGCTAAGGTGATGTGCGAGACGAACTGCTTCTCGGTCGGAAACATGCTCAAGTCGGTGCCGTATTCGCTGAGCACCAATTGGACGGTTTTCCACACCGATCGCATCGATCCCGGCCAAGTCCACCCAGCTAATCCGGTACAGCGCCTGGCGCAGGGGTTCTTCCCCCCGCTTTTTGATCGCCTGCGCCTTTTTCGGGTTGCTCAATTTCGGCGCCGCTTGCCCGCGGCACTCTTCCCGCTCCATCTCTGCCAGCTTCCCCATAATCTCCCGCTCATACTCCGCGATGCGCTCCTGGATGGCGTCGTACATCTTCAGGGCTTGCCCCAGAGTGAACAAGTGGTCCGCAACGCCAGAGATGGAAAGGATGGCGGCTTGGCTGAAGGCGAGAAACGTAGAATCGGTAGCGATGGAAGCCACGGGGGTATATTGGGTCGCGCCGCATGAGGTATTTGAGAGGACCGGATTGGAGGTGGTGCTGGTGGAAACCCGGCAGTTGGCCAGGGTGCCGGGGCGGAAGAAGTCCGACCGGATGGACTGTAAGTGGCTTCAGCGATTGCACAGTTGCGGGCTGCTGCTAGGCTCGTTCCGGCCGGACGAACAGGTGTGCATGCTACGGACCCTGGTGCGAGACAAAGCCATTCTGGTGGCGGAGACTGGAGATTGGCTACGGCGGATGCAGAAGAGCCTAGCCTGGATCAGATGAATGTACGCGTGCACCGGGNNGAGCGGGACGCCCGGCAGTTGGCGAAGTTGCGGGATCGGCGCTGTCACCAGGTCGCTCCGAACTCTTCCTCCTCTCGTCCTTGCCCACCCAGCTTCGGCGCACACGCCCAATGCTTCTTGCTTCCCAGATCGATCCCCGCTACGTTGGGTCGAACCACGGGCAACCCTTCGGCTTCCTCATCGTTGTCCGGGCTTATTATTGGTTTTCTCACGATTCTTCGACATCCTGCTATCCGCCTTCCGAACACGACAGCCAGGTCGGCCGACACTCGGATTCTGGTCTAGCTTTCTCTCGCAAAGCATACCTCAGCGCTGGGCGTTTAGTCACAGCCACGTTCAATCCGGCGCCGCCGGTGGCAGGGCTGATCTGTGACTCCTGGCTTCCATCCGTCAGATCTGCTCCATGACGATCCGGTGGACCTTAATCAGCAGTTCCACTTCGCTGCGCGGCAGTGCCAGCGCGGCCGCGATTCCGGCGCCGTCCTGGCCGGCGCGGTGCATCCGCAGAACGTGGGTGCGCTTGCTGAGGTTGAGGCCCGATCGGGCCGGCGCCGGCGCCACCAGCATGCCGGTTTGCCGTTCCACGGCGCGCAGATCGGTTTCGAGCGACTGCACGGCGAGGCGCGCGTCGCCCAGAGCGGTCTCCAATGCTTCGACCTGTTGCCGCTCCTGTAGCGAGCGGCGGAGCAAGCCGCGGATTTCGGTCTTGAGGGTTACGAACAGATACAGGCACAGTCCGAAACCTGCCGCCAGCAGAACGTAGAAGACCAGCGGTTGCAGCATGAATTCAGGGTTCCAGGCAATCCACAGAAAGGCGCTCATGGCAAGGCCTCCAGGCGTTCCTGGCGGCTCATGATGTGGTCGATCCGCACTCCATAGTTGCCTTCCACGACCACTACTTCTCCACGCGCCACCACGCAGTTGTTGACAATGACCTCTACCGGTTCATCCACCGTGCGGTTCAGTTCGATGATGGATCCGGCCGTGAGCTTGAGGACGTCCTTCAAGGGAAGTTGCACGCGGCCAAACGAAACGCTTACGGCCAACTCCACCCCCATGAGCAGATTAAACGTCTTGGACGTCAGTGGAAGCTGAGTTGCCGGGTCCGCGGCGGACGGACCGCCGGCCATGGCCGTCCCGGCGGGCGGATCCGCCTCCTGGGGGGTATCTTGCGGGGCGCCCGTGATGGCTACCATCAGGGGCGGGAGCGCCGCGTCCGGATAGGCCGCTTCCACCATGTAGAACTCGGCTGCCTCCGGCGCGGCGGCCTCTTCATTCCCGGAACAGTCGATCTGGCGGCTCCAACGGCGGCCGGCGCTGCGGGACAACTCGCCCAACGACTGCTGCAGGACCTCGAGATAGGTTTCGCGCGCCTGGGAGTCATCCTCCACACCGGCCGCGCCCAAGACGCGCGCGGCGATTTGAGACCACGCATTCCGTGGCGCGCCGATCCAGATGGACGGCTCGCCGGGTAATGGAAAGCGGTGTTGCCACCACAGGATCGCGCCATGCAGCCCAACCATCTCCTCGCTGGAGGCGGCCAGCGTCGCGCCGCCGGCGGGCGCGGTACAGGCTAGCTTGGGGCGCTCTCCGGCCAGAGACTCCAGCACGGTGCCTAGCAGAGCCGTCCATTCTTCGGCAAACCAGCGCGCGGGACTCGTTCGATCCCCTGTCACACCACACCTCCGGCCTGGTTGGGCCAGACCTTCTCGATGTCCGCCCGCAGCCGCAGAATGGCCTGCGACTTCAGGTGAGAGATGCGCGACTCGTGCAAGTTCACCACCTGGGCAATTTCCCGCAAGGTCAGCTCTTCAAGATAGTAGAGGCCCAACACCGTACGCTCCATGGGCGGTATTTTGCGGATAGCGTCGGACAGCAGCCGTTCGAGCTGCGACCGCTCCAGCACGCGGGAAGGCAGTTGGTCCTGGTCGTCGCTAAGGTATTCGAGCAGGCCCTTACCTTCGCCGTCCTCCCGGGTATACTCCAGGCTGCCGATGTTGAGCCCCTGCACCTCCACCAGCCAGCGGTGGTATTCTTCCAGGTCCAGGCCCATCTCGGCGGCGATCTCGTCTTCGCCGGGAATCCGGTGCAGCCGCTGCTCCGCGCGGGAGATCGCGAACTCGATCTGCTTGGCTTTCTTGCGCCTTTGCCGCGGCGCCCAGTCCAGACCGCGCAGGCTGTCCAGAATGGCACCCCGGATCTTGTGCTCGGCGTAGGTCTTCAACTTGACGTTGTGCGCAGAATCGTACTGGTCCACGGCCGCGATCAATCCTACAATTCCGGCGGACACCAGGTCTTCGAGGCTCACGCTTTCGGGCAAGCGGTCGCGGATGCGGCGGGCAATTAGCCGGACTTGCGGCAGATGCTCCAGAATAAGGCGCTCGCGTTCCGCGGTGCCCGCCTCTCCGGTGTCCGGACAGCAGTACGGGTTAGACATGGCGCCTTAAGCAATTCCTTTCATGCGGCTAACCGCTTGGTGCTGAGCGTCTGCGGCCAAAGCAGGCTCAGGATGCGCTCTTTGGTGGCCGGCGCGACGTCCTCCGGGATCTCCTGTCCGGTTCCCAGGAACGAGACAGGCTTCGCCTGCCGCACCGACAATGAGAACGCCGTACCGAAGCAAGCGGTCTCGTCCAGCCTGGTGAACAGCAGGCTGGACGGACGGAAGATTTCGAAGCGCTCCGCCACATGCGTTAGATCGGCGGATTTCATGGAAGCCGTTAACACCAGATGGGTAGCAATTTCCGGCCGGGTGGACAGAAAGCGGGCCAGATCCGCCGCGCGATCCATGTCGCGCGGGCCGTAACCGGGAGTGTCGATCAAAACCAGCCGCTTTCCCCGATGCTCGTCGAGCGCCTGCGCCAGCACGCCCACGCTATCCAGCGCCTGGAAACCGGCGCCCAGAATGGTGGCATAGGACCGCAACTGGTCGGCTCCCGCCACCCGGAAATCGTCCATCGACACCAATGCCAGCGGCCGGCGCTCCGCCAGACCCCAGGTCACGGCCAGTTTGGCGAGCATGGTCGTCTTGCCGGCCCCCGGGGGGCCGGCCAGCGCCACCACGCGGGGTCCGTTCGCCGCGGCCAACGTGCTATTCACCAGGATGCGCTGTTCGATCTCCGCCCTTACGGCGCCCTCAAGTCCGCTCATCTCTGGCGCGGCGCGGCGCTCGGCGTCGTCCAGAATCTGATGCACAAGTTCAGCGTCCATGTCCGTCGCCATGAGGCGGGCGTGCCATTCCGGCATCTCGGGACTGGTGGACGGCCAGCGCGCCCCGCTCCAGGCCGAGCGCGTAATGGTCTTGCCCATCACGTCCAGTTGCCTGCGCATCTCGGCCATCTCGCGGGCCAGCCGGGCATCCTGCGGGCCGGTATCCTCCGGAGCCTGCGGCTTGGCGGTCTCCGCTTCCGGCACCAGGGCGCACACCACTTCGTACTCGCCCAAGTGGCGCGCCTCTAGCGGCGCCTTGCGGGACTCGACCAACATGGCTTCGGCCCCCATCTCCCTGCGCGCCAGGGCCACCGCCCCTTCTACTGTGCTTGCATAAAAGGACTTAATTCGCATCTCTCTCCCTTACTGAACGACTCCCAGGGACACCACCTTCACACCGGCCGGAATCTCGTTGTGCGAAAGGAAGAACAGATTCGGCAGGGTAGGCTCCACCATTTGCCGCAGAAAATAACGGGCGCCGGCGGTGGTCACCGCCGCCACCGGTCCCTCCGGACTTCCAACCTTGCGCTGGATGCGGTCCAGAATTTCACGGATGGTCTGCGGCGCCATGCTCAAGTGACTGTTCTGCTCCGCATGCTGCACCGCGGACTCCACGGCCTGCTCGATCGAAGCGTCCAAAAAATAAGCCGGCAGGTTGCCGGACGCATCCAGATAGCGCTTGGCAACCGTGCGCCGGACCGCCTGCCGGGCGTACTCGGTGAGCAGCACCAGGTTGCGCGTGGACAGGGCCGCCTCGCCGAGGGCCTCCAGAATCGAACCGGTGTCGCGGATGGAGACTCGCTCGCGCAGCAGATTCTGCAACACGCGCTGGACCACCGAGAGCGGAAGCTGTTTGGGCACCAGATCCTCGACCACTTTGGGCTGTTCGACGGCCGCCAGATCCAGCACCTTCTTGGCATCCTGGCGCGAAAACAGCTCATGCGCGTGTCGCCGGGCCAACTCCGCAATGTGGGTGCCCAGCACGCTGACCGCATCGACCAGCGTGTATCCGGCCGCGCGGGCCTGTTCGGCGCGCTGGTCGGGGATCCACCAGGCGGCCAATCCGAAGGCCGGTTCGCGGGTGGCTGTGCCTTCCAACGCCGGAGCGCTCCGTCCGGAGGGGATGGCCAACTGGCAGCCCTGCGGCAGTTCGTAGCGGGCGATCTCCGCGCCCTTGAGCGAGATCACATATTCACGCGCGCGTAGCGCCAGATTGTCGGCTACCCGGACCGGCGGCAAAAGGTAGCCGAGATCGGCGGCCAGTTGCCGCCGGATGCCCGATATGCGCTTCAGCAGCGGCGAGTTCTGGGCGCCTTCCACCATCTTGACCAGCCCCAGCCCCACTTCGATGGCCAGCGGCTCTACCTTGAGCAGGCCTTCCAGATTCTCGCGGGCGGGTTTGGCCGCGCTGGGCGCTTGCTCCTTGGCAGCCGGCCGCGAGCGCATGCGCCAGCCCCCCGCTCCCAGCCCCAGGCCCAGCAACAGAAACGGGATTCCGGGCATGCCCGGCACGCACGCCAGCACGATCAGAACGCCGCTCGCCAGCAGCAGGGGTTGCGGGCTGCCGAAGATCTGCTTGCGGAAATCCGCGCCCAGCCGCGCGTCCGAGCCGGACCGGGTGATGACCAAGGCGCCCGAAACCGAGATCATGAGGGCCGGAACGACCGTCACCAGGCCGTCTCCGATGGTGAGCACCGTGTAGGTCTCGAGCGCGTGCCGCAGTTCCATGCCGTGCTGCAGTACGCCGATCAGGAAGCCCGCGATAATGTTGATGCTGGTGATCAGGATGCTGGCCACCGCATCCCGCTGGGTGAAGCGGGAGGCGCCGTCCATGGCGCCGTAGAACTCCGCCTCCGCCGCCAGTTGCTTACGGCGCCGGCGCGCTTCGGATTCGTCGATCAGTCCCGAGCTCAGGTCCGAATCGATGGACATCTGCTTTCCGGGCAGCGCGTCGAGGGTGAAGCGCGCCGTGACCTCCGAGATGCGCACCGCGCCGTGATTGATGACCACGTACTGGATGGCGATCAACACCAGGAAAATCACCGTTCCGATGATGTAGTTGCCGCCCACCACAAAGCTGCCGAAGGCTTCGATCACATGTCCGGCGGCGGAGGTCCCCGTGTTGCCGTTGAGCAGGATCAGCCGCGCCGACGAGACGTTCAAAGCCAGCCTGTAAAGCGTCAACAACAGCAGCGTGGTGGGAAAGACGTTGAAATCCGACGGACGCTGTATATACATGGCGGTCATCATGACGATGACCGACATCATGATGTCCACCACCAGCAGCAGGTCCAACAGGAAGGGCGGCAGCGGAGTGATGAGGGCCATCACGATGGCCAGTACGGCCACCGGCACGCCCAGGTCCGCCGCGCCTCCGCCGGAGAAGAACTCCAGCGGCTTCCAACCCGTTTTGGCTATTGCCGTCGCTGTCGCCATTCCGCTTATCTCCAGATTCTGTCCCCGCGTCCCCTTACCCAGGTAATCGACCGTTCATGAGTTTATAAACATAGGCCAGGATCTCGGCCACGGCGCGATACAGGTGCGCCGGGATCTCCTGGCCGACCTCCACCGAGCTGTACAGCGCCTGCGCCAGCGGCGGATTCTCGATGATGGGCACCTGGTGCTCCATGGCCCGCTGGCGAATGCGCAGCGCCAGATAATTCTTCCCTTTAGCCACCACCACCGGCGTGGCCATGGAATCCAGGGCATAGCGCAGCGCCACCGCGTAATGCGTCGGATTGACGATCACGGCGGTGGCTTTGGGAACTTCTTTCATCATTTGGTGCCGCAGAAGGTCTCGTCGCATGCGGCGAATGCGCCCCTTCATTTGCGGGTTGCCTTCATTCTCCTTGAACTCGTCGCGAATCTCCTGCTTGCTCATGCGCAGGTCTTTGCGGTAGCGGCGGCGCTGCCGGAACAGGTCCACCGCGCCGAAAACCAGGAAGACGCCGCAGGCTTTCCAGAGCAGTGTTCCGAACGAACCGCAGACCAAGCGGAAGCCCGATTCGACACCCTGAAAGGGAAGCGCCATGTAAGCGAACAGGTTGTCCCGGATGATTCCGTACACCGCCATACCGAACAGCGGGAGCATGACTAACGCGCGCAGCAGCGCGGGCAGGTTTTGCTTTGGCAACTCGCGCAGCCGCGACAGCGGGTTCAGCCGCTTTAGATCGGGGGCCAGCTTTTTCAGGCTCACGCCGAGTTGCGAGGCGGCCATTTGCATGCCAAGCGTCACCACTAGCAGCACGCCCGCGGCGGGCGCCAGCAGCCGCAGCAGGTCCACCAGCAGGTACCGGCTGGTCTCCACGATCTGCGTCTGCTGCGCGGAGAAGGCCGCCGCCAGCGCATGCCGCATCAGCAGGCGCAATTCGGCGAACCATTGCCCGCCCCAGGCTTCGAGCACGGCCACGAACGCAATGAATTGCATGGCCGAGACGAACTGGCGCGCGGTGGGGAACTGTCCTTCCTTGCGCGCTTTGTCCAGGCGCTTGGGGGTGGGCTGTTCCGTTTTCTGACCGTTGTCCGCCACGAAGTTTCCGCACTCAAAAGCGCAGCGCCTGGCGCAGCGTTCCGAAAACCACGCCGCCGTAGGCCGCCAGGAGCCTGGGCAGCAGAACGGTGATCCAACCCAACAGCACCAGCGCCGCGGTCATCTTGATGGGGAAAGCCAGCGTCAACAGTTGCAATTGGGCGTTGAGGCGCCCCAGCAGCCCCAGCGCGATGTCCGCCAGCACCAGGAGCGCGATAGCCGGCAATGCCAGCCGCACCGCGAGCGCCAGCATGTCCCCACCCAGGCGCAGCAGCGCCTCCGCCGCGGGCCTTGCGATCCAGGCTCCGGCCGGATGCGCTTCCAGGCTGTAAGCCAGCGTCCGGATCACCTCCCGGTCCAAGCCGAGAGAGAGAAAAACCATGCCGCCGGCCAACTGCGCGAACACCAGCAGCACGCCCGACTCGCCCTGCGTGGTTGGATCGATGGTTTGGGCAAAGCTGAACCCGGCGTTCAGGCTGAGGATTTGCGCGGCCATCAGGAAGACTTCCAGGATGAAAGCCACGCCCAAGCCTATAGTGACCCCCACGGCGATTTCCGGCAGCACCCACAACAGCATGCGCGGGGCATCCGCCCGTGCCGCGTCGATTCGCGGCCAAAGGGGAAACAGCGCCATGGTAATCGATACCGACAGGACAATGCGCGCCAGCCGCGGACCGCTTTGAAAGCCGGGAATGGGCACCAACGCGAAGACTCCGGAAACCCGTGCCAGCACCAGCAGAAACCCGTAGAGCGTGGAGAGGCCCAGGGTGAGATCAGCGGGCATACCGCCCCAGATCGCCCAACAAAGTCGTGGTGTAAACCGTTATGCGTTGGATCATCCAGGGCATCAGCAGCAGGATGGCCAGCACAAACACGATCAGGCGGGGAATAGTGCTGAAGGCGGTATCCTGAATGGAGGTCACAATCTGCGCCAGGCTGATCACCACGCCGGCGGCGAAGGCGATGGCCATCAGCGGCGCCGCAATCCAGAATGCCGCCAGCAGCGCGTGGCGCAGAAGCTCGACGACGGCGTCGGTGGTCATATGCGGTCCTCAGGCAAAGCTTTTCATGAGCGATCCGATCACCAGGTTCCAGCCATCCACCAGCACGAACAGCAGAATCTTGAAGGGCGCCGAGATCATGACGGGCGGCAACTGCACCATGCCCACCGACAGGGTTACCGAGGCCACCACCAGGTCGATGACCAGGAAGGGCAAGTAGAGCACCGCGCCAATTTGAAAGGAAGCCTTCAACTCCGACAGGATGTAGGCCGGAATCAGGACTTTCAGATCCACATCGGCCGGCGTGCGGGGCGCCGGTGAATGCGATACCTCCAGGAACAAGGCGATGTCCTTCTCCCGGGCGAAGCGCAGCCAGAACTGGCGTAACGGCTTGGCGGCCTCCTGGGCCGCCTGTGGGACCGTCATCCGGCCGTTTTCCATGGGGGTCCAGGCCTGTTCGTAGATCTGGCTGGCCATCGGCTGGATGGTGAGCAGGCTCAGGAACAGCGCCATTCCCACCAGCACCTGGTTGGAGGGGGCCGTCTGCGTGCCCAGCGCCTGCCGCAAGAAATGCAGCACTATGGTGATCCGCAAGAAAGGGGTCACCGATACCACCGCCGCGGGCAACAGCGTCAGCGCCGTCAGCAGCAGGACGATCTGCATCGGCGCGCTCAACGAACCCGTCTTGCCGGTAACGAACCAGGACGGCGAAGCGGCGGGAGCCGCCCAGGCGGCCAGTTGAAAGAACAGCGCCAGGCCACCCGCACGCGCCAGCCGGCGGGACATCAACGGGCCTCCGGGGTCCCGGCCGGAAGCCGGGATTCCAGACTTGCCCACTCAAAACTCTCCAGCACCGCGCATCCCGCCGGTGAGGTTCCCACCAGCAATCCGCGGCCCGCCAGCCGCACCAGGTGCAGCGAGTGCTGGGGTCCCAGCATCAGCCGCTCCACCGCCTGGAGGGCGTGTTTCCGGGAGCCGCCGGAGAAATGGCGGGCAAGTCCCTTGCGGCGTAGCCACCAGAGGGAGGCCGCCAGCAGCAACAGCACCGCGCTCACCGCCAACACTTGCCGGATCGGTTCCATGTGCTCCTCTTCCCCCGGGCCGCCTTACGCATCGCCGTTGAAATCCGTGATGCGGACCCCCAGGGTGTTTTCGACTACCACGATTTCGCCGCAACCGATCAGCGTTCCGCCCACGTACAGGTCGATGTTTTCCCCCGCCGAGCGCTTCATGCCGATCAGGCTCCCGGGTTCCATTTGCAGTATCTGCCCCACGCTGAGGATGCGGCGGTCCAGTTCGGCCTCGATTTCCACCGGCACATCGGCAAAGGCGGCGATCTCTTCCATGGCTGTCATATTCGCGCGGCTCCTAGGTAACCAGGTTGGTAGTGGCCTGCGCGAGCGTGTCCACGGTCGTCACCACCTTGGCATTGGCCTGGTAGGCGCTCTGCAGAACAATCAAGTCGGTCAGTTCCTGGGCGATATCCACATTCGAAGATTCCAGCGCGCCGCCAATTACCGTGCCGCGGCCTCCGGTGCCCTGCGCTCCGATGGCGGGCGCGCCCGTCTGCGCGCTGATCTGAAAGAGGTTGTTGCCCACCGCCAGCAGCGTTTGCGGGTTGCGAATGGAAGCCACGGCCAGTTGGCCGACCACCGCCTGTTGACCGTTGGAGTAGGAAGCCATCAACTGGCCGCCGTTCCCCATGGTCACGCCCGTCAACTGGGCGGCCGCCGAGCCGTCCTGGGTGGTGGCGGAGGTCGCCGAACTCTGCTCGAACTGGGTGAGGGTGCCGGCGCCGTCCGCATTGTAGGGATTCCAGCTCAGGCTCATGTCCTGCGCGCCGTCGCTCAGCCCGGCGATGCTGAAGGCAATCGGCGATCCCGCGGCCGGACTGACCAACTGCCCGACACTCTGGTTTTTGGCGGCGTCGCCAAACTGGAGGGTGGGCAGAGCGGCACCTGCGGCAGGATAAACCTGGTAAGGCGTTCCCGCCGTGCCGGCGCTGACATCCGCGCCGGGTACGGTCGCGCTGTACGACCAGGTGTTGGCGGCGGTTTTTTCAAAATTGAGAGTGACCACGTGCGCGGTGCCCAGAGAGTCATAGACCGTAATAGGAGCGGACCAGTCCGAAGCCGCACCCACTGCGGCGGATGCGTCGAAGTTGGCGCTCAGCGTGATGTTCTTGGTGGCCGCCGGCGTTTGCAGGGTGCCCACGGGCACGGTGATGTTACCGATGGGCCCGCCGGTGTTGACCACTCCGCCGGTGGCCATCCAGCCCTGGACCTGCTCCCCGGTGGGAGTGAGCAGGTTCCCCGAAAGGTCTACCTGGAAATTGCCGGCCCGCGTGAACTCGGTTGCGCCGTTGTTGTTTACCACGAAAAAGCCGTTCCCCTGAATGGCTGCGTCGAGAGATCCACTGCTCGACTGAATAGCGCCTTGGGTGAATTCCCGGATGGTCAGCGGCGAGGCCACGCCGAAGCCCAGTTGAGTCTGGCCGGCGTCCAGCGATTCGCTGACCAGATCGCGGAAGTAAGCGGCGCTCTCCTTATAACCGGTGGTATTCAAGTTCGCCAGGTTGTTGCCGACCACGTCGACGGCCACTCCGTTGGCGTCCAAAGCGGATAGCGCGGTGCTGAAAGCTGCAAACATTGTTAGTTTCCTCCTTGTGTGGCATTAGAATTCTGGGTGCCGGCGGCGCTTTGCGACGCCAGGCTGTCGAGATCGCCGTGAATGGCGACGAGTTGTTCGAGCGAGCTAAACTGCGCCAGTTGCGTGACGAAGGCTGTGCTGTCGGTCGGATTGGTAGGATCCTGATACTGGATTTGAGCCACCAAAAGTTGCAGGAACTGGTTCTCGCTGACATTATCCGGCGAACTCGATTGAGTAGTAGATGCGGCCGCGCCGCTGCTCTGGCTCTGCGGCGATGTTGCCAAGGGTTGAATCGTCATAAGTGGGACTCCTGTGCGGGGTCGAGGCTGGACTTCCATGCCCCGGCCCAGCGGGACTGCTTTTCCGGCTGCTGTTGTTGCGGTTGCCGCTGGCGGCCATCTCTGCGGCCGCCCGGCGAGCGCTCCTGGGACGGCGCGGCATCCGAACCGCTCCGGCGGCCTGCATCCGATTGTGTCGCGGCGGTCGGGCGCCAGACCTCCGCCTGGAATCCGCTTTGCCGTAGCTTGCCTACCAGATCCGGCAGGTCGGCGCGCAGCGAGTTGGCCAAATCGCGATCCGGTGTATGCACCGTCACGCGGATCTCCCCGGCACGCTCCGCCATGCGGATGTCCACGCTGCTCTCGCCATCGGCCAGATGCAGGGAGACGTCGCGGGAGACCGGCTGCGCCGCCGGCTCCGGAGGCTCCACGACGGCCGGACGCGTCTCGCTCGCCTCCCGCGCGGGAACTGCAGACGGAGCCTCGCCGTCCGCGGGAGATGGGGCGGCCGTGTTCCAAACGCTCTCCATATCCGGCTGTCCCGCATGCGCATTTTCGCCGCGATCGCCCGCAGGGTGCTCACCGGAGGGCGCCGCACACTTTGCGGCGATGCTGGCGAGTGGGCCGGCATTCCGTTGTTCTGGGGCGGGGGTGCTGCGCCCTTCTTCCGGCGTGGTGGAGGAGCTACGCGCATTTCCGGTGATGGCTATGTTCTCGGATCCGGATTGGCGATTGTCGAGCGGCGTGGTGTGCGCGTCAAGCGAAGTTCCGGAGACCTCCGCATTCTTCGGTTGGGTGTGTTCGTCCTCCGCCGGCATGCTGCGGTCCTGCGGACCTGCTCCGGGGCTGGCGGATGCCGGAGCCGCGGCGGCCGGGGGACTGGGAAGCGCGTCTGCGGCTCCGCTGGACGGCGTTACCGGTTCGGGCGGGAGCAAGCGAGCGCCGAACGCCAACTCCGGAATGGCATCCAGGGCTTGCGCGGCGTCGCGCGGGCCTTTGGCTGGATCGGTCTTCGAAGCCGGATCGTCCGGCGGCAAGGCGAGATCCCATGCCAACGGACCTGCCGTCCTTGCGAACTGGGGGAGGACAGTACCCTCGGGCGCGGAGCCGGAGTCGAAGGAAAAATCCTGGCTGCTCACGGCGGTGACTTCCTGCGCCGGGGCGGCCATTGCCGCGCCAAGACTCTCCGATTGTTCCAGGCCCCAGCGCGGCGCCAGGGGAGCCGTCGAGACCGCCTGAACCGGCGTGGAGGTGGGCGCCGCCAAGCCATCGTTTTGATTTCTTTCGGCGGGCATCGGGCGTTTGGGCTCGGGCGATTCGCCCAGGCCGGTATTGTCCGCCAGGCAACCGTCCAGAAAGGACCAGAAACCGATCCCCGCGGCCGCCGCAGCCTTAGGCGCCGCTGCGCCCATAGCCCCGCCGGTAACCAGCATCGAATTGGCGCCGGAGGCAGCCGGTAATTCTGAAGAAGCGGCGATCACGTCCCGAACAAATGCACTCGGGGAACCAAAGCGCCGCGCTGGATTCGAAGCAGTTACGCGCGGGGCCGCCGCCAAGATCTTGGCGGGCGCGCCTTCTCCGCCAGAAACCTGTCCTGGCGCGGGACGCCAACCCTTTCTTTTTGTGCGGCCGGCCTGCGGCTCTCCACTTGCATAAAAGACCGGCGTGAGCGTGCCATGGATAACCTGACGATCTCGGCAGCCGGCGGAATGCAGGCCCGCATGCAGTCGTTGGACATGCTGGCGAACAATCTGGCCAACACGGAAACCGGCGGCTACAAGACCGACCGCGAGTTCTACAACCTCTATGTATCGGCGGAAGCCACCGGCGCGGAGAACGGATCGGCGGCTACCCTGCCGGTCATCGAACGTCCCTGGACCGATTTCTCGCCAGGAACGCTGCGCACGACCGGTAGCCCCTTGGATCTGGCGCTTTCCGGCAAAGGCTTCTTCGCGGTGGATGGGCCTTCCGGGAGCCTGTTCACGCGCAATGGGAACTTTCGAGTATCGCCCGCCGGATCCCTGGTGACGACGGAGGGATACCCGGTGCGGACGGTATCCGGCGGGAGCTTGAGTATCCAGCCATCCGGCGCGCTGGAAGTCGCGCCCGACGGCACGGTGAGCCAGAACGGCCAGGCCTTGGGCCGCCTTGAGATCGCGGATTTCTCCGATACCAGTTCACTGCTCAAGCAAGGGGCCAGCTACTTTCGGAGCGCGGCGGCATCCCAGCCGGCATCCGGCGCGCAAATCGAGCAGGGCAAGCTGGAAAGCTCCAATGTCGGCGCCGCGGAATCGGCCGTGCGTCTGGTGGCGGTCATGCGCCAATTTGAAATGCTGCAGAAGGCCGCTACGCTGGGTTCGCAGATGAATCGCGAGGCCGTCGAAGAGGTAGCCCGCGTGGCTTCGTAAGAGCTCGCGGGGAAGGTGAGGAACACTTATGATTCGAGCGCTTTTCAGCGCCGCCAGCGGTATGACGGCGCAACAAATGAACGTAGACAACATCGCCAACAACCTGGCGAACGCCGCCACCAACGGATACAAGGCGCGGCGGGTTCAATTTCAGGATCTGCTCTACCAGAACCTGCTGCAGCCGGGGGCTTCCGCCAGCCAGCAAACCGTGGTTCCCGTCGGCCTCCAACTGGGGCTCGGCACGCGTCCGTCGGGCAACGAGATCATCTCCACGCAGGGCAGTTTCTCCGAGACCGGCAACCCGCTGGATATAGCCATCCAAGGGCGGGGCTTCTTTCAAGTGCTGCAGCCCAACGGACAGTTGGCATACACGCGCGACGGGGAGTTTCAGCTCGACAAGAACGGAAATATGGTGACCGCCAGCGGCAATCCCTTGCAGCCCCAGATCACCATTCCGGCGGATGCCCAATCGATCACTATTGCCGGAGACGGCACGGTGAGCTACACCCAGCCGAACCAGACCACGGCCCAGGTGGCCGGGCAGATCCAGCTTGCCAACTTCCAGAATCCGGCTGGTTTGAGCACCATTGGCGGCAACCTGTACACGCCCACGGAAGCGTCCGGCGACCCCACTCTGGGCAACCCGGGCGGGGCCGAGGGCCTGGGCGCGTTGCAGCAGGGATATACCGAACAATCCAACGTCAGCGTGGTGCAGGAATTCGTCAACCTAATCGTCAGCCAGCGGGCCTACGAATCCAATTCCAAGGTGGTCACGGCCGCCAACGAGATGTATCAACAGGCCAACAGTCTCGTGCAACAATGACCCGGCGGATGTTACTCACCCTGCTTGCCGCGCTGGCGCCGGCGAGCGCCCAAGGCGGCAGCGCCGGCCTTCACGAATGCCTGCCGGTTTCGGGCGAGCGGATCCTGGCGGGAGACCTGGCCCAGGCCGTGCCGGTCTTCGCGGCGATAGCGCCGGAACTGGCGCTAGGCTACGCGCCCGCCCCGGGAGCGCGCCGCACTTACGGCGCCGCGGAGTTGGCGCGCCTGGCGCGGCGTTACGGACTGGCGGTGGAACCGGGGATGGAAGCCTGCTTCGTACGGCCCGTGGAGACTCTCACCGGCGAGCGCGTCGCGGCCGCCCTCCGCGCGGCCATGCCCATGGCGCGCATCGAGGTGGTGGAATTCAGCCGGCAGCCCATTCCAGCCGGCGAACTGCGCTTTCCGGTCTCCGGGTTGCGAGCGGACCAGTCCACTAGCTCTCCGCTGCTCTGGCACGGCGTAGTCTCCGCATCCGGTCAAGCCGATTTTCCGGTTTGGGCCAAGGTGCGCATTGAAATCTCGGGAAAGCGCGTGACCGCCACCGAGGCGCTGGCGCCGGGCCGTCCCATCGAACGCGCCCAACTTCGCGAAGAACCCTACGAAGGACCGCCTGGTCTGCCGGACCTGTCCCAAATCGTGGGTTGGGTGCCGCGGCGGCCGATTCCGGCGGGCGCGGCGATCGAGCGGCAGTGGCTGGATGTGCCGGCCGACGTGGTGCGCGGCGAGCGCGTGCGGGTGGAAATCCGGAGCGGCCGGGCGCGGGTGATCCTGGAAGGGCAGGCGCAGTCTTCCGGAAGGCGGGGTGAGCTCGTCGGGGTACGCAATCCCGCCAATGGAAAGATCCTGCGCGCTACAGTCGCGGATCGCGGACGCGTGGTCCTCGATGCGGACCGGGGAGAATAGCCCCGGCAGAAGGAACCGATGAAACCAAAACCAATTCTGGCGCTGCTGGCGCTGGCCTCGACGCTGCTCCCGGCCTGGGCGGCGGCGAAGAAAAAGCCGAAGCCGCCGGAGCCATCCGCACTGGAACGTTACGTGGCGGAGGCCGCTGCGGCGGCGCGCGCCAACAACGACGCCTCGCCCGGTTCCCTATGGTCGTCCGCGGCCCTGTTCACCGACCTGGCACGCGACTTGCGGGCCAGCCGGGTAAACGATACGGTCACCGTGCTGGTGGCGGAGAATGCCTCGGCGGTTAGTTCGGGCAATGTGCAAACCGCGCGCACCTCCAGCGCCAAAGCCTCGATAACGGCCCTGGGTGGTGTGACGAAGGCCACCGGCGCACTGGCTAACCTGCTGGGCACTTCAGGCGACCAGGAATTAAAGGGATCCGGCACGATCGGACGCCAGACGGTGATCTCCACCACGCTGGGCACCCGGGTCGTGCACGTATTGCCCAACGGTTATCTGGTGGTGGAAGGAGTCAAGGAGATCCGCGTGAGTTCCGAACAGCAAGTCATCACGGTGCGCGGTGTGGTGCGGCCGGCGGATCTGGGTCCGAACAATGTGGTTCAATCGGACCTGATCGCGCAACTGGAGGTCTCGGTCAATGGAAAAGGCGTCGTGGGAGACGCCATCAAGCGTCCTTTCATCCTGTACCGTCTGCTGATGGGGCTGCTGCCGTTTTAGACGTTTGGAGAAAACCATGCGATGGATGACTGGCTGTTTGGCGATAGCTTTGGCAGTACCCGCGCCGTGCGCCACGCGCTTGAAGGATCTGGCGGGAATCGAAGGCGTGCG
>PKYZ01000467.1 GCA_003132865.1 Bryobacterales bacterium
ACTTCATTCCTTGCTGCATCCCAAGCTTACCCGGCGCACAGCACGGCATGGGCCGTCACTGTCGGACCGGCCACCCCGCGGATCGGTCAGCGCGTCGAATCCGGAGTGGTCTTCTGTCATCACTTCCGCAAGCCGCGTCATTCAATCCCGTTGCCAAATCCCGCTGCGTTCATTGGCCCTCGTAACCGGGCGGTGCCCGTGTCGGGTTTATCCTTGTCTTTGCCCCAGGTCCAGTACATGCCGATATAGGCGTAGGTTTCCGTCTGGCCGGCAACAGAGTGCCCGTAGCAAAACAAGAACTGCTCGCCTGGGTGGTGCTTGAAGTGATAGTAGCCGCCTATGTCGATCAACGTCGAAGCTTCGGTCTGCGGCGTAGCGTAGCCCTCGCGCGCATGGGCAAAGACCTCGGCTCCCAACTCCAGCCGCTCACCGAATTTGTATTTCAGCAGGAAAGCGCCATAAGGGTAGCTGCGGTACTGGGTTTGGTGGACGATCGTTTCGCCCGCGCCGCCATCCAGGAGCCAGTTTCCGATATTCTTTTGCAGCCAGAGGGGAACTTTGTACCAAACCTTTCCCACGCCGAGTCCCTTGTCGTAGTTCCCGGTTGGTATTTCAAACATAGTAAAGGTGCCGATCTGGGGAATGTACTTCGATTCTTTGATGAAGGCGATCTTGGCGCCCAATTCCGTGTCGGTGATACCGAAGGCGCTCGGTCCCGTTCCGCCAGGCAGGTAAATGGGATTGTTCGACGGGAAGATACCTCCTATTGGAACTATGGCGTGCAGTTGCACTCTGGGAAGGGCGCCCCAGTTGAACTCGAAAGCCGGCCCAGTCGGGTCGATTTCCGCCGGCGTGCCCGCGACGCTGCCGAAGATATAGAACTCGTAGTGATGCAGGTCGACCGGAACTGGATCGTCGGTTTGAAACGGAGGCCCCTGCGCCCACAGTGTTGACGCGGCGAATATGAGGAGGAGGAACAGCATTACCGCCTTATTAAATACCCCTCCATAAACTTTCCCTGAAATTGTCACGTTCGATGCCACATATCACTCTCCCTCGATGAGTTCTCCAAACAACTCCCGAACCTTGGACTTCGCTGCCTTGAGCGCCTTGCGACCGAGCGGCGTGGCTCGATAGATTTTGCGAAACGATTTGCCGTGACGCTCCGCCGTGGAACGCAGGTAGCCTTTTTTTTCCAGGCCATGCAGCAGCGGATACAGCGTTCCAGCGCTAATACGATAGCCGTGGCGGGCCAGTTCCTCCGCCATCTCCAGGCCGAAGATGGGACCTTCAACCGAGTGATGGAGGATATGCAGCCGGATCAGGCCCGAGTAGAGGTCTCGATCGTCCATGCGCGTGTGCCTTTTGTCATCGTTCGATTACGTCTGCTTCCCTTCCCGTTTCTAGGTTGCCTCGTGCGTCCAGAGACCACGCCCCGCCGCCTACCAAGATCAGGAAGACGAGCGAGCAAAGCATTGCGAAGTCGGTGCGCGCATCGCTCACCATGTACCAAACACCCTGATTAATACGAAATAGCTCCGGGACCTTGGTGGTCGCAATCGCAACCATGATCACAATCAACAGCGGAACAGCCGCCGCCCTTGTCCAAAGCCCGAACAACACTAGAAGGCCACACGCGATCTCGAAGGTCCCCACAAAGTGCGCCGTAAAATACGGATGCGCAAAACCAATCCTTGTAAAGCGAACCACGCCCATGTTGGGATCAATGTACTTGAGAATGCCTTGCGTCGAGAAGATGAGCCCGACAGCGAGGCGGATGAGCAGAATAGTCGCCGGACCTTGCGTTGGTCTCAATAAAAACCGACGAACCGCCTTCGCAGATTCGGTTATCGACATTCGCTATCGTTAATGGATACCATAATATTCGGGCGCCCGTCAATGGCGGGCCCCTCCTGTGGCGCAGCCGAAGGTGGCTGTACTCCCACGTAGAGAAGTGTTTTACGGCAGCAGGACCCGTTGGTGGAAGAAATTTAAATTCCGAGTTCTTCGTCATATGCGGCCAGCTCTATTGAGACCCACGCGGACCTGGCGCGCCCGGTGAATCATCCGGAACGCGGTGACATGACGCTGCACACCATCGTGGAAGCCATGGGCGGCCATGACCGGAACCACCTGAAGGAGGTGGAAGAGATCGCCGGCTAAGGGACCTTGCGCGATCACCCCGGACGCTACCGCCAACTTCGCAACGAATCGGCACAGCGCTGGTGTAGGCACCGTGTGAGATGTGCAGCTTGTCGTAGAGCAGCAAGAATCGTCGCGGCGGAATCGGGCCGAACTGCGGCTCGTGCGATCAGCAGCCATGATATACTTCTCTCACGCTCCACAACGAGGTGCCACGATGTCATACCGTTACCGATTTTTCTCAAGGGTTTGCTCATTACCGGCGCATCCTTCGGGTTCACGCTGTACGCTGACGGCCTAACCCAAACCTGTTCGGCGCCCCAATTTCCCCAGCCCGCCGCCACCAATATCGACTCGGTTTGCGGCGCCGCCGGCAGTGGCGGCAAAGAGGCCAACCAGAACCAAGCAAAGAACAACTTCTGCCCGACCGCGGCTGCCAAGCCGATCACCATCCCCGATATGGTGGCGCTCCACAATAGCGCTGGCGCGCCTGCCGCGGATGAAAGCGCTGCTCGCATCCTTTCAGCAGACAAGCCCGCATCCTTGGCCTGCGGGCCAATGGCTTCCGCCGAGCCTCTTGATTTCCGGCTTGACTCGTAGGACTCTCGGAAGGGCCCATGGGAGGTGACGACTCCCAGAAGGTCCGCCCTGGAGGGGAATCGCACTCCTCTCCGGGGCGCAGTAAACCTCCGGCTCATTGCAAAATCTACACTCCAGCCGAAAGACGATCTCCTTCGGCGCGGTTGTTCCAGCACGCCGCGCTGCTCGGCTTAGAATATCGCCTCCGTTTCCGTGCCGCCAAACATCTGACCAAAACCGGTGAGGTCATTGGGAGGTCATTGGGCGGTTGACCTTACAAAACTCCGCTGATACACTGGTGTGCCGAATGGATTTGATGAAGTCTTGAGGTGACCTTTCGATGTGCCATCTCATTCGCCTCCGAGCAATTGCTTTCGTCCTGACTTCAGCGCTGGCATGGGCCCAGGAGTCTGTCACATGGCACGACCCGTCTAAACACAGCGTGCAGTTCGTAACGGTTGAAGATGGCGTTCGGCTTGAGGTGCTCGACTGGGGCGGGACCGGTCGGCCGGTTGTGCTGTTGGCCGGGTATCTCACCGCCCACGTGTACGATGACTTCGCCGCAAAGCTCTCCGAATCCTGTCACGTGTATGGCATCACACGACGCGGGTACGGCGCCTCCAGCCACCCCGAATCGGGTTACACAGCGCAACGCTCCGCGGACGACGTCCTCCAGGTTCTCGATTCACTTAGACTGACCGCACGGCCGGTTTTGGTGGGCCACTCCTTTGGTGGACAGGACTTGAGCACGTTGGGCGCTGAGCATTCCGATCGGATCGCGGGACTGGTCTACCTGAATTCGGCCGAGGACCCGACGCTTGGCCTCGCCGACTATGGCGTGGAGCCAGCGGATCCCAAGAAATTGCCGGCTTCGATGCACGAAGGTTCGCCGCCGAGCCACCAATCGTTTGAAGCTTATCGGGATTGGCAGTTGCGGACCCATGGGGTTGCGTTCCCTGAAGCCGAGTTGCGCCAACTCTACGTCGTCAACGCCGACGGCACCATGGGTAGTTATCTGGGTTCTCAGAGCGTCCGTGACGCAATGTTCAAAGGTATCCGAACTTCCCCGACGTTGAACATGGACTCGTGTGCCGCCGCCGCCGTTTTACTCGACATCGTCGAGCGCTCGATGCACGCCTCCCGCTCCGAGTGGCTCTTCTTCCGCGAGCTGCCATTTCGAGGGTTTGGCTGGCGCCGCCAGTGTGGATGCTGAACTGTCGCCGATCAGGCTGAACAAATCGAATCTGGCTCACTGTGCCGCCGGGAGCGCGGTATTCTGGGCCACATACAGCACGATGGCGATCCTCTCCGAGTCTCCCAGCCGATGATAGACCAGTGCGGCGCCACCCTTTCGTAGCGGGGTGCTCCTGAGCGGGACCTCCGCGCTGCCCACTTTGAGATGCACTCGCTCCAGTTCAACGTGCGTCGCCTCGCCCCCGGCATTTGGTCCGCTGGCGTAACGCACTTGGCCCCCGGCTTTGGAACCGGCTTTGGCCACGAGCACCCCGCCCACCAGAATATCGTTGGCAAGCACAAAATCGATCGGTCCGGCGCCTTCAGCCGTTTTGGAACTCAGCTCTTCGACGGAAATCAGGGATACCGGCGTGCCTTCGCGCAAAATCGGTTTGGACAGCGCCATCGCCGCTTTCGGCACATGGGTGGTTATCTTGCGCGACAAGAACTCTTCGAACAGGTTGCCTGCCGCACTCCCGCCGAGACCGAATAGAACATCATGAAAAAGCCGCAGTCCTGTTCGTGAACTGGCTGGATAATACAAGGTCGAGATCTCGCCGGCCGCCAGACTCCCCAGAACATCGGAATAATCGGGCTGCCAGTGCCCATTATCGCCCTTGCGAACGAATGCGGTAGCGATGGCATACAGGGCTCGCGAACGAAAGCTGCCGGTGCCCTTATAAAAGTAGCGGGGATCCTGATGAAAGACCGCCTGCATGATGACGCCGCCGATGATGACGCCGTTGACTCCATCAGCGTACTGCGCCCCGAAACGTATCCCATAGCCCTCCATGCCCTGACCGAACTCGTGGTAACTGTTCCGCGCCTGCTCGATTCCCGCGGCAATCGCGCTGGACAAGATAGTGGTCGGATCGAAGATGGTCTTCCAGCCGAGCTGAAATTTCTGCGCGGCATTCAGCGGCGCCGCATTCGGGTCATAGGTAACGAAGTAGTTCGGAAAAACGCCCAACAGGCGCTGCTTCTCCTCCGTTTTCAGTTGCTCCACCGCGAGTTCCTTCGGCGATAGGCCGACATCCAACTTGGTGGATGCGGAAGCAACCTGTAATACAGCCGAGGTCACCGCTGGATTCCCGCCCTCACGGACCACAACGCTTGCCGCTGTCCACGGCGCAAAACCATCTGCAACGATCGTGATCGTGTAGTTTGCTGGCGCGACCGCGGCAAAGTGGAAAGATCCGGTTTCGTTCGTCACCGTCGTACGATTGCCTGTGGAGGCGGTACTCCCCAGCGTGACCAGCGCGCCTACTACAACCGATCCACTACCGTCAGTCACTACCCCGTCGATGGTTCCGGGCGCGTCGGGCCTGTTGGCATGCGGAGGCTCGGCCATTTGGGTCTCCGCGGCTTCAGATGACGACGGCAGATTGGTGGTTTGGCTCAAGGCCGCTTCCAGGAGAAGAAAGGCGATGCCGAGGGCTTTCAACATAACGCGAGTCCCCTCTCGCCATCTTAGAACACCTCGCTCGCCCATCGAGCCACGTGCGCCGACTGAAAAAGACCGAAGAAGTGCGAAAGATCGCACGTCGAATTCGGCGTTAGAAAGCCCGCCAACGACACCAGCATGACGCGCGTCTGCTACGAGGTGAAGGCTTCCCGGCCCGGACTTCCTGGCGGAATTGCAGCACCCGCTCAAGCGTCGCATCGAAATGCGCTATTCCAATGAGTTCTATTTCGTGACGCCTGCCCAACTCGCGGAGATCACCGAGATCCCGGCGGAGTGCGGCCTGGCGGAAGCCGGGGTCGCCACAGCGGACGAATGGAAGGGGCTAATCCGCAGGCAGGCTGGGTTTTCAGCGTCGATCCGTAACGCAGCCTGTACTGCATGATCAGCATTCCGAACCGCTGGCGGAATACGCGCGGCCCAACGTGGCAACTGGTGCCGACATGCTGCGGCATCAACGGACAGGATCTATTGGGGCCCGTAATGATCTCGGCGCTGGGATTAAAGACCCTTGCCGAAGCACGCCCCGATTGCCTCCGCGTTTTTGCTACAGTACAATTCAAGTGAACCACCTCTGAATATCTGAGCTTGGTGGCATTGGAAAGGAAGGGCCATATGTTCAGTCGAAGGGATTTCCTCACGTCCTCGTCGTTGCTGTGTGGAAGTGTGGGTTTCAGCGGTCCGGCTTCCATTTTTGCGGCCCCGTCGAAGCCGTCCCGATATTTTGGTGTGCATCCGTTTGTGGAGCGGCACCCCGAAGCGGTCTTCATCTTGCGGACGCATGTGGACTACAAGACGAATTCTGGCGAGTGCAAGCGGGTCGGGCTCGATTTTGGACGGGTCGGTATTTGTTCCCATGGACAATACCGGCATTCCGGTGACTTATAACATCGCGGCCAAGCCGAATCTCACCGCTCACCAGGCAGTCGATAAAAAAAGAGGATTCACCCTTGAGGACACGATGGGCATTGCCACTGACGTGTTCTTCGTCGAGGGCCTGTTCGAATCATTGAAGGAACTGGGCGTCGCGGGTGCCAGGATGCATACGCGCGATGCCAATGGCGCCAGCGTGATCGAACCCCGCGGATACGTCGCTATGAGCCAGCGGGTGGGTGCGACGGTTGCCCCCGTGAAACAGGATGGTGTCGCAGTTCGCCGTCCGCTGACGAGTTTCACACGCACGCCGTTGCGGTCATTCTACCTCCACCAGCGCACGAAGGAGCCGCTGTGGCATCTCTGCAACGCGCCGTTCAATTACACCAACGTGAGCGAGAAGAAACTCAGCATTCCCGCAAAGCCGGTGACGCGTGTGCTCAACCAGCACTTTCCCAACGCGAACAATCCGAAATTGGCTATCGAGTTCAGCGTCCCAGAAGCCGGATGGGTACTCATAGAGATCCTTGACCGGAGCTACAACAACCTGGAAGTTATCGCAAATGCCATTTGTGATCCCGGGTACCACATGGCGGCGTGGAACACCGCGAAATACGCTTCAGGCAACTATAAGTACCGCCCGCGCTACAAGGGCTACAATGAAGTGCACGACCTTGTGCTGAACAAAGCGTAGCGTCCCGGTTGCCATGGCGCGACCTGGGACTATGGGGCCGTGATTAAACCTGAGGCACGCGGGACTCTCCAGGGCCTCAATTTAGCCTGTTGCCGCTCGATTCACCCACGCGTACCGTCCCGCAGCGGAGCGGCTTCGTTCAAACGCGCTTGCGTCTGGGGATCGATCCAGCCTTCCACAAGAGCGCGTAGTTATCCCGCTGAAATGCCACCTGCCCGAAGCTCCCCGGATGCGGCGTTCGCGGTTTTGGGGTTCCATGGCGCGCTCTGAAGTCGTCTTCCTGAAAAACAGGCTGAGGATCATCGCTCCCCTCCCACCCCTTTCGCCAACGCCAGCAGCTTCCTTTTCCTTGCACACTCGGCGGGCGTCCTGCCCTGCGACTCCAGCCACCGGCGGAAGTCCTTCATCCTCACGCGGTGCTCGATGCGGGCTGTCTGACGCGCACCTTCAACTCCGTCAGGCCCTCGCCGATCTCCTCGACCCACATGTCCCCGCGCAGGATTCCCAGCGCCTGCGCCACCGCCTCGTAGAGGGATTCGGCGGTCACCTCTACCGCGTGCTCGGTACCGGCGAGGTCGCGACAGGAGACGCCGGTCCGCTCGCGGACGCCCCAATGCCGTTTTCCTCCTGCTCGCCTGCTGCACCCAGGAGGAAGATGCGGGCAGCGCCCTGATGAACGGATCGACGGGGCGACAAGCCGGGGACCCCGCCCGGTTGGCGGCGCAACTGTCCAAGGGAATCGCGAAGGGAGCGATGGCTGACTTACCGAACAGTGGCACTCCTCGGCGCCCTCTCAAGTGGATTAGCGACGATCAGGACCGGCGGGCGCAGGCAAAGAAGGACCTCGAACTAGCGCTGCAAAGCTACACGAAGGCGGTCCCTCGTGAACGAGAGCTTGATCTCAGTTCTTTGTCTGAGATCTGGTGCCAGTACGCCGGCGCGATCTACGATTCACTGGCACAAAGCTACCACGGTCTGCCCGGCAACCCGCAAGCGCTCTTCGGAGAAAGCGGCGTATTGGCCGGAGGGCAGACGCGTGCTGAGGTGGAGGAGGATCTCAAACGAGTCAGGGTTGCCCGTCCCGAACACTGGCCGGATACTGAGATCTACCGCGACGGCGATTCTCCGAAGATCCGGCGGGCGATGCGGGGCATTCTGGTCGGCGAGGATGTGGGTTTTGCTTATCTTCTGGATGAGCCCTGGTTCATGGGCCAAATCACAGATTGCCTAGCCGAGCGTGTTCAGCACTGGAAAGACGTGTCCGCGTCGCGCAGGATCTCGGTCGGAGTGTGATAGCCGGCGTTGCCGGGAGCAATGCCGATACTCGCGGTGGTGAACACTTCTTTGCTTTCCAGCTTGAAAGCCGCGTGGATGGACTCGCGGATGCGCTCGGCGATCCGGATGGCGCCATCGGCATCCACGTTCTCGAGCAGGATGGCGAATTCGTCGCCGCCCAACCGGGCAATCACATCGTGCGTAGCTCCCCGGCTCCCCGTGCTAGGCGGCGGCGCGTTGCGCACCGCCGAACGCAGGCGCTGCGCCACATGGATCAACAGCTCATCGCCGGCCATGTGACCCAGGCTGTCGTTGATCACTTTGAACCGGTCGAGATCCAGGAAGAGCACAGCGAACGGGTAGCCGGGTTCCTGCGCCACGCGTTCCAGACAGGCCGCCAGCTTGTCGTGGAAGAGCGTGCGGTTGGGCAACCCGGTCAACGGATCGAACGCCTTGCTGCTGGTGATGTCGGTCTGCGATCCCGCCATGCGGGTCGCCTTTCCCCGGCCGTCGCGCTCGACCACGCCGCGGCTCAGCATCCACCGGTAGGAGCCGTCCTTATGCAGGACGCGATGTTCGATGGCGCATTCCTTATTTGCGGTGGCGTTCCAGTGTGCGGCTAAGTCGGCCCCCAACGCGGCGCGGTCCTCCTTGTGCACGCGAGACAGCCACTCTTCGGGACCGTCGCCGATTTCCGCCTCTTCGTAGCCCAGCATGGCTTTCCAGCGGGGGGAAAAATAGACGCGCTGGGTT
>PKYZ01000694.1 GCA_003132865.1 Bryobacterales bacterium
GATTCTCGCTCAGAGCCCATTTAAGGATGACCACTATGCGACCATTCTTTCGCTTGGGAAGGGCTACTCTATTAGCCAAGCTCTCACGATTACGCTCGGCGCCGGGTCTCAGTTGAACTTCAGCGACAGCACCACCCTCACTCCGGTCCCCGAACCGGTCAGCATTGGGCTGTTGGGCGGGATCTTGCTTCTGACAAATCGGATGATTCGGCGGAAGTCGAAGCAGAATTCGTAAGCCTAACCGGCTTTCCCTTACGATTAGATCTTCAAGAGGCCGCTTAACTTTCTGGCAGTGCTGAGGCGTGAGCCGACCAGCGAATGTCAGGGTGGAAGCGGCCTTTCGCTGTGAGGGCATCGACGCCCGAGAGCCGCCCCGGTTCCGCCTGGGTGCCGGGTGGCGCTCCTGGGCCAAATCCCAGACCCACTGATAATTGGGAAGGAAATCGAACCAGTTTTCATCGTATGGGCATGGAAGCGAGCCTCCAAAGATCCATATTAAGAATAGGACCGGGATGTTTGGCGGTCGGCGTGCATTTTCTCTTCTGAACATAAAGGAGTCGCCAATGACTAGACCCTCTGTGTCCTTCGGCTTGCCAATAATGGCGTGCCTTCTGGGCATGCCCCTGACATTCGTCAATTGCACTGGATCACCGGAGGCCCGTTGTGCGAGGCACCTGGCGTCTGGCAAGAAACTGCTCGCGGCCAAGGACTACGCCCGCGCGATCCTTGAATTCAGGAACGCCGCTTCCGCAATGCCCAGGAATCCGGAGCCTCTTTACGAGCTTGGGCTCGCGTATGTGGCGACTGGGAACGCAAGCGATTTCCAGGTGGCTGTGAAGAGCTTCAGTAAGGCGCTTGAACTGGACCCGAAGCATGCCGGAGCCCGCCTAGAACTTGCCCGGCTGATGGCACTGACGCGGGACAAGCCGACCCTGGCGGAAGCGGAACTCCGCATGAGGGCGCTGATGAGCGATACCGGAGCCACTGCGGAAAAGCTCAACGTGCTGGCGATGACGGAACTGAAGCTGGGAAAACCAGGCGAGGCCGCGCAGGACCTGGAGCGGGCATTGGCGCTGGCGCCCGAGGATTTCAGTTCGGCGGCCCTGCTGGCGACCGCCAAACTCGCTCAAAGGGATGGCGCGGGCGCTGAAGAGGTTTTGAGGAAGGCAATCGCGAGCTCGCCAGGTTCCCCGGACGCGATCATACTGCTGGGTCGAGTCTACGTATTTCAGAAGCAGCTGACCCAGGCGGCCGCGGCGTTTCAGCGGGCTCTCGATATTTCTCCCAAGAGCCAGACAGCGTTGATGTTTCTCGGAGAAACTCAACTGGCTCTCAACCGCAATCAGGAAGCAGAACAGACGTTCAGGCGGCTGACCAGCTTGGATGAGAAGGATTCTAGGCAGGTGTACGGGCTATTTCTGTTCCAACAGGGCCGGCGCCAAGAGGCCGTCCTGGAGCTTGAGAGACTGGCCAAGGAGGACCCCAAAGATCGCGGAGCGCGGACACGCCTGGTCGCCGCATATCAGGCCGTCAACCGGTTGCCGGATGCGCGGAAGGTCCTGGATGCCGCTCTGGCCAAGAATCCCAAAGATTTGGACGCCTTGGTTCAACGGTCCGAGTTGTTGATCTTGGACGGGAAGTACAACCAAGCTGAACTAGACCTGAACCAAGTCCTAAGGCTGAACCCCGGATCAGCCGAAGTACACTACATCTTCGCGAAGCTGCACCAGGCGCGCAGCGCCGATCTCAGCTACCGTCAGGAGCTGACCGAAGCCTTGCGGATTCAGCCGTTTGCGCTCGGTGTCCGTCTGGAACTGGCCCAGTCGTTGCTTTCGGCGAACGCCGCAAGGCCTGCTCTCCAATTGTTGGATGAGGCGCCGGAATCGCAGCGGCGTTCCCTCGATCTGCTGTCGGAGCGCAACTGGGCGCTCTGGGGCGTGGGGGATCTTCCGGCGATGCGCAAGGGGATCGATTTGGGGCTCGGACAGCAGAGATCGCCGGAATTCTTGACTCAGGAGGGCTATTGGAAGGGGCGGACACGCGACCTGAGTGGCGCGGTTGCTGCATTCGAGGCCGCCCTCAAACTCGATCCCGGACGGGTGAAAGCCTTGGATGGACTCACGCAGGCCTATTTCGCTCAGAATAAGCGCCCGGAGGGTCTACAGAAGGCGAAGGCTTATGCTGCCCTCTCGCTAAAATCCGCGGCGGTACAACAGTTTGTCGGCAAGCTTCTCATGGCGAACGGGGATCGGACCGGCGCGCGCACGGCATTGAACGCCGCCAAGGCGGCGGCTCCCCAGTCTCACGACGCCGATCTGCTGTTGGCGCAACTCGACATGCTGGACAACAAGCCGGATGATGCCGCCGCAAGGCTTCGCGTCGTCGTCTCCAGCGACCCCAGGAACAGTGCGGCGTATCTCTTGCTTGGCGTCCTCGCGGAGACCAAAGGGGATCACAGCGCCGCCGAGGCAGACTATCGGAGAGCGATTGAAGGTGATCCCCACAATGCGGCCGCACTCAACAATTTGGCCTTTGAATTGAGCGAGTACGACAAAAAGGCCGCTGAAGCCCTGCCGTTTGCACAACAAGCCAAGGAACTGGCTCCTGACCGCTCGGAATTCGCGGACACGCTCGGCTGGATTCTTTACCGCAAGGGTCTATACGACTCCGCAGTGAGGCAATTGGAGAGCGCGGCTGCGCAGAAAGAAGCCAGCGTCACGATCCGGTATCACCTCGCGATGGCGTATCTAAAAATGGGCGACCGAGTGCGCGGAAAGGCTGCTTTGGAGGCAGCTTTGAAGCAGAATCCAAATGTCCCGGAAGCAGAGTCGGCGAAGGAAATGCTGGCGAGGACCAAATGAGTGGGATAACGCCTCCCGCGGCACAACTGAGAAGTGCGAAGTTTTGGGATAAAGTCCCGCTGGACCGCGATCCAAATCCTTAGGCCAGTCCACAAACCGAAACATAAATCATTATCTTTTAGGCACTTAGCGTTGTGGTCCCGAACTTGCCTTAAGGCCATCGCAACAATATGTTGACGACTGACGGATATCGCCGTAAGATCTCGCCGCCAAATCCAGCGCTATCTCCACTTTCCATAGCTCGGATGATATGGAAGCGGAAGCTCTCAGCCGGCATTCTGGCGGGGGCACTCGGGCTGATCGGCTGCCTTGTGGTACACAGGCTTCCGGCGATCTACTCGTCCGAGGCTCTCATTTTGGTCGATTCGCAAAAGATTCCCGAGAAACTCGTGGCCTCGACCGTGAGCACCGACCTGCAAGACCGGATTCAAACGATTAGCGAGCAGATCCTGAGCAGCGGGCAGTTAAAAAAGGTCATCGAGGATTTCGATCTCTATCACGCGGAGCGGAAGAATCTTTTCGAGGAAGAAATCCTGGAAAAGATGCGCAAGGACGTCAGCATCAAGCTGGAACAGGGTTGGACTGGCAACCGGCCCGGCGCCTTCCGGGTAAGCTTTCAAGGTTCAAGTCCTGCGGTGGTCGCGCAGGTGGCGAACCGGCTGGCCAATCTCTACATTGACGAAAACCTCAAGACTCGCGAAGTGCAGGCCGAGGGTACTTCGGAATTCATCTCCACGCAGATTCAGGTGGCCAAGAGAAAGCTGGACGAACTGGAAGCCGCGGTGAGCAAGTACAAGCTGGCCCATAACGGCGAGTTGCCCCAGCAGGAGGCTGCGCTGATCGGGACGCTTTCGCGGCTACAAGCGGAACTGGAAGCGAACCGGGATGCGATCAACCGGTCGGAACAGGCGAAGCTGATTCTGGATAATAACCTGAACACGCTGGAATCGACGGCATCTATTCTGGCTAGGCCGGACCAGCAGTCATCCGCCCGCGGCGGCCCAACCAATCGGCCGGTCTCAGCGGCAGCGGAGGTGCCCGAGACAAAACCCAAATCGGAGGTTCTGCAAGCGCAGTTGGATCTGGTGCGCCTCCGGTATAGCGAGGATCATCCGGATGTAAAGCGGCTGCGGGACGAGATCGCGCGTTTGAAAGAGGCGGAAAAGAAAGAAGTGGAAAAGAAGGAAGCCGCTCGCCTGGCGCCCCACACCGACGCTTCCAATGCTCTAAATGCAACGGCTAGTTTGCCTCCACGTCCGGAGCGGGAGCGCCCAGAGCTGCTCCAGGCACGCGAGCGCATCAATATGGTGAAGGCGCAGATGGTGCAGGTCAACCGGGACCTGGAGTTTCGCAAGAGCGAGCAACAACGGGTTCTGCGCGACATGGCGCAATATCAGGAACGGATCGGCAGGCTCCCGGTGCGGGAGCAGGAGATGGCTCAACTGACGCGCGACTACGAGATCTCTAAAGCAAACTACCGGTCTTTGCTGGACAAGGGGCTTTCCGCGGAGATGTCCACGGACATGGAACGGCGCCAGAAATCGGAGCGCTTCACGGTGCTTGATCCGGCGCACACACCGGAGAAGCCGATCAAGCCCAATCGGCCGGTACTATATATGTTGAGCTGGGCGGGCGCGCTGGCGATCGGCCTGGCTTTTGGTCTGGGGCGCGAGTTCAAACAGGACGTGCTGCTGGGAGAGTGGGAGCTGCCAAAGGATCTGATGGTACTGGGGCGCCTTCCCTGTATCAAAATCTCTTCAACGGATGAATCCAAATCGGCGCCGGCGGGCGGAAAGCGGCAGAGGAACCGCAAACTGCGACTTGCGGTAGTCTCCTCGGCGGTACTGTCTTTGCTCGGCATCATCGGGGCCGGGATTTACCTCTTTTGGCAGCGGGGCTAAGACATGTATAGCAAATTCTTCGGCCTGGACAAAAAGCCCTTCAACATGACGCCCGATCCGGCCTTCCTGTTTCTGACGGCGCAGCATCGAGAAGCGCTGGTTGGGTTGACCTACTCCATTCTGGAGCGCAAAGGTTTCGTGGTTCTGACCGGCGATGCCGGAACGGGCAAGACCACACTGCTGACGCGCGTGCTGCAACATATGCCGGAAACCAAGGTGCAATCCAGCGTGATTCTGAATCCTACGCTGACGCCGGCCGAGTTCCTCGAATTAGCCCTGTTGGATTTCGGCATCCCGGAGGTCCCCGCCAGCAAGGCGCAGCGTCTGGTCAAGATGCAAAAGCTGCTGCTCGAAGGACACAGGGAAGGAAGGATCTCCACGCTGGTCATCGATGAGGCTCACAAGCTGAGCCTGGACGTGTTGGAGGAAGTCCGGCTGCTTGGGAATTTCGAACAAGACGATCAGAAGCTATTGCAAATCCCGCTCGTGGGACAGAGCGAACTGAGCGATCTGCTGGAGCGCAGCGACCTGCGGCAACTGAAGCAGCGGATTGCGCTGCGGTTCACCATCGAGCCGCTCTCGCCGGACGAAGTCGATCAATATATCCGCTACCGCTGGACCACGGCAGGCGGCGCCCACGCAGTTCCGTTCGCGCCCGAAACGGTGACGCAGATCGCACATTATTCGCGGGGCATCCCGCGCGTGATCAATGCCCTTTGCGACAACGCCCTGATCCTGGCTTTCGGCGAGGGAGCGAGAGTGGTCGGCGAAAAGCATATCCGGGAAGCAGCCGCGGATTTGAAACTCGGCCTGCCGGCCCCGCCGCCCGCGCCCGCTCAGGCGGAGGCTGCCATGGAGCCGATGGTGCTGGAGCCGCTAACGCTCCGTACCCTGGAGCGATACGGGAATGGGAACGGCGCGACACGCTCGTTCTTCGGGCGATGGGCCGGCAGACTGGGGCTGGTGGACTAGGCAAGGAACGCCATGAGCAGGATTTTCGAAGCACTGAATCGACAACCAGGAGAGCTCGCGGAAGCCGCTCTATCGCCCTTGGGCGTTAATGGCCCCGCCGGGGCTCTTACCGAGCAAGCCGCCGCCCCCGTTGCCAAGGTGACGGAGATCTGCAGCTCCGCCATCAGGACCCTGCCGCTGCGGATTCCGGGTGCCGTACCGGTGCTGCCATTCGACGGCGACCATTGGGAAGCGAACGAACAATATCGCATCATCCGTACCAGGCTCATTCACCACAGCAAGCAGCCGCGCATGATCGTGGTTTCAAGCGCCGGCGCGGGCGACGGTAAAACCATCACCTCCGTGAACCTGGCCGGGGTGCTGTCGCTGAAGACCGAATCCAAAGTGTTGCTGATCGATGCCGATTTCCGCCGCTCGGCGATTCACACGCAACTGGGGCTGCCGGCCGATCCGGGGCTGGCCGAGGTGCTGCGCGGCGCCTGCACACTCGAGGAGGCGCTCGTGCAGATCGAGCAATTGCCGAACCTGTACGTGCTTGCTTCGGGAGAATCGAAGGGCAACCCCGCGGAACTACTGGACTCCTCGCCTTGGCTGGCATTGTGTACGCGGCTGCGGCAAGCATTTCGATATGTGATCGTGGATTCGCCCCCGATTGCGGCGGTTGCGGATTACGATTTGATCCAGGCAGTTTGCGACGGCGTGGTCCTGGTGCTGCGTCCAGACCACACCAACCGCAAACAGTGCAAAGCAGCATTGGAGTTGATCCCCAAGGATAAGTTGATCGGTGCGGTGTTGAACTGCGTGCCGAACTGGTTTCTGGGGCGGTATAGCTCGCCCTACTATTACGGAGATTACGGACGATACGAGAAAGCGCGCTAACGGCGTGGGTGTTGGGCCGAGCAGCCGGATTCAGAGTTCTTGAGTAAGTGGTTGTTTATCTGGCATTTACGGGAAACTGACCTGTAAGTGAAGGGGCGGAGCTAGATGCTCACACGGCTAGAGGAAATGTCCGGGCAGGCGTGCTGGTACGCCGTACAAACGCGTTCGAATTTCGAACAACGGGTGGCGGGCGAACTCGGGCGTAAAGGTTTCGAGAGCTATCTCCCGGCTTACGAAGAAACCCATCAGTGGAGGGACCGCAAGAAGCAGGTGGCCGTCCCGCTCTTTCCGGGCTACCTGTTCGTGCGCTTTGTGGACTCGCAGGAGCTGCGTCTGCCAGTGCTGCGCGCAACAGGCGTGGTCCGGATTCTCGGGAATGCCGGCGCGATCGAAGCGGTGCCGGACGAGCAGGTCGAGGCGGTACAGGGCCTGCTGAGATCCAAGGTACCCTGTCATGGGCACCCGTTCCTGCGGGAGGGCGTGCGGGTCCGGGTGAAACGCGGCGCGCTGCAGGACTTGGAAGGCACGCTGGTGCGGTTCAAGAATCGGGCCCGGCTGGTGATTTCCGTGGCTCTGATTGGGCAGTCGGTCGCGGCGGAAGTGGACATCCGAGACGTGGAGCCGGTAGGGAGCAGCCGGCCCCGGCAGGTTGCGGCGTAGGGCATATGTATCCGAATCTGAAGTTGCAATTGTGGCGGAGCGGGATCCGGCAGAACCGGCTGGCGCAGTTGATAGGGATTCACGAGACGCTGCTGAGCAAGATCGTGAACGGATTCCGGGCGCCCGACGCTGCGGTGCGGGCGCGGATCGCGGCTGTGCTGAAGAGCGATGAGGGCTGGCTGTTTGCGGCGGAGAATGTCGGGATGGATATCAATCCGGCCAGATCCGAGCAACCCGGGGCTGCTCCGAAGGCCTAGAGGCTAACGCCGGCCATGGCAACATCGGCTCGGATGCTCAGCGGCGGGTTTGGAAGAAGGTACGTTCGTGGCGGCGCTGTGTTTGCGGGTTTTGCCCGTCGGTTGTTCCGCAGATGGCGGGAATGGGGCAGTGAGCAGGTAGCGTCGAATTACCTGATCGCCAACTCGCCAGAGGAGTGTGTTTTGCCCTGTCCGAAATATGCGTCACTGTGGCCCGGAGTTCTCTATGAACAGGCCTCATTTCTACACGGTCTCGGCACCAACCGGTTCAAGGGAGGAACATGCCGGGAGATCGCCAGTCGTGTGGTGCGGGAACTGAGATAGCAGCATGGACAGGGGTACCGATGCCAATAGTATCCTCTTTATTTCATTCCCGTTTCCTCCGGAAAATGCCTCAGGCTCGTGGCGGCCATACTTCTTCGCCAAATACCTGCCCCAACACGGTTATTGCGCCCGAGTACTTGCCAGCTCTTACGTTGCGGGTTTTGAGGATTGTCCTCACGTAAGCCGGGTCCCAACCGCTCTTCCACGCTCGTTTGCCATGCGTTGTGGGGATCGTGCGGCAGCCGTGATTCAAAGAATCGTCCCCTATAACGAACAGTTGCCTTGGGCGCCACATGCCCTCAGTGCCGCCCAAAGAATTTTGCAGGAGACGCCCGTACGGGCCATCTATTCCACAGGCCCGCCTGTGGTCAGCCATATCGTCGCTATGCTGCTGAAGCTCCGCACCGGTCTTCCGTGGGTCGCCGACTTTCAGGATCCACTCTGCGGGAACCCGTTTCGCAACCGCAGGCGCGGCCGCTACTACGATCGGGCGCTCGAATTTTCACTGTTCGCGAATGCCGATGCGTTGATCGCTAACACCGACACGGTCGCCGGACTCTGGCGCAAGCGGTATCCGCACTGGTTTCGCAAAATGCATGTGCTGATGAATGGCTTCGATCCGGAAGACTGCGTAATGCCCTATCCGTTGCCGCAGCGCAAACATGCCGTCATCGGCCACATCGGCGCTGTCTACGGCGGCCGCCGACCCGACATTTTCCTCTCATCCGTCGAGCGCCTCATCCGCTCGGGCACCCTCCGCCCGGATGCCATCCGCGTCCGCTTTGTCGGCGATTTCGAAAACGAGACCATGGGCATCGGCCGTCAGCCATTCTCCACGCTGGATGCACAGGGTTGCCTTGAGTACGATAACCGCAGGCTTCCCATGCCGGAAGCACGGCAGGAGATGGGGAAAGTGGATTACCTTCTCTTGCTGGATATCAACGACCGCAATCTCGATCTTCAGATTCCCGCGAAAGTGTTTGATTATCTTCGGATCGGCCGTCCGATCCTGGTATACACGCCGAAGGGATCGCCGCTCGCCCGCCTGCTCATCAAGACCGGCGTACCGCATCAAACCGTCTATCCCGACGATCCCGAACCAGCGCGCGATGAAAGGCTGATAGCGTTGCTGCGCCTCTCTTCGGAGCCGGTCCAACCGAGCCCGTGGTTTTTGGAGCAGTTCGATGCCAG
Source organism: Bryobacterales bacterium (assembly GCA_003132865.1). The sequence goes on from PKYZ01000694.1 coordinate 9,046, forward strand.
CCGCCAGACCCGAACCCTAGTGGAAATCCTGGAGCGTCTTTGAAGCCGTCGCACACCGCAGACGCGATTAACATGGCAAGTACCTACACAGTGAATGCTGCAGGAACCTCAAAGCCTTGCGATGTGCCCATAGACCGCGTCGTGGCAGTTGCGCGCAGCCAACGAGCTGAGTACACAATTCTGATAGACCCAAATTCAGCTCCCAAGCTCGCCGCCGGAGAGATCTCGACCGTAGCGCAGCAAGCGGTACGGGACTTATTCAGAGCCTGGGGGCTTGACCGGGACCGAGTATCCTCAACGCGATGGAATCCGTTGGGGGACTTCATCCCTGCCGGATCGCGCGTCGTTATCAAGCCCAATTGGGTGCGCCATTGGAACCAGAGCGGGATGGGTCTGGACTGCTTGCTTACTCACACCAGCGTAATCGAGGCCGTATTGGAGTACGTTGCGCTCACAAGTCCGAGCCGGATAATTATTGGCGATGCCCCGCTCCAGAGTTGCGATTTTCAGAAACTCCGCGCCGCGTGTCAGCTCGACAGTCTGGTGAGCCGCCTCCAGGAGCGTGGCCTCGCCACTGAACTACGTGACTTCCGGCGCACCGTACTTCACGGCGACACGCTAGGGGCGGATCGAAGCGAGCAAGTTTCCGGGCTGCAAGACTACGTCGTGTTTGACCTTCTCCACGAGAGCCTGCTGGAGCCCATAACCAAGATCGGCAACTTTCGCGTAACCGTCTATAACCCTGACCTCCTGGGCCGGACCCACGGCCCTGGGCGGCATCAATACCTGATTGCCCGTGAATGCATCGACGCCGATGTGGTGATCAATTTGCCCAAGTTGAAGTGCCACAAAAAGGCCGGTATCACAGGCGCGCTCAAGAACCTGGTCGGAATCAACGGCAACAAAGAATACCTCCCTCATCACCGAAAAGGCAGCAGTGCTGGCGGCGGCGATTGTTACCAACGGAAATCATGGCTGAAGGGCCGGGCTGAGGACCTCCTGGATGCGGCCAATCGCCGCTCACCAGGAAAACTGCAGCGCCTGTTCGCCCGGACGGCTGAGTTGACTGGGCGCGTCGCGGAAATGTCCGGTGCGGATGGGAACCTGGATGGATCTTGGTGCGGCAATGACACCGTCTGGCGCACNNACCTGCCTTGATTTACAGCGCATCCTGCGTTACGGGAGAGCTGATGGTAGTTTGGCAGACCGTCCCCAACGAACGATCATCAGTATTACGGATGCCATCGTGGCCGGCGAAGGCGATGGTCCCTTAGCGCCTACGCCGATACCGGCGGGATTCGTGACGGGGGCCGCGAATCCTGCCGCCGCCGAATGGGTGCATGCACGGTTGATGGGTTTCGATCCGCAGAAGATCCCATTGGTGCGGGAGGCGTTCCGAGGATTCTCCTACCGGCTCGCCGATTTCGATCCGGACGGAATTCAAGTGTGGTTTGAAGATCGCATGTGCCTGGCAAGCGAACTGCACGCATGGGATAACAGATCATTTCGTCCGCCGGCTGGCTGGAGGGGACATTGCGAACTGGGGGTGCCGGAATGATCATGGAAGCCGCGAGTCGATACTGGTGGCACCGCTTCGGGGAGCGGGAAGCGTGCTCCTGGGATGAACTGGAGAAATTTCCACGTCTGCGTCCAGATCGGCAACGGCGCATACTCGCAGAGCGCCTCCTCGCCCAAGTGCAATATTTCGGCGCCCGAGCGGACGCGCTCCCCGAATGGCGGGAAGCTGCCCGCATCAAGAATCCAGACGAGATCTGGAAAGCTTGGCCCTCCTTGCCGGTGCTGGCGAAAAAAGATCTACAGACACGGTTTCCAGCACGGGAGTTGCAGTCCCGTTTCCACCTCGAAGGAATTGTGAAATCCACAGGAGGATCGACCGGCGAACCCACTCACGTTTTTCACGATGCCCCGATGATGCGGGCTGCGAATGCGGCTTCGACATACACCCGCCTGAGGATGGGTTGGCGACCGGGCATGGTGACGGTCAAGGTGTGGGGAAGCGAACGCGATATCCAGCGCCGGGTCGACTTGCGCACGCGCCTGTATACGCGGCTGCTACGTGACATCGTCATCGATGGATATGAGATGAATGACCGCACGGTATCGCAACTCCTTGCTCTGGTTCAGCGGTACCGCCCCGTATCCATCTGGGGGTTCAGTTCCATGCTGGACTTCGTCGCGAACGCGATACTGCAACAGCAAGCCTGCCCGCCACCGGGCAGCGTGCGTACCGCCTGGAATGGCGGCGAAATGTTACTCCCTGGCCAGATCGAAGCGTTTCGCCGTGCGTTCGGAGTGCCGATCCTCAATCGCTATGGCGGTCGGGAACTTTCCACCATGGCTTGCCAGTTCGAAGATGGTGGTCCACTCGCCGTGCTTCGCCCCTGGCTTTTTGTCGAAGTTGTGAATGACAGCGGGAAGCCAGTCGCCCCGGGGGAATCCGGCCGGTTGCTCTGGACCAGCACGATCTGCCGCGGCACTCCGATTCTGCGCTACGATATCGGTGATTTGGGATCCTTCCTGCCTCTGCACGAGGACGAATCCGGGGTTTCTGCCTTGAGCGCTCTGCACGGACGATCAGCCGGGATTTTGGACCTGCCGGACGGCCGGAAGATCAATTGTCTCTACTGGAATCACCTGCTCAAAGAATTCCCCGAAGTGCGTCAATTTCAGATCGTTGTGCACGAGGATGGAAGCCTGGAATGTCTTCTGAAGGGGAGCGGCTTCACCGCATCTCGGGAAGCTGCGTTGCGGGCGGTAGCGCGAAGTTTCCTCGGGGCGATCCAAATCAGTTTCAGGTGGGTAGAACAGATCCCTCTCACGCGACGTGGCAAGCTCTTGCAGGTCGTTCGCGAGCAGCCCTTGAGCTCACAACACTAACTTTCTTCAGTCTTGCGCCCGCCAAATCAACCGGCTATCATTATCCTTAGGATACAACCATGCTCCCCCATCTCCGTGCGTCGGATCGCGACAAAGAGTGTGCGACGGCCGGCACTTTTCTCCTGCCCGGCCCAACCGGCGGGCTCGCCGTAGCCATCCTATTCCTCCACGCAATAACGCTGTGCGCTCAACCGGTGGTACTTGATAATTTTACGTCACTTCGCCAGACCTTCGACAATTATCAGCCGCTTTGGCAGATCAATCCAGGCATGAGCCAGTGCTATAACCAAACGCTCAACCGCGTCGCCGGCAATCTCGCAAACAACAATATCGTGGGATGCACCGGAGGGGCATGCCAGCCCGTGACCTCCAATAATAGCTGTATGTATTTTTTCATGATGCCGACCGGCCGGCTTGACACGTTTGTCTGGCCCACTACCTATGTAGCAGGTTATATAACCAGCGGAACATGGAACGCCAGTATCAACAGGCTCAACTACTCTGTAACCTGTGATACGGACTGGGCAGCGGACTATACGACGGCGCAGTTCGGAGACTATATTAATCCTCATGACAACGTGAATACCAGCTCACAAGGCCAGCATTATTATTCGTTCATACCCCTGAACATTCGGGCGTTCTATCCGGTATACGTGCAGATCAATGAAACGCCAAGCCATCGCGTAGGCGCTGGGGAGGCTAACTGGCCTAATGACCCGGAATGGGTATTGCCCACGAATATCAACAGTTCCGGCAACCTTTCTCCAGTCCATTTCTTTGATGGAATGACACACTTCTATATCTTTCCGTGGTACGCGAACGGGGCCACCACTACTCGCAACTGCTGGGTGGGGCCGATCACCCTGTCCACGAATACGGCAGGCGAGTCCGATGAGTATGTCCATGATGTGACGGCGCAGTACACTGGGACGCAATATGAGGTAGAGTGGTCCGGCCCGACAAACCAATTGGTAAACAACAATTACGACGTGCACTACTCAACCAGTTCGATGCACGCCAATGGATTCAGCACGGGGACAAACGCCGGGCCGATATACATTGCGCCGAGCGGCAGCAGCGCGGGCTATGTGACCTGGGACTCTTCGACTATGTCGCAGCAACCCCCAATGTACGTTGCTATCAGGCCGCGACCAGCCGTTATTGCAGCCCTTAACACCTCCCCAATCATGCTGTACACGACTCTGGACCCGATGATCCCGACCGGACAGCAGATAACCGTTTCGGGCGTCGGAGGGAACACGGCGGCAAACGGCACCTGGACGATCATGGCGTATCCGAGGCAGTTCTGGCGAAATCGCTACACGACCGCTACGCTTAAATCATGGCAGATCACCGCCGTGAACGGCCCGAACAATATCACGGTTAACACCAGCGCGCCGCACGGATTGCAGGTTGGCGCTCAGGTGGCAGGCTATTCGGACTATGGACAAAACGGCTTTCATGGCCCGATTGAAACCGGCGGAGTGTACTCGGTAACGGCAGTTCCAGGCTCCACATCGTTTCAGTTATCCATTAACAACATTACCTGCGGCGTTACCACCGTATCTGGCTTGCCCCCTAACGGGAACACTTGTGACACTTACGAAGTCACGGACGGCACGACCATCAATGATTGCTCAACCGGAGGCGGTTCAAATTACGTCAATTGCCGCTGGACTGCTATCGGTGGCCCAACCGCATGGAACTCTATAACACCGGACTTCTGGAGTCTGCCTGCGGTGGCACTAAATGGCTCAACCGGCAGCGGAACTTATACCGGCGGCGGTGAGTTTGTGCCTACCTCAAATACGGCGTATTTTACAGAAATACTGGTGTCGACACCGGCCCTAGGTCCGTGTGACATTAACCATGATGGCGTCGTTAACGCACTCGACGTGACACTCGCAACAAATGCCGGACTAGGTGCGGCTGCGTGTGAAGGGGACATTAATGGCGATGGCCTTTGCAATGTCGTCGACGTTCAACGCGTAATCATAGCCGCACAAAGCGGCACATGCTATACGGGACCGTGATTACCCACGACGCGCTCGCCCAGTGGCGGAATCCAACCGCGCGTTTCGCAGCCCAACGACGCGAAAAAACGCTGCTTAAAATCACGGCGCCGTGGCGCTGATCGTTTACCGCCGGGCCGCTCGCTCGCTTTCCGCAGTGGTCCTCGAATGGTGAAAGCTATCCTTTATCTTGGTGCGACTGCCATAGGCATCGTCGCCTCGCTGTTTTCCCCACTGGCCGGAGCTATTGCATGCATTGAAGCGTACCTCCTGAATCCTAAAGCGATGGACTTAAGCGACGGTGGGTTCCGGTACCAATTCTGGACCACAATCGCATTTCTCGCGGGTGTGCTGCTCCAGCGTGCGCGGCCCGCGGCTCGTGTCCGTGGAGAAGCCGGAATCTTATGGCTCCTGTGGGGCTTCTTGGGGGTATGCATTCTCAGCGCCAGTTGGGCAATCAGCGCGCCGGAGTCGGCGCTTCTCGGCGCATATGAGATGTTCAAGGTCTTGATCGTGGCGTCGGCTCTTGTTTGGGCGTTGCGGACCGAATCCGACATATCATGGTTCTTTACAGCATGTATCGTGGGCGTACTCCATGCAGCCTTGCTGCATTCCTTCGGGGCGCGATTAGGGTATATTCCCCCATCGCTGGACCGCGGTGAAGGCGTCCTCATCACAGGACAATCACAGGTGATGGTCCTGTTTATCCCTCTCCTGATCCTTCTATCGATCCGGGGCGTTCGCCTGCAGCGTTGGCTTTCGCTTGGGACGATTCCATTCGCTCTTAATAGCATTGTCAAAACATATCAACGCACAGCATTCGTAGCACTGCTGCTCGAGGGAATACTGCTCCTGTGCTTGCTGCCGCGGCGGATCACCTTCCGCATTTTCCCTTTGCTCGCCCTTGGAGGCTGTCTGTTTGTTTTCCGGCTGGCACCGGACGACTACTGGCAGCGAATGCAGACCATCCAAGACCCGCACAATGAGGCCTCTGCAGCCAGTCGATTCGTCATCGCGAGGACCAGTTTGAAGATGTTTCAAGACTATCCCCTGGGCGTCGGCTATCAAAACTACCAATATGTCAGCCCGCGTTATCTGGATGCTGGCTACCTCACGGAAGGCCGGCGTTCATCTCATAACTCTTTTTTTGCCGTCCTTTGCGATACAGGTGTCGAGGGCTTCATATTCTGGATATCTGCGATGACTATGGCGCTCCTAACGCTACGCAGTATCCGGAAGAACGCCGACACCACCGATCCTCGACCGGTCGAAGTGTATGCCATGGCGGTCGAAGTTGGCCTCTATGGCTGGCTTGCGACGGGCCTATTCGGAGATCAGAGCCGCCTCGATCCGGCATATTGGTTCTTAGGTGCGACAGTAGTTCTCGCGCGCCTGGCCGCGAACGAACCCGAAGATGCGGGCCCACGTGATGACGCGGATATTAGCGCCGATCCCAACGCTTCCCTGTAACCACCTCATCTCGATGGCCGCAAGGTGTTCCGCCAACGCACGCAGTATTTCTTATGGAACTTCATAAGCACGCGAACCGATACGCCACAGAACTCGAGCCCTCTGCTATGGCTACTCCCGGCAACTCGGAGGCCACACTCCGTCCTTTTCCGCCGATCCGCATAACCCTCCTGGCGCTCGGATGGCTGTGCCTGGCATTCATCGTCTACTCGGTTGTGTGGAAAGACGCCCCGTACGTCACGCCGGATACGCCGAGCTACATGAAGCTGGCCAGCGAACTGAAACATTTCAACTTAAACGAAGTCCCCGCCCGAACTCCCGGCCTACCGATTCTTCTGGTCCTGACAGGATCTGAGTCGGGACCCACACGGGCGCTCTACAACATCTCCCTTGCGCTCCACTTCGCATCCGTTGGCCTCCTTGCATGGCTCCTTTACGGACTCAATATTCGGCCAACCTCGATTGTTGCACTTCTAGCATCCGGATGCGCCCCTCCTCTCGTCGAGTGGGCCGCCCAGATGGGCACGGAAAACCTCAGCGAGTTTTTCCTGATCGTAACTTTTGTACTTTTTGTACGCTGGCTGGACCGCCAGCATGTTATTCTGCTGCTTGCATATCCAGTGGCAGCCCTTTGTCTTGCGCTCACTCGCCCCACATTTCAAGCTTTAGTACTCCCAATTGCGCTGTGTGTACTGGCATGTCGTCACTTCACTCTCCTCCGGCTACCGTTACGTCGCCTCCTCGTCTTTTTGGTCGCAACGAGCGGCATCGTTTTCACGGCGCTGGGCGCATATGCATATTCTAATTATCGGCACTTCGGATACTTCGGCACGAACATTTTATCGGCGTATTCGGTCAGCACCAAAGTCGCCGGTGTATTAGAGTTCGCGCCGGACCAATATAAAGATATCCGTGACATCCTTATTCAACACCGTAATGCACTGATGACCTCGCCAACCTCAGACCATACCGGACAAAATTACATTTTTCGTGCTCTCCCAGATTTGGCCGCCTACTATCACGGTGATACTACGCAGGCGCTCCTGATGGTTCAGAACCTGAGCTTCAATCTGATCCGGGCCAAACCAATGTCCTTCCTAAACGAGTGCACTAAGGCGATGGGCGGATATTGGTTCCCGACCGACGGGCCGCTGTCTACTGGCTCATCGGCAGTCTACCGGGCCTTGTGGGCCGTTTGGCAACTGTCGATTGTGAGCGCATTTTGTTTACAGATGCTTGCGCTTACGGGCCATGCTCTCTTTAGGCTCCCGTGCTACAGCCGCCGCACCGCACAACCTTCCAAAGGCGGGACACGTTTCGCATTCTTGGTGTGCGTGTACGCCGTTGGCATCACAATCATCTTGTATACCATGACGATCTCTTGCTGCATGGGAATCGGGCTTGCCCGATATCGTGCTCCGACGGACTTGCTCATTATGTTCATTACGTTGGTTGGATACGAGATGTGGAGGCTAAGTGTCCGCGCGTCGCTGGGTCTCATCGCCTAAGTGTACTGCGTTGATACTGATACTCGCTACGGCGTTACCGCTGCGCATCATTCGCAAACGTAGAACGATTGTATGCTGTGCGTTTCATGGGCGCGCATAATGGTGTTGCTTAACTATGGCGGCAGTCGCGACTTGGTGACGCCACCGCCAAAAGAAGGATCTCGTATAGAGCACAAACTGCATTCCCGCCGGCGGGATACAAGTTGTTGAACACCAAACCCGGCGCAACGTCTGCCCGTTTAATGCACATCGTAATGAGGTTTACACTGCTGTCCGGTTAGAAGT